>CAZDFV010000033.1:0-20379 GCA_964504495.1 uncultured Rhodothermales bacterium
CGCGGAGGGTCGGACGCGACGACGCGCATCCCGAGGGCCAGGGCGCGCGGGACGAGCCTCCCCCCCACCTGCCCCGCCCCGACGACGCCGAGCGTCCGGCCCGCCAGCCCCCCGCCCCGCTCGGCGGCCGTCGCCAGGAGCGCCGCGAGCACCCACTCGACGACGGACGTCGCGTTGGACCCGGGGGCGTGGGCGAACGCGACCCCGAGCGCCGCCAGCGCCCTGGCGTCCACGTGGTCGGTCCCGGCCGTGGCCGAGCCGACAAAGCGGACGGCCGTGCCGTCGAGGAGCGCGGCGTCGACCGGCGTCACGCTCCGCACGAGGAGGACGTCGGCGTCTCGGACGGCGGCCCGGTCGATCTCGCGCCCGGGGATCCGCCGGACCGAGCCCAGCGGCCCGAACGCCGCCCCGACCGCGGGGATGTTTGCGTCAGCGACGATGCGGGGGGGCGTGTCCACGGGCGTGTCCAGGGGAGCGGTCATGAGAGGCTACCGCCGTAGACGGGCGTCCCGAAGTGAGAACCCTCGCGGAGGGACGAGACTGCCTGGGAAGCGGCCCCGAGGGCCCTCACGGACCGTTCTCCGTCTCTTCACGCACCCATAGCGCCCTCTATCCCCGTAGTTCACGCCCGCGGCAGAGTCTCTGCGTTGGTTCTGCCCTGCGCGGCTGGCTGCCGGACCGCGCGCCGTGCTCACCAACGACGACCGTATGCAGAAGGCCGGACGAACCGCCGCCACGGGCCTCGCGATTGTGCTCGCGGGCGTGCTCCCCCTCCTCGCGTTGTTCTCCACGGTCCACGCCTCGGCCGAGCGCGAGGCCCCGCCGGTCCCGGTCGTCGCCGTCTCCGACGCACCGCCCCCGTTCTCGCTCGACGCCGTCACCGACGACGTCCTGTGGCTCGCCCGGGGCATCTACTCCGAGACGAAGAAGGCCCACGAGCAAGAGCTCGTGGCGTGGGTGATCCGGAACCGGGTCGAGACCGAGTACCGGGGCGAGGACACCTACGAGGGCGTCGTCCTCGACCCGTACCAGTTCAGCGCGTTCAACCCGGGCAGCCCGAAGCGCCGGCTCCACACGTCGCTCTCGCCGCTCAGCGACTCGCCGTCGTTCCGGCAGGCCCTCGAGGTCGCCCACAAGGTGTACCACGCGCGCCCGAGCGAGCGGCCGTTCTCGCGGAAGACCCGCCACTTCTACAGCGAGCGGTCGATGGTCGGCCGGCGGGCCCCGAACTGGTCGGAGGGCCAGCGGCCGGTCCGCCCGGCCGGGTTCACGGTCGATCCGCGCCGGTTCCGGTTCTACGCCGGCGTCGCGGCCGCCGTCCGCCTCTAGGTTACGGGGCCGCCACCACGCCGGCTCCGGCCGGCCGGTCCCCGCTCGAGGGGGCGCGTCTGACCGGGCGTGCCCCCTCGTTCTGTCCGCCCCCCGCCGATGCCGACCCGCCTCTCCGCTCTCGTCCTCGCCCTCGCGCTCGCCCGGTGTGCCGGGCCGGCCCCGGCCGCCAGCGGGGCGCCCCCGCCGCCGTTCGAGGTCGAGCCGGCGCCGACGTGGGAGGTCGAGGGCGTCCGCGTGGCTACGTTCAACGGGGAGTTCCTGTTCGACGGGGAGGGCGACGAGGGCGAGGCCACGTTCCCGTGGAAGGGGGACCCCGCCGCGGCCCGGGCCCACCGCGACGCCGTCGGGACCGCCATCCGCGCGCTCGACGCCGACGTCGTCCTCGTGACCGAGGTCGAGGACCTCCGGACGCTCCGGCTCCTCGTAGCGGAGTCGCTGGCCGGGATGGGCTACACGGCGACGCTCGTCGACGGCCGCGACCGGTTCACGGGCCAGGACGTCGGGCTCCTCTCGCGCGTCCCGGTCGAGGCCGCCGGGCGGACCGACGTCCGCGTGCCGGTGGGCGTGGGCGACCAGACGTACGGGGTGTCGAAGAACCTCTGGGCCCGGATGACGCTCGCGGGCCGGCCCGTCACGCTCGTCGGCGTCCACTTCCTCGCGCGCCCGGACGACCTCTCGCGGCGCGACCGGCGGGAGGCCCAGGCCGAGGTGATCCGCCGGCTCGTGGCCGGCGAGGTCGCGGCCGGCCGCGAGGTCATCGTCCTCGGCGACCTCAACGACCACGACGACGCCGTCCTCGACCGGGCCGGCTCGCGGCCCGTCACCGACGTGCTGGCGACGGTCAAGGCGGCCGGGCCGGGGCCCGCGGACGACCTCGTCAACGTGCTCGGCGACGTCCCGCAGGCCGAGCGGTTCACGGCGTACTGGGACCGCGACCGGGACGGGGCGTTCGACGAGGGCGAGTTCAGCGCCATCGACCACGTCCTCCTCTCGCCCGCGCTGTACGAGCTCGTCCGCGACGTCCGGTACGTCCACGCGCACGACCCGCGCACGGTGAGCGACCACTTCCCCGTCGTCGTCACGCTCGCGGAGCCGGCGCCGAGCCGGGCGCTGGGGAACTAGGGGGTGGGCAGACCGACGGCGGCCGGCCGACGGGGCCGGCGGGTCTCGGGGGGCGCCCGCCGCTCGATTCACGGGCGCTCCGGGGCCGGGGCCGGATCAAGCGCGGCCCCGCCCGGTTCACACCGCGCCCGGCCCCGTGCCGGCACCGCCCTTCCCCTCCCCCCTCCCCTATGCCCGCCGCCCCTCCCAACGCCGAGGTCTGGCGCCGCGCCCTCGACGGCGACCGCGACGCCTTCGAAGAGGCCCTCGCCCCCTACCAGGACAGTCTCCACGCCGCCGCCGCCCGCCTCCTCGACGTCCAGGACGAGGACGAGGACGAGCGGGGCGACCGGCCCGCCGTCGACCTCACGCCGGAGGAGCTCGTCGGCGAGGCGCTCGTCCGGGCGTGGGAGCGGCGCGACCGGTTCGACGCCGATCAGATGGGGTTCCGGGCGTGGCTCCTCGGGCTCCAGGCCCGGGCGTTGGCTCGGTTCGTCCGCCGGGAGCACGGGTACGCGAGCCGGAAGGCGATCTCGACCGACGAGGAGCTCCCGACCGGCGACGAGAACGACGCCGTCGGCGAGCAGTTCTACGAGTTCCGCCAGCCGTTCGACGTCGACACCTACGAGGAGGTCCTGGCGGCCTCGACGCCGGAGGACCCGGCCGTCGAGGGCTACCGCGACGCCGACCTCAGCGCCGAGGACCGGGCCGCCCTCGCCGACGCCACGTTCTCCGAGCTCGACCGCCAGGCCGTCGTGCTCCACGACGAGTTCGCCGTCACGCTCCCCGAGGTGGCCCAGATCCTCGACGCCTCGCTCAAGGACACGGCCGCGGCCCTCAACCTGGCCCGGGCCGGCCTCCGCGCCCGGATCGGCTCGGTCGAGGACGACCGCGACGACGACCCGGCCGTCGACTCCTACACCGGCGACCCGCTCCCCTGAGGGGCGCCTCCGGCGCCCGGCGTAGGTACCCGGTACGAGGTACACCCAGGGTACTCGGAGCGCCACCCTTGCACGCCCGTACCCCGTACCAGGTACCCTTCCCCCCCCCCATGTCCACGACGCTCGCCCCCGACGCCCGCGACGCCCTCCTCTCCGAGCTCCGCCGCCGGACGACCACCCCGGGCTTCCACTTCCTCTCCCCGGACCACCTCCAGCGGCTCAACGACGCCCACTCCGACGGGGCCCCGGTCGTCAGCCTCTACATGGAGATGACGCCCGAGGCCCGGATCGGGCAGACGTGGCGGACGACGTTCAAGGACCTGTGCGAGCGGGCCGTCAACGAGGCCGGCGATCGGAAAGACGCCGTCCGCGCCGAGTGCGAGCGGATCGAGGAGGCCCTGGAGGGCGGGCTCCCGAAGACCGGCCGCGGGCTGGCGTTCTTCGCGTGCGACGAGATCGGGCTGTTCGAGCGGCTCGGGACGGCCATCACGCTCCCCAACGCCGTCGTCGTCGCCGACAACCCGCACGTCCGGCCGCTCGCCCGCGTCCGCGACGAGAACGACCGGTTCGCGATCGCTCTCCTCTCGGCCCACAAGAGCCGGTTCTTCTTCGCCCAGATCGGGCTCGTCGAGGAGGTCTTCGAGCTCGACGGGCAGGAGCTCGCGGTCACCGACTTCGCCTCGAAGGACCAGCGCCAGGACATCAAGGCCGACCTCCGGAAGACGCAGGCCAAGCGGACGGCCCACGCCGCCGAGCTCATCACGAAGACGCTCGAGGCCCGCCACCTCATCTACTCGGCCCCGGCCGACATGGAGGCCGACTTCCTCGACGCGCTCGACCAGGCCACGCGCCAGCGCGTGGCCGGCGGGTTCGGGTGCGACACGAACGCGACGACGGCCGAGGTGGCCGAGGCCGCCCTCCCGCTCCAGCGCGAGGTCGAGGCCCGCGAGGAGCTCGAGACGCTGGGGAAGGTCCAGGAGCTCCTCTCGTCGCGGGCGGTCGCCGGGCTCGACGACACGCTCGACATGCTAAACCAGCAGCGCGTCATGACCCTCGTCGTCGACGACGACGCCACGCTCCCTGGCGGCGTCGACCGCCGGTCGGGGATGCTCACGACGCAGACCGACGGGACCTACGCGGCCACGGGCGGCGAGATCACGGCCGTCCCCGACCTCGTCGAGCTCATGCTCGACAAGGCCATGGAGCAGGGGGCCGGGCTCGAGCTCGTCCGCAGCGAGGCCGCCCGCGAGGCCCTCGCCCCGCACGGCCCGGCCGCCGCGCTCCTCCGGTTCTAGCGCCGCGCCGACGCACGACGGCCCGCTGGCGACGTCCGCCAGCGGGCCGTTTCCGTGTCGGGAGGGCGGGTCTAGAACCCGATCCCGGCCCGGACTAGGACGAGGTGGACCTCGTACTCGGTCGCCCCGACGTCCTCGGCCACGAGCTCGGCGAAGCCGGTCACGTCGCGCGAGTACCGGACCTCGAGGAACCCGCTCGGGCCGACGAGCGGGACGCCGCCCTTGACCCCGACGCCGACGTTGGCCGCCACGTTCACCTCGCGCGTGTCGATAAACGTCCCGCCGTCGCCGAGCGGGAACCGGGCCTCGGGGCCGGCGAGCACGTACGCCTTCATGACCGGCGTCGGCGTCTGGACGTGGAGGTCGAGTGGGACCGTGACGAAGTCGGCCGCGACCCCGCCCCCCGACGTCTGTTCGACGTCGCCGGCCGAGAGGTAGTAGAGGCCCGTTCGGAACGAGACGAACGCGGCCCCGACGTCGGCGTAGACGCCGACGTGGTAGCCGGTCGCGTTGTCGAGGTCGGCCCCGGCGGCGTCGCCGAGCGAGGCGAAGTTGACGCCCCCGGCCACGCCGAGGTCGAGCGTCGGGACGACCTGGGCGCTGGCGGGCAGGGCGAGGGCGAGGAGTAGGACGGGGACGAGGGGCCGCATGGGATCGGGGGGTGTGGTGGGCGCGAGCCGCGGGTCAGACCCCTGTCGTATCGTCCGGGTCCCGCCCCACTCAATCTCCCCGCCATGCGCCGCTCCCCGCTCCTCCTCGCCCTCCTCACCGCCGCCGTGGCCCTCCCCGGGTGCGGCGGGCTCGGCCTCTTTGGGGGCGGCGCCGACCTGACGGCCCTCGAAGTGGCCGGGCGCTACCAGTTCACTGAGTACACGCTCGACCCGGTCTCCGACGCCGTCCGCGACATCGAGCTCCTGGGCGACCGGCTGAGCGAGGACGTCACGCTCCTCCTCCGCGAGGACGGGACGGCCGCGCTCCAGCGGCTCCGCGGCGAGCGCGTGGACGAGACGCTCTCGAACGGGACCTACACGATCTCCGGCGGGACCGTGACCGTCCGGTTCGACGACCCCGGCGCGCTCGACGACTTCTACATGCCCGGCGAGGTCGCCTTCGAGGGCGACGGCCAGACGCTCCGGGCCGAGGTGTTCCGCGAGGGCCTCGACCTCGAGCGGATCTCGGGCGAGTACCGCGGGGTCACGCGGGCCGACGCCCGGCTCCGCATCCGACTGGAGGAGATCGGGTAGCGCCTCGGCCCGCTGGCGGCGCGCTCCGCGAGCGGGTAAGGCCGCGCGCGGCCCGGGCGTCCGGGTGACGGTTCCGTGGACCCGGACCCCCGCCCCCGCCCCCGCGTTCGCCGCCGCATGACCGTAGGCATCACCTGCTACCCCACCTTCGGGGGCTCCGGCGTCGTCGCCACCGAGCTAGGGAAGGCGCTCGCCCGGCGCGGCCACACCGTCCACTTTATCGCGTACGCGCTCCCGCTCCGGCTGGAGCACGTGGCCGAGGGGCTCTCGTTCCACGAGGTCCGCGTCGACACGTACCCGCTCTTCGAGTACCCGCCGTACGCCCTCGCCCTGGCCTCGAAGATGATCGACGTGGCGACGCACGAGGGGCTCGACCTCCTCCACGTCCACTACGCGATCCCGCACGCGACGAGCGCCGTGCTCGCGCAGCAGATCCTGCGCGGCAAGGGGACTCGGATCCCCGTCGTGACCACGCTCCACGGGACCGACATCACGCTCATCGGGAAGGACCCGAGCTTTAAGCCGGTCGTCGAGCACGCGATCGACGCGTCGGACGGGGTGACGGCGGTGAGCGACTGGCTCCGGCGCGAGACGTACGACTCGTTCGACGTGTCGCAGGAGGTCGAGGTGATCCCCAACTTCGTCGACACCGACCGCTTCCGGCGCCAGCCGAAGGACCACTTTAAGCAGGCCATCGCGCCGGACGGCGAGCGGCTCGTCGTCCACGTCTCGAACTTCCGCCGCGTCAAGCGGGCGACCGACGTCGTAGAGGTGTTCGCCCGGCTGCACGCCGAGGGCGTCTGGCCGGAAGGGCACGCGCGCCACGGCGAAGCGGGGGGCGTCAAGCTGCTCATGGTGGGCGACGGGCCGGACCGGGCGCCGGCCGAGGCGCTCGCCCGCGAGCTCGGCGTCTGGGGCGAGGTCCGGTTTATCGGGAAGCAGGAGCCGGTCGAGGAGATCCTCTCGATCGCCGACCTGTTCCTCATGCCCTCCGGGAGCGAGACGTTCGGGCTGGCGGCGCTCGAGGCTATGGCGTGCGGGGTGCCCGTCGTGTCGTCCGACATCGGCGGGCTGCCCGAGCTCAACGTGGACGGCGTGACTGGCGCCCTCCGCCCCCTCGGCGACGTGGAGGGGATGACGGCGGCGGCCCGGCGGATCCTCACCAACGCCTCGCTCCACGAGCGGATGGCCGCCGCCGCCCGCCAGCGGGCCGTCGAGGTGTTCGACATCGACCGGATCATCCCCCGCTACGAGGCCCACTACGCCCGCGTGATCGCCGGGGCCGCGGCGGACGGGGCCGCGGACGGCGTCGCCCCGGGCGCGGTGCCGGTGGCCCGGTAGGTCCGGCGGGGGCCTCCGCCAGCGGGTCTGGCCCGGACTTTGACCCTCTATGCCCGCGCCCCGCCGCCCCTACCGCCCGCCGACGCACCGCGTCCTGTCGCGCCCGCCCGTGGAGTTCCGCCGCAACCTGATCTCGAAAAAGAAGCCGGCCTACCCCGTCTCGGACTTCCTGGCCGAGTACCTCGGCCGCTACGGCCGGCTCGCCGAGGGCGGCGTGAGCTACGACGACCTCCAGCGGCACGCCGGCCAGGTCCCGCTCTACGACGAGCACGGCGACGACACGCTCTGGAGCACGGTCTTCTTCTCGAACGCCGAGCAGGCCGAGATCCACGACGCCCTCCGGCTCACGTACGCCCTCCTCAAGTCGGCCGGGGACCGCTCGACCGTCGAGCACCTCTACATCGACCGGGTCGACCTCTGCCTCTACGGGAACACGCTCCCGTACCGCGTGCGGATCGTGAACCGGCTGAACGAGAACTTCGACTACTTCTACGTCAAGCGCGCCGACGCGAGCCGGGTCTACGGGCTGGAGCTGGAGCACGTCCTCTCGCCCAACTCGATCAACTTCCTCGCGCGCGTGGACGGGCCGGAGCTCCGCGACCAGACGATCATCGAGGAGCACATCGTCGGGCTCCCCGGCGACGCCTTTATCCGGGACCAGCTCCCCGACAACCGGTTCGACCAGGTCCGGCTGGCGAAGGAGTTCGTCAAGTTCAACGAGCGGTGCTTCGTCCGCCTGTTGGGCGACATGCACGCCGGGAACTGGGTCGTCGACATCACGCCGGATTTCGAGAAGCTCCACTACCGGATGCGGGCCATCGACTTCGACCAACAGAGCCACCACCCGGCCCGGCGCGTCTACCTCCCGCAGTTCTTCCCCCAGAACAACCCGGTCATCGCGTTCGGCCTGGAGCACCTGACCGAGCCGACCGTCGACCAGTACCAGCGGGAGGAGCGGGCGCTCATGGCCGGCCGCCTCAAGGTGGGCTGGCGGCGCTACGACGAGCTCATGGCCGTCATGCGCGAGGACCTCATCGCCCCGCCGGACTTTGTGCGGGCGCTCGGCGAGAACCTGGCGGCCCACTACGGCGAGCCGGCGTTCCACAACGCGGACACCATGGGCGAGCTCGTGGCCCTCTCGCTCGACCTGCTCCTGGCGCGCGCTGAGCCGGCCTCGCTCAAGCTCCTCTCCGGCGCGACCGCCGCCGACGTCGCCGCCGACGTGACGTAGCTCGCTGACGGCCGTCGCCAGCGGGGGCCCGGTATCTTCGCCGGCTCCCC
Source organism: uncultured Rhodothermales bacterium (assembly GCA_964504495.1). Taxonomy (GTDB): domain Bacteria; phylum Bacteroidota; class Rhodothermia; order Rhodothermales; family Rubricoccaceae; genus Rubrivirga. Next base: position 8,536 of record CAZDFV010000033.1, read on the forward strand.
CGCCGCCCGCATGGCCACGCCCCCCCGCCCCGACGACTCCGACCCGGCGCTCGCGCCGCCGTCGGTGAACGCGCCCGAGGAGTTCCCGCACCGGCCCGAGCGCGTCCCCGACGAGCCGGAGGGGCACGCCCCGAGCGGCGGCGAGCCGAGCGGGTGGTTCGCCCGGTTCCTCCGGGCCGTCGAGTGGCTGGGGAACCTGCTGCCGCACCCGGTCACCCTGTTCGCGCTCTTCGCGCTTCTCGTCGTCGTGATTAGCGGGATCGCGGGCTGGTTCGACCTGGCCGTCGAGGACCCGCGCCCCGAGGGCGCCCGCGGCCGGGCCGACGACGGGATGATCCGGGCCATCAGTCTCATGACGGGGGACGGGCTCCGGCTCATCGTCGAGAACCTGGTGACCAACTTTACCGGGTTCGTCCCCCTCGGGACGGTCCTGGTGGCGCTCCTCGGCGTGGGCGTGGCCGAGCACTCGGGGCTCTTGACGGCGGCGATCCGGCTCCTCGTCCAGAAGGCGCCGGCCCGACTGATGACGCTGGCGGTCGTGTTCGGCGGCGTCATCTCGAACACGGCGTCGGAGATGGGCTACGTCGTTCTGATCCCGCTCGCGGCCGTCATCTTCCACGCGCTCGGGCGGCACCCGCTGGCCGGCATGGCGGCGGCGTTCGCCGGCGTCTCGGGCGGGTACTCGGCCAACCTCCTGATCGGGACCGTCGACCCCCTCCTGGCGGGGATCACGCAGGAGGCGGCCCAGCTCATCGACCCCGGCTACGAGGTCCACGCGGCGGTCAACTACTACTTCATGGTCATCAGCACCTTCCTCATCGCGGGCGTGGGGACGTGGGTGACGCACCGCTTCGTCGAGCCCCAGCTCGGCACGTACGACGCCAGCCAGGCGAGCGAGGACCTCCCGCCGCCCCGGATGGACCCGCTCTCGGCCGCCGAGGTCCGCGGGCTGAAGTGGGCGGCCGTCTCGGCGCTCGCCCTCGGCGCGCTCGTCGCGCTGGCGGTCGTGCCGGAGGGCGGGGCGCTCCGCAACCCCGAGACCGGCGACGTCCTCCGGAGCCCGTTCCTGCGCGGGATCGTCGCCCTCATCTTCGTCGCGTTCCTTGTCCCGGGCGTCGTCTACGGCTGGGTCACGGGGTCGATGCGGAGCGACCGCGACGTAGTCGACGGGATGGCGAAGTCGATGTCGACGCTCGGGCTCTACATCGTCCTCGTCTTTTTCGCCGCCCAGTTCGTGGCCTTTTTCGGGTGGACGAACCTGGGTGCGATCCTCGCGGTCACGGGCGCGAGCGGGCTGGAGGCGGCCGGGCTCACGGGCCCGCTCGTCTTCATCCCGTTCATCTTCATGTGCTGCTTCGTCAACCTCATGCTGGGGTCGGCGAGCGCGCAGTGGGCGGTGACGGCGCCCATCTTCGTCCCGATGCTCATGCTCGTCGGGTTCTCGCCGGAGGTGATCCAGGCGGCCTACCGCATCGGCGACTCGACGACCAACATCATCACGCCGATGATGAGCTACTTCGGGCTCATCCTCGCCTTCATCGTGAAGTACGACAAGCGGGCCGGCGTCGGGACGGTCGTGGCGATGATGCTCCCGTACACCATCTTCTTCCTCATCGGGTGGATCGCCCTGTTCTACCTGTGGGTGTTCGGGCTGGGCCTCCCCGTCGGCCCCGAGGCGCCGACGTACTACGTCCCGACACCGTAGCGCGCGGCTGGCGACAGCCGCCAGCGGGAGCTGCTGATCCACGATCCGTGACCCGCCCGCCCACTACCCGTCACACAACCGTGACCATCCTACCCTGTCATCCTGAGGAGCGGAGCGACGAAGGATCTCGACGCCGGTCTCCCAGGACGCAGGGACCCGCGCCTACGGCTCAGGCACCGCGTTGAGATCCTTCGCTGTCGCTCAGGATGACAAGGTGAACCTGTCGAAGCACTAGCCGCTGGCGACAGCCGCCAGCGGGGAGCCTGCTAACCGACGGCCCCGCCGCCTCGCGGCTCCGGCTCGAACGCCTGGCACCCCTGGTGCTCGAACGTGAGCAACCCGGTCCGGTGGCTGGCGGGGTTTGTGCACACGCACCAGTCGAACCCGAGGTCGCCCGCGAGCCACGCCGCGAACGCGCACCCGCACGAGCAGTCTGGGTAGGCTTCCGCCTCGTCCGCCCACCGTTCGATCTCGCCGTAGGGCGCGTAGTCCCCCGGGAGCGTGGGGGCGACGGCCCAGAGGGCGTCGTGGGTGATGCCGCCGGGGCCGGTCTCGTTGGGGGCCATCGCGCTGCGCCTGTGTTTGCGACGTCTACGGCGCGGGTCCGCCGTTGTGCCCCGCCTGCGCGACGGCCGCCAGCGGGGCGATCTTCCCGGCCGCCCCCGCTCTGCCATGCCGCCCGCTCCGCCCGCCGTCACCGTCGACCTGCCGGGGCGGAGCTACGCCGTCCACTTCGAGCCGCTGGCGGCGCTGGCGATGCACCTCCGCGAGGCCGGGCTTGAGGCCGGGCCCGCACTCGTCATCACGGACGAGACGGTCGGGCCGCTCTACCTCGACGCCGTGTGCGACGGGCTGGGCGCCGCCGGCTGGCGGCCGCACTGCACGGCCGTCCCGGCTGGTGAAGCGTCCAAGAGCCTCGACCAGCTCGAGGCGCTCTACGACTGGGCGCTCGGGCTCGGCATCAACCGCCGGACGCCCGTCGTGGCTCTCGGCGGCGGCGTCGTGGGCGACCTCGCCGGGTTCGCCGCCGCCACGCTCCTGCGCGGGCTCCCGCTCGTCCACCTTCCGACGACCGTGATCGCGCAGGTGGACAGCGCGATCGGCGGGAAGACGGGCGTGAACCACGCGGCGGGCAAGAACCTCGTCGGCGCGTTCCACCAGCCGCGCCTCGTCCTGGCCGACCCGGCCACGCTCGCCACGCTCCCCGCGCGCGAGGTGCGGAGCGGGCTGGCTGAGGCCGTCAAGCACGCGCTCGTCGCCGACGCCCCGCTCCTCGACCGGCTCGACGACCAGTGGGACCGCCTCTGGGACGGCGACGTGGACGCACTCGGCCCACTCCTCCGCGACGCCGCCGCCGTCAAGGCCCGGATCGTGGCGGCCGATGAGGTCGAAGCTGGCGAGCGCGCGGTCCTCAACTTCGGGCACACGTTCGGGCACGCCGTCGAGCGCGAGGCCGGCTACGGGCGGTTCACGCACGGCGAGGCCGTGGCCGTGGGGATGCGGGCGGCCCTCCACCTCTCTGCGTCGGTCCGCGACGGCAGGGTCGCGGGCGACGCCCTCCCCGCCCCGTTCGACCGGGCCGACCGCGTCCTCGCCCGCTTCGACCCGCCGCCGCTCGACGGGCTCTCGAACCGCCAGCTGGTCGAGGCCATGACGACGGACAAGAAGCGGACGGCAGGCGGCGTCCGGTTCGTGGTCCTGGACGAGATCGGCGCCGCCCGGCTGGCGGCCGACGTGCCCGAGGCGTGGGTGGAGGCGGCGTGGGACTACGCCCGGTCAGGGTGAGATCGGGACGCCCTCGCCCAGGTCGAGGGGCGGGATCTTGATGGGCTCGGCCTCCTTCTTGGCGAGCGTCTTCCCCCAGAGCGAGACGGTCCCCGTTCCGACGCACGTCCCCGGCGCGACGTCCATGATCCGGGCGTCCTGCACCGTCAGCACGAGCCCCTTGAGGACGAGCGTGATGGCGACGTCAAACGTGAGCGCCCCGACCGGCGCCCCGTTCACGGTCACGTCGAGGCGCGGCTGGCGGGCCGCCTCGACGGTGTGCTCCGCCAGCTCGACGACGGCCCGCTCCCCCGGATCGTAGGCGTCGCGGTCGAGGTAGCGCTCGACGACCTTCGACTCGGCGTAGACGGTCTGGAGCGGCGGGGCGAACGGGGTGTCGAGGAACGTGCCCACGAGGTCAGCGACGGCCCGGACCGAACCGGGCCACGGGACGGCGGCGAGCGCCGCGCTCGCGCCCTTCCGCCAGTCGGCGTACTCGTCGTCGGTGAGGAACTGGGCGAGGCGCTTTTTGAGGGCCGAGACCTCCTCCTCGCCCAGCACGTCGCCGAGGCTGGGGCCGGTCTCCTGGACGGGTGCGGCGGCGACTTCCATCTAGACCTCAAGGGGTTCGCGCGTCTCGATCCTGTGCCGCCCCGCGTCGGGGACGGGCCGCAGGCGGACCTCCCACTCGGCCGCCACCGGCCCGCTCGCGGCGACGCGCGCCGAGCCCGCGTCCGGCCGCGCCTTCAGGCCGACGAGGGGGGGAGGGGCCGGCTCTGGCGCGGGCTGCGACCGCCAGCGGCGCCACGCGAGCGCTCCCGCCCCGGCGACCGCCGCCCCGAGCACGAGCGCCCACCACGGGATCGACGGGCCCGCCTCGACGGGGACGGGGACGATGGCCGACGTCACGAGGCCCGCAGTGCCGCCCAGCCCCCGGACCTCGACCTGGGCGTCGTAGCTCCCGGCCGCCCGGTACACGTGCTCGGCGACGCCTGCCGCCAGCCAGTCGGACGTCTCGCCGTCGCCGAAGTGGAACCGATACGCGACCCCAGCCCCACCCGCGACGCCGGCCGCCGAGAAGGTCACGGGCTCGTCCGGCCGGGGCGCCTCGGGGTCGACGACGAGGCGGAGGTCGACGGGCGCGTCCGGCGCCGTGACGGTCACGCGGACGGGCTCGCTCGCGGCGACGGCCTCCCCGTCACGGAGGAGCCAGACCGACGCGACGACGGTCCCGACCTCCTCGAACGCCTGCGTCCACCGCGGGTCCGGGCCGGGCGTGCCGGCCGGGCGGCCGTCGAGGAGAAACTCGTAGAGGTCGCCCGGGCCCGCCCCGCTGGCGGCGGCCGCGAACGTGACCGGCGCGCCGATCAGGACCACGTCGGCCGTCGCCGCTAGCCCGATGCTCGGGGCGGGCTCCGGCTCGTCGTCCGGGACGGGCTCGTCCGCGTCGTCGAGGACGGGCGGGTCGTCGGGCGGGGGCGGGCCGTCGTCGGGCGGGTCGTCCTGGGGCACCGGCTCGTCCTCGGGCACCTCGTCGGGCGGCGCGGGGCGCGGGCGGACCGTGATCGCCACCGGCGCGCTCCGGACGACCTGTCGGCCCCGCCGGATCTCGACCCGGGCGGGGAACGAGCCCCGCCCGCGGTAGCGGTGGACGACCCGAGCGGCGGACCCGGAGCGGTCGGAGCCGTCGCCGAAGAGGAAGGTGTAGGTGTACGTCCCGGGATTGGGGATCGGGTCGACGATGGCCCGGAACGTGACGGGCTCGTCGGCCTCGGCCGTCCGGGGGTTCGCCAGCAGTCGGACCGTCGGACGGACCTCGGGTGGCGGCTCAGGCGGAGGCTCGGGCGCCGCGCGGACGGGGACCACGACCGTCGGGCTCTCCACGACCCAGTCCCCCCCGGTCACGACGACGCGGACGGACGCGCTCAACCGCCCCGGCTCCTGGGCCACCCGCGTTACGCGGCGGTTGGACGTCGACACCGGCCGGCCGGCCCCGAACGTGAACTCAAACTGGACCGACCCCTCGGACCGGATGAGGCGTTCGAGCGCCGCGTTCGGGACCGCCTCGAACGCGACGCGATCCCCGACGGTCGCCTCCGTCGGCGTCGCCGCCAGCCGGACGGCGAGGGGCGGCGGCCGGGGCGCCACCGTGATCGTCACCGCGTTGCTCCGGGCGCCCGCCAGCTCCCCGTCGTCGACGAGCCGGACGATGGCCTGGTACGTCCCCGGCGCTTCGTAGGTGTAGCGCGTCTGGAGCGACCGCAGCGTCTGCCGCTCCCCGTCCCCGAAGGTCAGGGCGTACGCGACGGTCTGCACCCGGCTCTGCCGCCAGTCCGGGACGTCCACGCCGTCCAGCTCTCGGACGGTGAACGTGACCGCCTCGCCCACCTGGACCTCCGTACGGTCCGCGCTGAGCGCGAGCGGGGCCTGCTGCGCACGGGCGGGCGCCGCGAGCGCAGCGCCGAGGGCGACCGCCAGCGGGACCGTGAGACGCACCGTTCTCATCATGGGCGACGCGTAGCTCTCATAAACATAGAGGCGGAGCCCTCCCCCGCCTCTCTACACGGAGTCCGACCGCGTGACGCGCCACCCGCCCCGCTGGCGGACGCTCCGGGCCGACCTGAGCGGGCGTAGACTTACGGACCCTCACACAGCGCCGGCCGCTCATGGAGACCACGTCCGATCACGTCCGCGTGGCGATCGTCGGGGCCGGGTTCGGCGGGCTGGGCGCGCTCGTCCGGCTGAAGCAGGAGGGGACCGACGGTGTGGTCCTGTTCGAGCGGGCCGAGAGCGTCGGCGGCGTCTGGCGCGACAACCGCTACCCCGGCGCCGCCTGCGACGTCGAGAGCCACCTCTACTCCCTCTCGTTCGCCCCCAACCCCGACTGGAGCCGCCGGTTCTCGCCGCGCGAGGAGATCGCGGCCTACCTCGAACGGCTCGTGGACGACTTTGGGCTGGCGCCGCACCTCCGCCTCGGCCACACCGTCCGCCAGGCGACGTGGAGCGACGACGAGGCCCGGTGGACCGTCGAGACCGACCGCGGCACGTGGACGGCCGACGTCCTCGTGGCCGCGCCGGGCGCCCTCGCCGAGCCCCGCCTCCCCGACCTCCCTGGGCTGGACTCGTTCAGGGGGCCGGCCTTCCACACGGCCCGGTGGGACGAAGACGCCGAGATCGACGGGAAGCGCGTGGCCGTGATCGGGACGGGCGCCTCGGCCATCCAGGTCGTCCCCGCGATCCAGCCGCGCGTCGGGCGGCTCGTCCTGTTCCAACGGACGCCGCCGTGGGTCATCCCCCGCCGCGACAAGGCCATCTCGGAGCGGACGAAGCGGTGGTTCGCGGGCGTCCCCGTCCTCCGCGAGGCGCACCGGGCCGTGCTCTACGCCCGCCATGAGGCGCTGGGGCTCCCGTTCCGCCACCCGGTCCTGGCCCGCGGCGTCGGCGCGCTGGCGACGCTCTACCGCCGGGCGCAGGTGAAGGACCCCGACCTCCGCCGTGCCCTCGCGCCCGACTACATGGCCGGCTGCAAGCGGCTCTTGCTCTCCGACGACTACTACCCGGCCCTGGAGCAGCCCAACGTCGAGGTCGTGGACGGGGGCGCCACGGAGATCCGCCCGCACGGCGTCGTCGGGGCCGACGGCGTCGAGCGCGAAGCCGACGTGGTCGTGTTCGGGACGGGCTTCTACGTCACCGACTTCCCGTTCGGCGACTTCGTCGTCGGGCGCGGCGGGCAGTCGCTGAACGACGTCTGGCAGGGGAGCCCGCGCGCCCACCTCGGCACGACCGTCGCCGGGTTCCCCAACCTGTTCCTGATGATGGGGCCGAACACCGGGCTCGGCCACTCGTCCGTGCTCTTGATGCTGGAGGCCCAGGTCGAGCACCTCGTGAACGCCGTCCGGTTTATGGACGCGCGGGGCGTGGCGGCCGTCGAGCCGCGCCCGGAGGCCCAGGCCGCCTTCGTGGACGAACTGGAGGCGGACATGCAGCGGACGGTCTGGATCACCGGTGGCTGCCAGAGCTGGTACCTCGACGAGAGCGGGACGAACACGACGCTCTGGCCCGGCTCCGTCGGGAGCTTCCGCCGCCGCGTCGAGCCGTTCAGGTCGGACGAGTACCGGACGCACCGCGCGCAGCCGGAGCCGTCGTATGCCTGAGGCGCCTTCCACGAACGGCCGCCCGCTGGCGGAGGCGCCCGCCAGCGCCGAGCCGTCGGCGCTCGACCGCGTACGGGGGACCGCGGGGCGCGTGCTGGGCAGGCTCCCGGCGTCGTGGCAGGTTCGGCTGAGCGGCGAGCCCCCCGTGACGGTCGCGGGGCAGACGCTCGACCCGACGCTCCAGATGCTCCTCGCCCTGGAGCCGCGCGAGGGCGAGACGCCGCTGACCTCGGGGACGCCCGACGCCGCGCGCGCCCGGTTCCGCCGCGACGTCCTCGCCGTCGCCGGCCGGCCGACGCCCGTCGGCCTAGTCCGCGACCTGGAGGTCGACGGGGCCGCGGGGCCGCTGCCCGCGCGTCGCTACTCGCCGGCGGACGCTGAGCCCGGCTGGCCGGTCACGGTCTACCTCCACGGCGGCGGGTTCGAGATCGGCGACCTCGACACGGCCGACGAGCCGTGCCGCCTCCTCTGCCGCCACGGCCGCCAGCACGTCCTGAGCGTGGCCTACCGGCTGGCCCCCGAGCACCCGGCCCCGGCCGCGATCGAAGACGCGACGGCCGCCCTCCGGTGGGCGCAGGCGAACGCCGGACAGTTTGGGACGAGCGCCGACCGCGTCGCAGTTGGCGGCGACAGCGCCGGCGCCAACCTCTCCGCCGTCGTGGCGCAGGAGACGGCCGACGACGCGCCGCCCCTCGCCCAGCTCCTGATCTACCCGCCGACCGACCGGACCCAGCCCTACCCCTCGGGCGACCTGTTCGACGGCTTCTTCCTGACCGCCGCCGACCGCGACGCCTTCCACCGGCTCTACACCGAGGGCACCAGTCTGAGCCGAGACCACCCGCGGATCTCGCCGCTCCTCGGCGTCCGCGGCGGGCTGGCGCCGGCGCTCGTCGCCGTGGCCGGGTTCGACGTGCTCCGCGACGAGGCCGAAGCCTACGCCGACGCGCTCGGGGCGGCGGGCGTCCGCGTCGAGGTCGAGCGGGCGCCGACGCTGGGGCACGGGTTCGTCCACCTCACGTCCGTGAGCGCCGCCCCCTACCGGGCCACGGTCTCGCTCGCCGCCCGCTGGCGGCGCCTCCTCGACACCCTCTAGGCGACTCGCTATGAGCCTCGACCTCACCGGCGCCGTCGCCGTCGTCACCGGGGCGGCCTCCGGGATCGGCCGGGCGGTGTCGCTCGCCCTCGCCGACCGTGGCGCGCACCTCGCCCTCGCCGACCGGAACGCCGACGGCCTCCAGGCGACGGCCGAGCGGGCCCGGACCTCGGGCGTCACCGTCAGCACGCACGTCGTCGACGTGTCCGACGCCGAGGCCGTCGCGGCGCTCCCCGACGCCGTCCTCGCCGAGCACGGCCGGGCCACCGTCCTCATGAACAACGCCGGCGTCTCCCTTGTCGGCCGGTTCGAGGAGGTGTCGATGGAGGAGTTCCGGTGGCTGATGGAGATCAACCTGTTCGCCGTCGTCGGGCTGACGAAGGCGTTCCTGCCGACGCTGCTCGCGCAGGAGCGGGCGCACATCGTCAACGTCTCCAGCCTGTTCGGGCTGATCGCGCCGGCCGAGCAGGTGGCCTACGCCACGTCGAAGTTCGCCGTCCGGGGCTTTTCCGAGGCGCTCCGGCACGAGCTGGAGGACACGTCGGTCGGCGTCACGGTCGTCCACCCGGGCGGCGTCGCCACGCGGATCGCGTCGGACGCGCGCGTGGCCGCGGGCGCCGACGCGGACGAGGCCGCGCGTCAGATGGAGTCGTTCACCGCACGCGCCCTGACGATGACGCCCGAGAAGGCGGCCGGCCTCATCGTCCGCGCGGTCGAGACGCAGAAGAAGCGGCTCCTCATCGGCGCCGACGCGCGGGCCGGCGACGCCGTGCAGCGGGCGCTCCCGGCGAGCTACTGGCGGGTCGCGCGGGCGCAGTTCGAGCGGATCACCGGCGGGCGGTGAGAGCCACCGGCGGGGCCTCAGAACCTCAGCCTGAACCCGGCCGCGGTCCCCCCGAAGTTCTCCGCCCGATTCACGCTCCCGAACGCTCGGAGCGCCACGTGTAACGCCTCCCCGTCCCGAACCTGGTAGGCGACCTCGCCAGAGAATGGGAGGCTCAGGACCGGGCCGGAGGTGGAAGAGGAGATGAACAAATCGAACTTGTCTGCCCACGCGGCTCCCACCCCGACGCCAGCCGAACCCGACCACTGCCCCCGGGTGTAGCTGGGCCCGACGAGGAGTCCGACGTCGTACGTCTGGTCCCCGAAGAACTCACATACGCACGCGGTCCGGGCCGAGACAACGAACGGGTCCCGCCGCCAGTCCACCGAGATTTCCAGGCCGTACCGGAGGGCGTCCCGGTCGCCGAGGTCGCCGGCCACGCCGAGGCCGAACCCGACGCTGGAGCCGAAGCCTTCGGACCACTCCCCCTGGGCCCGTGTGGGTCCAGCGAACACGACGAGGAGAACGAGAGCCGCCAGCGCGGAGGGACGGGCGTTCATCGGGCGGCGCGTGCGGTGCGGCGGCTAAGGTCCCCTCGTCGAGCCGGCCCCCCGTAGTGCAATCGGACTACTCGAAAGCCGCCGGCAGGCCGCTACCCCTCCGGCCGGAGCGGGGCCGCGACCGTCACCGAATAGTCCGTCGCGCCCTGGCGCGCCCAGAACGCCCGGCCGGCCGCGTTCGCCGCGAGCACGCCGGCGCGGAGCTCGGTCGCGCCCTCGGTCGCGCCCCACTGGCGTGCCTCGTCGAGCAAGCGGCCCGCCAGTCCGCGCCCACGCGCGGCCGGGGCCACGTACAGCTCGTCCACCCAGACGAGCGTGTGCGGGCGGTACATCGGGGCCGGCTCGTAGAGGTGGGCCGTGAGCAGGCCGACGGCCGCGGCGCCGTCGAACCCGAGCCAGATCCGGTCGGACGCGCTCCGCGTCCAGTCGCGGGCGCTCGTCTGCCAGCGGAGCGCGGCGTCGTCGGAGAGCCGGTAGCGCGGGTCGCGCGCCTCGTGCTCGCGGTGGAGGGCCCGCCACAGCTCGAGGGCGACCGGGACGTCGGACGGCCGAGCTTGACGGACGGTCACGCCGCCGCGGCCGACCGCGCCGCCAGCCGGCCCCGGGCGTGGAGGAGCTCGGCGCCCAGGACGGCCCCGCCGGCCGCCCCCCGCACCGTGTTGTGGCTGAGGACGACGAACTTGACGCCGAGCACCGGGCAGTCCTGGACGCGCCCGACCGTCACCGTCATCCCCCCGCCGAGGTCCACGTGCGTCCGCGGCTGCGGGGCCGCCGGGTCGTCGGTGACGAGGAGCGCCGTCTCGGGCGCCGTCGGCAGGTCGAGGCTGTCGAGCGGGCTCCGCCAGTCGCCCATGACCGCCGCGGCGTCGGCCGCCGTCGCGTGCTCGCGGAGGCGCACCGAGACGGCTTCGAGGTGGCCGTCCACGACCGGGACGCGGTGGCATTGGGCCGAGACCGTGACCTCGGCGTCGGCCACGCCGGCGTCACCCAGCGTGCCGAGGATCTTCCGCGTCTCGGTCGCCAGCTTCTCCTCCTCCCCGCCGATGTGGGGGACCACGTTGCCGAGCGCGTCGAGCGACGGGACCCCGGGGTAGCCGGCCCCGCTCAGCGCCTGCATCGTGACGACGTGGGCGGCCTCCACGCCGAAGGCGTCGTGGAGCGGCTTCAAGGCCATCACGAGCCCGACCGTCGAGCAGTTCGGGTTGGTCACGACGAAGCCGCCCGACGCTGCCCCGTCCGCTCCCGCCCACGACTGGCGGTCGACGAGGGCGAGGTGCTCGGGGTTGACCTCGGGGACGAGGAGCGGGACGTCCGGGGCGAGCCTGTGGTTGCGCGCGTTCGAGACGACGGCGTAGCCGCGCCGAGCCCAGTCGGCCTCGACGTCGCCGGCCACGCTCGCGTCGAGGCCGGAGAAGACGACGTCGCAGTCCGGCGCCGCCTCGACGCCCTCGACCGTGAGACGGCCGATCCGTTCGTCGAGCGGCTCGGCCTGGAGCCACCGGGCAGCCTCGCGGTACGGCCTCCCCGCCGACCGCTCGCTCGCGACGAGCGAGGCGACCTCGAACAGAGGGTGCCGGGCGAGCAGGCGGACGAACGTCTGGCCGACGGCGCCGGTGGCGCCGAGGACGGCAGCTCGGAGGGCGGGCATGGCGGGGGAGCTGTGGGGGAGGCAGGGGGCGTACCCCGCCCGGTGCGCTAAAGATCTGACCGCGCGGCTCCGAGACCCCGGGCGCCCGCCGGCGGGC
>CAZDFV010000034.1:0-20290 GCA_964504495.1 uncultured Rhodothermales bacterium
CGCGCGCTGGGCCTCGACCCCGCGCTCGGCGCCCTGGAGCCGCCAGTACGCCGCGCGGACGGCCGCCGCCAGCTCGACGCGGTAGGCCTGGAGCGACGCCTCAGCCGCCGCTTGCTGCGCGCGTGCGACGCGGATGCCGCTCCCGATGGCGGGGGCGTAGACCGGCTGCTCGACGACGAGCCGGACGTCGCCCTCGGTCCGCGCGAGCGGGATCGACTGGTCGTCGAGACGGGGGAACGCGGGCGGGAGCCCGTCGGCGGCGCGCAGGCCGTCGAGCGTCTCGTAGACCGGGTTGAGGAGCTGGCCGAGCGGGAGGTCGATGGCCCGGCCGCCCTCGGCGTACGTCCCGCGCGCTTCGACGCCGACGGTTGGCCCGTACGCCGCCCGCGCCGCGCGGCGCCCGGCTTCCGCGGCGTCCTGGGCCGCCCGGAACCGGGCGAGCGTGGGGTTCGCGTCGAGCGCGGTCTCGATGAGCGCGTCGACCGGCGCGGCCGGCTGGGCCTCGGCGGGTGGGGCGGCAAAGGAGCAGGCGAGCACGAGTGCGGCGAGCCGATTCGTCAGTCGTTGGCGTTTTGTCACGGCGGAGGCAAAAAAAGAGATCACGGGGCGACCGCCGCAATCGCGCGGTCGACGAGCCGGAAGGCGTGGTCGTGGACGGCCGGGCCGGTCGTCCCGAGTGGGCCGAGCACGGGCTCCTGGTGCTGCGTCACCTGGACGACGCCGTGGACGACGCCCCACAGCGCGAGCGCCGTCTCGTGCGGGTCCCCGACGTCGGGGCGGACCGAGCCGTCGGCGACGCCGCGCTCGATGGCGTCGGCGAGCACACCGAGCACGCGGCGCGACGCCTGGATGTCGGCGAGCTCGTAGGGGCGGGCGTCGTCGTCGACGTCGCTGGCCTCCGAGCGCGCGAGCGCCTCGAACAGGACCGGCCGCTCTTGGGAGAACCGGACGTAAGCCCGGCCGATGGCGTGGACCTGGTCGACGCCGCGGTCGCGCCCGGCCGCGGCGGCCTCGAACTGGCCGCGGAGCTCGTCGCGGGCGCGGACGCCGACGGCGTGGTAGAGGTCGACCTTGTCGCGGAAGTAGGTGTAGAGGAGCCCGCGGCTGAGCCGCGCCCGGTCGGCCACGTCGGCGAGCACCGTGCGGTCGAACCCCTTCGCCGCGAGCACGTGCTCGGCGGCGTCGAGGATCTGGTCGCGGCGGGCCTCCTTCTCTTCGAGGCGGCGCTGCTGGGTGGGCGAGGGCACGGGCGGGGTGGGGGTCTCAGGCTGTTGACGTTTTGTCAAACAGTCAGTTCCGCCTTCCGTCAACTTCCCCAAGGGGACGTCGTGGCCGTCGGGGGGCAGAGAGGGGGCCCGTCGGTCACCACGGCTGGGGCTTGCCGTCGCGGAAGAACTGGCCGGCGGGACCGTCGTCGGGGAGCGTCGCGGCCCACACGACGCCGGAGGCCCCCTCCTCGACCGAGCGCGTCGCGCCCGGTCCGCCCATGTCCGTCCGCACCCACCCCGGTCCGACGGCGTTGACGAGGACGCCGTCGGCGCGCAGCGCCTCGGCGAGCATGACGGTGAGCGCGTTGAGGGCCGCCTTCGAGTGGGAGTAGGCCGGGGTCCCGGCCCCGAGCGAACCGAACTGCCCCGCCCCGCTCGTGACGTTCACGAGCCGGCCGCGCCCGCTCGCCCTCAGGAGCGGGGCGAACGCCTGCGCGAGCCGCCACGGCCCGAGCGTGTTCGTCTCCCACACGCGGCGGACCCGGCCGAGGTCGGCCGTCAGCACGTCCTGGTCGGTGTCGTAGTCGGTGCCTGCCACGTTGCAGAGCGCGTCGAGGCGGCCGAAGCGGGCGCGGACGAGCGCTGCGACCTCGCGTACGTCGGCGTCGGAAGTCACGTCGAGGCGGACCGGCTCGACCACCCCGCCCCCGGCGTCGATCTCGCGGGCGGCCGCCCCGCCCTTGCCCGGGTCGCGGGCGCCGAGGAGGACGTGGTAGCCGCGGCGGGCAAGCTGGCGGCAGACTTCGCGGCCGATGCCGCGGTTGCCGCCGGTGACGAGGGCGAGGGGCGGGGACGGCACGGGTCAGGAGGGGTCGAGGGTGCGGAGGCCGGCGAGGACCCACAGCGCGCTCTCGCGCTCGCACGGGGGGACGGCCCGAGCGAGGCAGGTGATCCGCTGGAGGCCGCACCCGCCCACGGCGAGGGCCTCGACGAGGTCGGCGTCGCTCACGAGGTCCGCCAGCTGGGCCTGCTCCGCGAGCGAGAGGGGGACGGCGGAGGGCGTCGGCGCGAGGGCCACGGCGAGGGCGAGGGACCGCTCGCTGAGCCGCCCGGCCGCCGCGTCGGCCCGGAGGCGGAAGAGGAGGGGCGCAGGGTGACGCATGGCGGGGTCCATAAGGTCGCCCCGGTGGCGGCGTCCTCGGCCGACCACCGGGGCGCGGGCGGGGGGGCGGGGCTCAGGCGCCGCGCTCCATGAGACGGACGGAGAGCGGCTTCTCCAGGCCGAGGTGCTCGCGGAGCCACCCGACGAACCGCCCGACCGTCCGGTCGATCACGACCGGGTCGTCGTAGTACTGGAAGTGGGCCGTCTCGCCGTCCCAGTCGAGCCGCTTGTCGCTGGTCGGGATCGCCTCGAAGTGGCGGCGCGCGGCGGCGGGGAGGAACGAGTTGTCGCCGTGGACGATGAGCGTCGGCGTAGTGAGCCGACGGGCGGCTGAGATCGACTCGTAGCCCAGGACATCGGCGTCGCTCATCACCGCGTAGCGGTTGTCCCAGCCCCGGTCGGTCCACGACCGGTACCAGTCCCACACGAACGCGCCGGGCATCCCGACGTCGTCGCGCTCGGGGTCCACGGCCGGGACGTACTCGGCCTCGCCGGTCTCGCGGTAGCGCCGGGCGGCGTCCTCGCCGCGCTGGCGGCGGGCGTCGAGGGCCTCCTGCGAGCCCATCCACTCGAGGTCGCCCTCGGCGTCGCGGTAGTGGCCGGCGACGCCGCAGTAGGCCCGGATCCGGTCGTCGTCGGCCGCGGCCCGGAGCATCTCCGAGTTCCCCTGGCAGACGGCGACGCCGCCGATCTTGCCCCCGTCGATGTCGTCGCGCGAGGCGAGGAAGTCGACGGCGGCCGAGACGTCCTCGACCTTGCGAGCGGGGTTCTCCCACCGGCGCGGCTCGCCCGAGCTCTCGCCGGCGTAGCGGGGGTCGAAGGCGAGCGCGGCGACGCCGTCGACGGCCAGGCGCCGGGCGTACTCGGTCGGGGCCTGCTCCTTGACGAACGTCTCGGGGCCGAGGACCACGACGGCGGGGTGCGGCCCGGGTCCGTCGGGGAGGTGGAGGTGGCCGACGAGGGTCTCGCCGTGGGAGTCGAAGGTGACGCGTTCCTTGGTCATGGCAGGGAGGGAGTTGGAAGCGGAGGGGGGAAGAGGATTCGGCGTTGTTCAGTCAGCCGCCCGGCGCTGGAGCCAGGCGCTCGTGGCGTCCATCGCGGCCGTGACGGCCTCGGGCGCCTGGTACAGCTCCATCTGCGCGTAGTCGTCGAGCCAGACCGCCTCGGCCCCGTTCGGGAGCCGGTCCATGAACGCCCGCGCGCCGTCGGGCACGGCCCCCTGCTCGGAGTGGACGACGTGGACGGGGACCGTGATCTCGTCGGCCGCCGCGTGGGAGTCGAACGTGAGCCACGGCTCCCAGGACATGACCGCCCACCGGTTGGCGTAGTGAGCGCCGGCGCCGAGGGCGGGGTCGAGGTAGTACGGGAACGCCCCGCCCGGGACGTACATGGCCGCCATCGGGTTCAGCTCGCTCACGGCCTGGTCGGTGCGGACCTCGCCCGTCGCCTCGTAGTGCGTGCGGGCCTCGCGGCCGAGCGCGAGGAGCCCGCCCCGCCCGCCCGGCCGGGAGGCGTAGAGCGCCTCGGTCATCTCGGGCGTGTGGAGCCAGGGCGCGACGAGGGCGAGCCGGCGGATCCGGTCGTCCTGGACCGTCGCCCGCGCCATGTACCCGGCCGAGGCGCAGACGCCGAGCCCGGCGATGTCGGCCGAGACGTTGGGGTGACCGGCAAGGAAGTCGACGGCCGCGCGGACGTCCTCCGTCTTCCGCGCGTCGTCCTCGAACTGGCGGGGCGCGCCCTCCGACTCGCCGAACCCGCGGAAGTCAAACGTGAGCGCGACGAACCCGTCCGCGGCCAGGCGCGAGGCGTAGGTGTCGGGCATCTGCTCCTTCACGCTCGTCCACGAGCCCGTGACCACAACGGCCGGGTACTGGCGGCCCTCGTCAAAGCCGGGCGGGAGGAAAAGGTGGCCCACCAGCTCGTCGCCGTGCGAGTCGAACCGGACCTCGCGGAGCGCGACGCCGGAGGTCGGGCTCGCGCCCGAGGCGTGGACGGAGTAGTGGGCCGGCGGGGCGCCGGGGAACCCGTTCGCGAGGATCTCGGGGTTGAAGTACTCGGTGAACGTCGCCAGCTCGCCGGCCTCGTCGAACGCGAAGACGCCGACGTAGTGGTTGTTGTACTCGCTGCCCGGCGCGACGGTGATCTCGCCGCGGTAGCGGGCCACGACGACGTCGGAGTCGGCCGTCGTGTAGACCTCGTGCGGGTAGCGCTGGCTGTGGAAGCCCGCGACGGGACCGTACTGCTCGCGGAGCGCGTCCAGGCCGTCGACGCGCTCGGGGAAGCCCTCCGGCGCGAGCGGCATGACCTGCGCGCCGTCGTCGGCGAAGGCCGAGAGGTAGGCGTCGACGTCGCCCCGCCCGAGGTCGGTGAGCATCCGGGAGACGGTCTCGGCGTGCGGGCTCTCGAAGCCCGCGAGGTCGTCGGCCGAGTACCCGTCGCCGTCGGCCACGCGCTGGGCGGCGAAGGCGGGGAGGTCGGTGTCTCCGGCCTGGTCGTAGAGGCTGAGCCGGGTCCGGGCGATCTTCCAGGCCCCGCCCTCCCGGACGAACTCGGAGTCGTAGCCGGCGAAGACGGTCCAGTCGCGGCCGCCTAGGACGTGGGTGGCGATGGCGTCGTAGGTCGCGCTCGCGCGGGCGGGGCCACCGGGCTCGGTCGTCTCGGGGACGACCCACACGGCGAGGTTGTGGACGTGGTGGACGGTCCGCTCGAAGCCCGGGAGCATCGACCGCCAGCCGGCCACGACCTCGTCGGGCGTCTGGGTCGCGGGCTCGGCGCCGAGGTCGGAGTAGTCCATCCGGACCGAGTCGGCGAAGAGGGACCGGACGGTGTCCCAGTCGCGGGCGTCGGTGGCCTCGAAGAGCGTCGTGAGGAGGGTCTCGATCTCGGCCCCGCTGGCGGAGACGTCGGGGGGCAGGGCGGCGGCGGTCATGGCGGCGGGCGTGTCGGGGGCGGGCTGGGCGCCGACGGCGCACGCGGCCAGGACGGACACGAGGAGGGCGGGGGCGGTGCGCATGGCGGCGGGGGGCGGTTCGTGTCCCTTCCCACGCAGCCGTGGTCGAGCCGGATTTGACGGATCGCACGGTTCCGTGGGACGATCCTGCGGTTCCGGCACCGGGCCGGGACCGCGCGGCCGGTACGGCTACCGTCGGCTCTCGCGCAGGAAGGCCGACGGGGTCGTCCCCGTGACCCGCCTGAACGCCCGCGTGAAGTGGGACGGGTCGGAGAACCCGAGCGCGGCGCCGGCCTCGCCCGCCGTGTGGCGCCCCGCTGCGAGCAGCTCGCGGGCGCGCTCGACGCGGCGCCGGAGGACGTAGCGGTAGGGCGGGACGCCGAGGGCCGCTCGGAACGCCTTCGAGAAGTGGGACGCCGAGAGGGCCGCCTCGCGGGCGAGGTCGTCGAGCGAGAGCCCCGCGGCCCCGTCGCGGTCGAGGCGGTGCTCGACGAGGTCGAGGACGCGCCGGAGGCGGACCTTGTCGAGGGCGCCCTCGGGAGCCGGACCCGAGGGCGCCCCACCGTAGGCGCGGGCGAGGTGCTGGCTCACGGCGAGCGCGAGGGTCTGCACGAAGGCCGGCCCGTTCGGTCCGCCGGCCCCGGCCTCGGCCGCCAGCGTGCGGACGAGGCCGGCGAGGACCGGGTCGTCGGCGAAGGCCGAGGTCCCAATCGCGAGCCGGTCGGCGCCGGAGAGCCGCGCGACGAGGGCGGGGTCGAGCGTGAGCCCGGCGTAGCGGACGGTCCCGCGGACACGCCAGGAGAAGGGGACGCCGGCGCCCGAGACCCAGACCTGCCCGGGCCGGATGGCGGCGGGCCGGGGCGCGAGGCCGGGCCCGAACTCGAGACCGTCCGCGTCGTCGCCGAGGTGGACGGCGACGTAGTGGCCGGCCGCGGCGAGGCCGGTCACGTCCCAGTCGTCGTTAGAGGCGGCCTCGACGGCAACGCCGTTCCACCCCAGCCCGTCGCTCGTGGCCTCGACGCGCGCCTCGGGGAGGGCGTCGACGGGCCGCCCCGAGGCCGACTCCTCAAACCGGAGGGCGCGCTCTGGCACAAGATGGGGAGATGTAGACGTTTGCACGTACGCTCTCGTCCGCCGGCAGAGGCGCGCAGGCCGGCCCCTCTCGCCGACACCGCGGCTGCCCGTTCACACCGGCTCCGCTGAGCGGGTTCCCAGTGGGACCCGCCGCTGGGGTGGCGAGCGGGAGCGCGAGGGCGCTCCTCTCTAGCCCGTCCGTGCGGCGTCCCGAAGGCAGCACTTGCGGCGAGCCCGTCGGAGCCGCGGGAGGTCAGGGTTCACCCCGCGAACAAGCGGACGATCCCGAGCGCTAGCACCAAGAGCCCGACGACGAGCCCCCAGGCCACGCCGAACCCGACGAGGTCGTCCCGGTACCGCCGGAGCGAGAAGGGCGCGAGCCGGGGGAGGGTGGTGAGCAGGAGCGAGGCCCCGCGCTCGGCCGCCGGCCCGTCGTCGAGGAGCGGGACCGGCCCGCGGTCCCCGCTGGCGGCCCGCGCCCCGCTGGCGGTCGGCGTGAGGGCGCTCTCCGTGCCCGGGGCCCCAACGCCGGGCGTGTCGGAGGCGCCCGACTCGTGGACCACCTCGACGCCCGCGTCCGCCAGCCGGGCCTCGGCGCCGACGGGCGTGTTGAGGAGCGAGTGGAAGGCGTTGAGCGCCGCCTCGGGCTCCGGCCGCGTCGCCAGACTGACCGCGACGAGGGTCACGATGCCGACCGGGAGGTAGAGGGCCACCTGCGCCGGGAAGCTCCACGCCTCGCCGACCACGCCGCCCGTGACCACGAAGCACGCGGCGCAGGCCGCGAGCGAGGCCCACGCGCCCCACCGATTGGCCCGCCGCCAGAACAGCGCGGCCCAGAACGGAATCCCCAGAAACGCCATCAGCTTCCACAGCAGCTCGAGCCCGTCGATCACGCTCGCGAGGGCGAGGGCGGCCACGACGCCAATCGCGACGACCGCCACCGACGCGAGGCGCCCCACGAGCAGCGTCTGCGCCTCGGTCGCGCCGGGCCGGGCTAGGCGCGCCCACACGTTCCGCGTGAACAGCGCCGACCCGTTGACCATGAACGACGACGCGCCGGCGACGACGGCCGCCGCGACGGCCGCCACCAAGAGCCCGACGAGGCCGGCGGGCAGCAGCTCCCGCGCGGCGAGCCCGAACGCCGCCTCTCGTGAGCCGCGCGCGGCCAGCTCCGGCGCCACGGCCGGCAGCGCCGCCACCAGGAGCACGCCCGAGAGCGCCCACCCGATCGTCGCGAACCGCTTGAGGAAGTTGCCGTAGGTCCAGCCCGTCCGGCAGGCGATCTCGTCCTTGCCGGCCCCGTTGATCGCCATGTGGTGGGGCTGGACGGTCGACCCGACGAGCGCGTTGACGACGCCCATCGCGATGTAGAACAGGGTGATCTCCTCGCTCGCGACCAGGCTGAACCAGGCCGTCCCCTCGGGCAGCGCCGCGCGCGCCGCCGCCACGCCGCCGGCCTCGGCGAGCGCGAACGGGATGAGGAGGAAGCTGAGCGCGAGGATGAACAGGCCCTGCACGGCCTGCGTCGTCACGGCCGCGACGAGCCCGCCGAACAGGCTGTACGCGACGAAAAAGGCCACCATCGCGAGCACGGCCGCCTCGACGCTGACGGCACCCCCCGTCACGCCCGTGATGGTCACGCCCGCGCCGCGGAGCATCACGCCCGTCGTGACGGCGAAGTACAACAGCCCCACGACGGCGTAGGCCGCCCCCAGCCCGGCCCCGTAGCGCCGCTCGAAAAAGTCGCCGATGGTGACGTAGCGGAGCCGCCGGTAGACCGGCGCCAGGAGCCAGTAGAAGGGCGTCGAGAAGAGGTAGATCCACTGGAACCAGATCGCCGCGAACCCCTGCTGCGCCGCGCCCCCCGAGACGGCCACGACCTGCGAGGTCCGCGTGCCCGTCCCGAACGCCTGGGCGACCATGAGCACCTTGCCGAACCGGCGCCCGCCCATGAAGTAGTCGCCCGTCGTCCGGACGCCGCGGCCGATGCGGAGCCCGAGCCACGTCACGCCGACCACGTAGACGGCGACGACGGCCCAGTCGAGAACGGCGAGTCCGAGCATGGCGGCGGGCTGGCGGTCGTCGCCGGCGGGCGGGCGGTCAGGGAGCGGCCACGAACGCCGCCAGCGCGAGGCCCGTCACGGACCCGGGGGCTCGGGCGTCTGGGTGGTGGCGGGCCGGAACGGCTCGCCGCGGACCGTCACGCCGTCCGCGATCACGGCCTCGGCGTTCGCCAGCACCGGCGCCGCCTGCCCGTCCGGCCCCCGGACCGTCACGTCCTGCATCCAGACGCGGCGGACGGGCGCGTCGGGGTGGCCGACGAGCCGCATCGAGGCGTCCTCGGCGCGCCAGATCCGCACGTCGTGCAGGAACACGTCGTGGACATCGGTCGGGAAGACCGTCCCGCGCCACGAGTGGTAGTCGTTCGTGACGTCGAACCCGATGTCGGCGTCGGTGAGGTCGAGGTCACGGACGTAGACGTGCCGCATGAACCCGCCGCGGTCGAGGTTCGACTTGAGGTAGAGCCCGCGGCCGTTCGTGTTGGTGCCCACGTTCCCCTCGATAAAGACCCACTCGACGCCGCCCGACATCTCGCTTCCGATGCTGAGGGCCCCGCCCAGCCGCGACCGGAGCCGGTTGTCGCGGATGACGACGAACGCCGTCGAGGGCCGCCGCCGCCCGTCGGCGTCGCGCCCGGCCTTGAGGCCGATGGGGTCGTCGTCGGTCGAGATGTCGTTGCCCTCGATGAGGACGTAGCGGCTGTTCTCGGGGTCGATCCCGTCGTCGTTCGAGGTCCCGTGGCGGATGGTCGTGTTGCGCACGGTGACGTGCTCGCTCAGGACCGGGTGGACGGTCCAGAACGGGCTGTTCCGCAACGTGACGCCTTCGATCAGCACGCGCTCGGACTCGATGATCTGGACCAAGCTCGGCCGGAGGTGGTGCTGGCGGCCCGTGCCGTCGTTCCGCCCGTCGCCGTCGAGGTCGAACGTGCCGCCGCCGAAGACGCGCTGGGCGACCGGGGCCTGGTCGTTCCCGAGTTGCCGGAGCCGCGGCTTGTTCCAGTCCTGCTCCTGGAGCCGGTCGCGGCTCGGCGCGCGCATGTCCTTCCACTGGTGCCAGAAGAGGTCCGCGCCGCCGTCGATCGTGCCCGCGCCGGTGATGGCGATGTCCTGGCGGCCGTCGGCGTAGATCAGCGGGGAGTAGTTGTACAGCTCGACGCCCTCCCAGAAGCTCCGCACGAGCGGCTCGTACATCGTGGGCTCGGCCCCGAACCGGAGCAGCGCGCCGGCCTCGAGGTGGAGCGCGATCCGGTCGCGGAGGGGGATCGGCCCGTTCGAGAGGTAGTCGCCGGGGGGGAAGACCACGCGGCCGCCGCCGGCGTCGGCGCAGGCCGCCAGCGCGGCGAGGATGCCGGGGCGGTCGTCGGTCGCCGTGGAGTCCGGGTCGGCGCCGTAGCGGGTCACGCGGCAGTCGCGGTCGGGGATGCTCGGCGTCTCGATGCGCGCGACGATGGCGTCCACCATCGCCCACGCCGCGGCCTCCTGTGCCGCAGCGGCCTCGGGCGTCCAGACGTCGGCGACGAACGCGGGCGCGGGGACGGGCGCGAAGTCTGCCGAGGCCGAGAACCCGGTCGACGTCGGGACGGACTCGACGTAGGGCGGATCGGTGCCGGGCGCCGCGGGCTGCGCGCTGGCGGTCGCGGCGGGCAGGGCCACCAGCGCGGCGAGCAAGAGGGCGCGGCCCCTCATCGGCCCAGGCCGACGACGATCTCGGCCCCCTCAATCGAGAGGTCGGCCGTGCTGAGGGCGCGGAGCTCGCGGTACAGCGCGGCGCCGTACCCCTCGCGCGGGTCGAGCAGGACCGGCCGGTCGTCGGCGTCGCGGAGGAGCGGGACGAGCGAGAGCCGGCGGATCTCCCCGCCCTCGACGACGATCCGGGCGACGAGCCCCTCGGGCGCCTTGTCCATCTGGTCCCAGTCGAACGCGAAGTTGGCGAGGCTGTGGACGACCGGGACGTCGCCGATCATCTCGACGTTCTGCAAGCGGTGCGGCCCGTGGCCGACGACGAGGTCGGCGCCGGCCTCGGCCACGATCTGGGCCAGCTCGCGCTGATAGGGGAAGTCCTCGCGCCCGGTCACGCTCCAGTGGAACTGGACGACGGCCACGTCGGCGGCCTCCGCCAGCCGGGCGACGTCGGCGCGGAGCCGTTCGACGGACGCCGAGTCGAGAACCGTCACGAGAGTCGGCGCGCGCATCGGGCGGTCGGTGTAGCGCGGGTGCGGGCGGAGCAGCTTGTCGCTCGCGACGACGGCCACGCCGGGGAGGTCGGCGGTCGCCTCCTGGTCGTACGCCCAGTAGACGAGCGTGTACTGGAGGAACCCGACCGTCTCGCCGTCGCGCTCGAAGACGAGGGGCTCGCGCGCCGCGGCGTCCGTCATCCCCGCCCCGACGTAGCCGACGCCGGCCGCATCCAGCGTCTCCATCGCGCGGACCGTCGCGAGGCGTGGGAACGCCCCGTTGTTCGCCAGCCCGACGCCGTCGACGCCGGCGCGCGCCATGACCTCGGCCATCTCGGGGCGCGCGTGGCGCCAACCGGGCTTTTGGGGGACGTCCTCGGAGTACGGGAGCGCCGTCGACCCGGAGGGGACGGCCTCGAGGTTGAGGAACGTGAGGTCGGCCGCGCGCATCGTCGGCGCGACGAAGCGGAGCGCGTCGAGGCCCTCGGCGACCGACTCGCGCAAGAGGTTCGTGTCGCCGGCCAGGAGGACGGTCACGCCGTCGCCCGCGTCGGCCCAGGGCCAGGGGGCGGCCGCGTCGGGCGTGGCGACGACGGGCGGGTTGGCGTCGTCGGTGACGAGGACGTCGCCGCGGAGGGCGTCGGGGATCGGGGCGTCCTGCGCGCTGGCGGCGGCCGCCGCCAGCAGGGCGAGTGTGAGCGCGCGGGTCATGGGCGTGGGGGGGATGGGTGCGTGCGGCTCACCGGTCCCCGCCCGCCTCGCGGGCGCGGTCGGCGGCGTCCTGCTCGGCGCGGACCTCGCGGTGGCGGCGCTCGTTGAGCCCGGGGTCCTCGCCCATCCAGATGAACAGGCGGATCGCGCCGTCCTGGCCCGCCGTCGCCACGAGCGCCCCGTTCCGGCTCACGTCGACGTACTCGGCCTGGTCGCCGATGTGGACCTGGAGCGCGGTGTAGACCCGGTCCTCGCCCAGAATGTCCGCCAGCCGGAAGACGCGGAGATAGGGGTCGTTCCCGACCGTCACCAGGTACTGGCCGTCGGGCGTCCACTGGACCGACTCGATCTTGTGCCCGCTCCGGTCGAGCCGGTGGACGAGGTCGCCCGAGGGGAACTCGTAGATCGAGAGCAGCCCCTCGGTGTCGCCCGTCGCGAGGTGCCGGCCGTCGGGCGAGAACTGGACGGTGATCGAGTGGTGGTAGGCGTTCCGGTCCGAAAGCGAGGCGTCCTGGTCGATGTCGAGCACCAAGCGCTCGCTCTCGACCTCCCAGACCTTGAGGTAGCCGTCGTTGCCGGTCGCGGCGAGAAAGCGGTCGTCCTCGGAAAAGTCGACCTCGTTGGCCGTGTGGCCGAGGTCGAACTGCTTCACCTGCTCCAGCTCCGGCGTGGCGTAGACGCGCACCATCCCGCGGCGCTCGCCGGCGGCGTCGCGGCTGTACTCCTCGCCCGCGGCGAGGTAGCGGCCGTCGTGGCTCCACGCGAGCCCGTCGATCCCGGCCGTGAGCGCCGTCTGGTCCACGGTCTCGCCGGTCTCGGCGTCGAACACGCGGAGCACGCGGTCCTCGCTGACGGAGGCGACCGTGCTCCCGTCGGGGTTCCAGGCCACGCGCTCGATCTCGGCGGGCAGCGTCCGCCGCCACAGCTCCTCGCCGTCCGACGTCCGCCACACGATGACGGTGTAGTCGAACTTGGTCCCGGAGACCATCCGCAGGCCGTCGTACGAGAACTCGACGGACTCGACGGAGCCGGCTTCGCCGTACACGTCGGCGATCCGGGTCCAGACGGGGTTCAGGGCGAGGCGCTTGTCGTCGTAGACCGCCGTCGCCTGGAACTGCGCGAGCGCGGGGCTGGCGGTGAGGACCGCCAGCGCGGCGAGGGGGAGGATGCGTCGGGTCATGGTCGGAGGGGGGCGATGCCGAGGGGTTCGGTCGGGCGCTCGCCGGCCGTGAGCCGGCCGTACCAGCGCTCGACGACGTCGGCGCCGAGCTTGCGGACGCCGGTCTCGGAGAAGAGGCCCTTCCGGTTCCAGAACGCCTGGTAGCGCGGGTGCCAGCGGCGCGGGCTGCGGAAGTCCTTGAGCACCCACACGCTCGCGCCAGCCACGAACGGCGTCCGGCTGGCGACGGCGAGCGTGTGGTCGAGGAGGCTGGCGTGGTACTCCTCGGTCCAGCGCTCGCCCGCGTCGCCGCGGAGCCCGGCGACGGACCCGGCCCCGAACTCGGAGAACACGACGGGCTTGCCCCAGGGGCTCTCCCACGTCACCCCGTCGATCTCGGGCGGCGTGCGCGTGCCGTACCAGCCGACGTAGGTGTTGACGGCGAGCACGTCGAGGTCGGCCGCCAGCGGGTCGGTGATCCGCTGGACGAGGCCGGAGCTCGTGCGGCCCGTCGAGCCGAGCCCGGCGCCCGCGCCGTCGGCCGCGGCGGCGTCGACGGACTCGGACTTGAGCGCGGCCGTCACGAGCCGCGTCGGGTCGAGGCGGCGCACGTCGGCGATGAGCGTGCGGAGGAACGCGAGGCGGTCCTCGGTCTGGGGCGTCTCGTTCGCCACGCTCCACAGGACGACGCCCGCCCGGTTCGCGTCGCGGTCCACGAGGGCGGCGACCATGTCGCGGGCCAGCTCCAGCGTCCCGTTGTCGGCGTAGTCGATGTCCTCCCAATAGACCGGGACCTCGCTCCAGATGAGCAGGCCGAGCGAGTCCGCCAGCTCGACCATCCGCTCGCCGTGGGGGTAGTGCGAGAGGCGGACGAAGTTGCTCCCGACGGCCCGCGCCGCGTCCAGGAGCGCCCGGTAGTCGGCGTCGGACGTGGCCCTCCGCCCCCGCGCGTCGAACGCCTCCTCGTGGAGCGCGACGCCCGCGAGGAACACGGGCTCGCCGTTGAGGAGGACGTCGGTGCCCTCGACCGAGACCGTCCGCATCCCGACGTGGTCCGCCAGCCGCTCGCCTCCGGCCTCGACCACGACCTCGTAGCGGTGGGGGTCGTCGGGCGTCCAGCGCCGCACGGCGTCCGGCTCGAACGCGACCGAGGCCCGGCCCCAGGCGTCGGCCGTGGCCGACTGGCGGAGGCCGAGCGCGGGGACGGCGACCGTGACGTCGGCGCCCGCGGCGCCGGGCCCGTCCAACTCCACCTCGGCAGCGATCCGCTCGCCGGCGGCGTCCGAGAACCGGACGGTGAGGTCGTGGGCGAACGTCTTGGGCACGAGGACGAGCGAGACCGAGCGCGTGAGGCCGCCGTAGTTCCACCAGTCGGTCCGCCGGGCCGGGACGCCGTCGTCGCGGCGGCTGTTGTCGACGGCCACGACGAGGCTGTTGGCGTCGCCGTCGCGGAGCCGGTCGGTGACCTCGAACGCGAACCCGGTGTAGCCGCCCTCGTGGAGCCCCAGCTTCTCGCCGTTGAGGAACACGTGCGTCCGGTAGTTGGCACCCTCGAAGTGGAGGAACACGCGGCCGTCGTGGCTCGGCGCCTCGAACCGCGTCCGGTGCCAGACCGGCCCCTCGTAGAGCCAGAGCGCCGGGTCCTGGCTGTTGAAGTCGCCCGGGACGGCGAGCGTCGGGGCCGACTCCCACTCGTACTCGACCAGCTCCTGCCCCTCCGCCAGCCGGTCGGCGGGGAAGTCGCGGCGGGAGTTCCGGGACCTCAGCGCCTGCCCGTACGGCTCGACGAGGTAGTTCCAGTCGCCGTCGAGCGACACCACCTGCCGGCCGTCGAGGCGGATCGGCGGCTCGACGACCTGCGCGCTGGCGGACCCGTCGGGCACGGCCGCCAGCGCGACGAGGGCGAGCAGGGAGGGGATGCGAGTCATCGGAAAAGAGCCGGGCCGGTGTGTCTCAGCCGGCCCGGCCCGGGCGTGTTCCGCGTTACCGGACGACGGTGAGCCGGACGGTCGCCGCCGCGTCGCCGGCGTCGAGCCGGACGACGTAGAGGCCGGACGCGAGCCCGTCGAGGGCCACGTCAACCCGCTGCTCGCCGACGCCGAAGGCGCCGTCCGCCAACCGCGCGACCTCGCGGCCGAGCACGTCGTAGGCCGCCACGCGCACGTCGGCCGGCTCCGCCAGCGCGAACGTGACCGCGAGCCGCCCGGCCGTCGGGTTCGGGAAGGCCGCGAGCGCGAGCGCCGCCGCCTCCGGCCCCTCGTCTACGTCCACGCCGAAGAGTGCGCGCCGGTTGGGGTCGCCGATGGGGCCGCCGTCCTCGCCCGCCGTCAAGAGCGGCGACCCGCTCGGGAGCGAGAAGTCGCCGTTCTCGGGGTCGGCGAACTGGGGGGCCACCTCGAGGTTGCCCTCGCCCGACGTGAACGCCGCCTCGGCTGCGTCGTCGAGGTTGTCCTCGCCGCCGGCGTCCTCGACCGGGAACACGTTGGTGTAGTCGATCTCGAACTCGGGCGGGCTGTCGGTGTGGTCGATGGCCCGGTTGCCCTCGCCCGGGGCCGGAATCAGGATCGAGGCCCCGATCCTGACCTCGCCGATGTCGTCGGAGTCGAAGTCGAGGCCGTCGCCCTGGACGCCGAACATCGCGAGCTGCTCGATCTCGACCTCGTCCACGGCGCCCTCGATGCGGACGCGGTCGGCGGAGTTGGCGATCGTCGAGCGGGTGATCCCGATCGACTCCAGCTCGGCGTCGCCGCGGATGCCGATGGGCCGGCGGCCGACCCCGGAGAGGGCCGAGTCCACGATGCGGAGCGTGCCCGCCTCGCCGTCGAAGCGGATGCCGTCCTCGCCGTCGACGTTGTCCACGAACACGACGTTGCGGAGCACGAGGTCGTCGTCGCCCTCGTCGTCGCGCGAGCCGTCGTCGGCGTCCTCGCTCCGCACGCGGACGAACTCCTCGGTCTGGCCCATCCCGTCCACGACGAGGTTGGCGAGCGAGAGGTCGTCGGTCGGCTCGAAAAAGCGGTCCGTGAAGCCCGCCGCGGCCGTGAGCGTCGCCGGCTCGTCCGCGCTGGCGCCGCGGATCGTCACGTCCTGGTCGGTCTCGATGGTCCCGGTAACCGTGAGGGCGCCCGAGACCGTCACGACGTCGCCGTCCTGGAGGTCGGCGAGCGCGGACTGGAGCTCGGCGAACGACGAGACGGCCGTCTCCCGGATCGTCGCGTTGTCGAGGCCGTCGAACCAGATCCGCGAGCCCAGCGGGCCGCCGTCGGTCGCGGCGGTGTAGGCGGGCTCGCTCGTCGGGTAGCCGTAGTCGTACGGCACGCCCGAGAAGTCGAAGAACGCGGGCTGCGGGTCGTCGAAGGCCGGGCGGAACGCGAAGTCGGCGCCGTCGCCCTCGCTCGCGTCGTCGCCGGCGGCCTCGTCGTAGGCCTTCGGCTCGACGGGCTGGTCACTCGGAAGGAGCGCGTCGTTGAACACGAACGAGTTGTTCGTGATCACGGTCAGCCCGTTGACGTCGCCGGTCAGCCGGATCTGGCCGTCGCGGTCGTCGGTCGTTCCGTCGCCGTCGTCCTCGGACCCTTCGAGCCCGGTGTCGACGAGGAGGTTGTTTCGGATGTAGACGTCGCCGTCGACGTCGCCCGTCTCGAGCACGCGGCGGCCGACGAGGTGGACCGTGTTGTTGTCGAACCGGAAAAAGCCCACGTCGCCGCCGTCGTCGCGGATGACGCGGTTGTTGACGCTGTAGAACGTGTTGCCCACGACGACGAGGTCGCCGATGTCGTTGCCGCGGTCGTCGACCACGCGGCCCTCGTCGGGGTTGCCCGCGGGGTCGCCGATCTCGCGGAAGACGGAGTCGTAGATGTAGATGTTGGCGCCGTCGTTGTCGACGCGGACGAACATCGTCGGCTCGCCGTAGCCGAGCACGCCCCGGAGCACGACGGTCGCGCCGTCGGCCTGGAGCCGGACGGTCCGCTCGTCGCTGGCGCCGGCCGCGCTCGTGTTGGTGACGGCGACGCCTTCGAGCGTGGCCGAGACGTCGGCCTCCTCGATCTGGAGCACGCGCTCGGTCGCGCCGCCCTGGGTCAGCGGCTGGATAAGGGGGCAGTCGGCCTCGACGACCGGGCAGGCCCCGCCGGCGGCGCGGACGACCACGTCGACTGTCGGCTCCATCCGGTCGGTCAGGCGGTACGTCGCGCCCTGCTCGAGCTCGAACACCTGGCCCGGCGTCGTGTTGGCATTGACGGCCTCGTTGAGCGCGCCCGGCGTGTTCGGGTCGACCGCGATCTGGGCGCTGGCGACGGGCACCGCCAGCAGGGCGGTGAGGAGGGTAGCAAGTCGGATCATGGGACTGGGGAGGGGGGGCGTGCCGGCCGGGCACGGCGGGCCAGAGGCTGGCAGGGCGCGGCGGGGCCGCGGCGTGGGGTTAGAGCCTGAATTGGAGCCCGACCTCGGCCGTCCAGCCGTAGCCGCGCGAGAACACGGGCTGCCCGAAGCCGGCCCGGCGCTGGCGCTCGAACTGGTTGGTGAGGTTGGAGGCGTTGACGATGAGCCGGAGCCCCGACACGGCCGGGACCTCCTGGCTCACCTGGAGGTCGACGAAGGTGTAGGGCCGCGTGGTCACGTCCGTCGCCACGAGCGCCTGGGTGATCGGGCCGCCCTCGACCTCCTCCGTCGCGGGGTCGTCGTAGACGAGCGGCAAGAAGTTGGGGCGGTCGTCCGTCGGCGCCGTGAACGTGGTGAACTCGGTGTCGTAGGACACCTTCGCCACCTCGGTCAGGAACGCGCCCTGGTAGCTGACCGAGAACCGGGCCGAGAAGCCGCCGCGCTCGTAGCCCAGCGTCGCGTTCGCGATGTGCGAGGACTGGCCCGGGAGCGACGACTGGCGCGTGGTCTGCTCCGTGACCGACAGGCCCGTCTCCAGGTCCAGCCCGGTGTCGAACTCGAGGGGGAAGTCGGCGCGGGAGACGGTGTAGGCGTAGTTGCCGTTGACCAAGAACCCGCTCAGCCAGCCCGGCAGGAACAGGAAGTTCGCCTGCGCCTCGACCTCGACGCCGTAGACCCGCGCGGCCTCGCCGTTGACCGTCTGGAAGACCGTGAACGTCCCCTCGCCCGGGACCACCTCGGACTGGAACAGGTCGTACTGGAAGTCCTCGAGCGTCTTGTAGAACCCGCCGACGGCGAACAGCCCGAACGGCGTGTAGGCGCTGACGCCGGCGTCGAGGTTCCAGGCGAGCGTCGGGCGGAGCGCCGAGTTCCCGCGCTCGATCTCGTTGTCGATGTCGTTGACGTTCTCGTACGCCACCAGGTCGAGGTAGTCCGGCCGGGCGAGCGTGCGCGTGACGGCCGCGCGGACGTCGAACGTGGGCGAGACGCGGTACCGCGCGACGAGCTGGGGGAAGAGGTAGCCGTAGCTCTGCGAGCCCGTCGTGTCGCGCGACGAGAAGGCGTCGGGGTTGTTCTCCAGCGTGTTCACGAGCCGCTGGAGGTCGTTCGGAAAGTCGCCGGTCACGCCGACGAACCCGGTCTCGGTGTGCTCGTAGCGCGCGCCGGCGACGACGAGGAGCCCGCCGGCCTCGACCTCGGCGAGCCCGTAGGCCGCGCGGATCGTCTCGTCGGCGGTGTAGTCGCGCTGGTCGAAAAACGGGTGCTCGATGTAGAGGTCGGCCAGCTCCGCGTCGAGGTCGGCGATGGCGCCGACGTCGGGGGCGTCGAGAAACGAGAGCCCGTCGGCCGCCTCGCCCGCGTCGGGGCCGAAGTAGGGGCCGGCGACGGGGAGCCCGTTGTCGAGCACGTCGAGGTCGCGGTCGACGGCGAACAGCTCGAGGTCGCGCGCGATGACCTCGCTGCGCGTGTAGTCACTTTCGCGCCCCTTGTCGCGGACCTTGCCGCCGACGCGGAGCTCGACCGACGCCGCACCCAGTCGGACGGGGTAGGCCAGGTCGAGGGCTGCCGTCACGTCGCGGTCGATCGCCCGCTCGCGGTTGCGCCGGAGCGACCGGACGTAGGTCGAGGACAGGTCGGCCCCGGCGCTGTCGGCGATCTGGACGAGCGAGAGCCCCGAGAAGTCCGTCGAGAGCAGCCCCTCGAAGGCGTCGTCCTGGCGGAACCGGGCGTCGATGCCGTCGGGCGTCTTGTTCAGGCTCTGCGAGAGCGACACGCTCCAGTCGCCCGAGAGCGCGCCCAGTGCGTGCTCGCCCGAGAGCCCGGTCGAGATCAGGTCGGCCGTGCGGAGCTGGGTGCGGACGGCCCGCTCGGCGTCGGTCTCGCCCAGCCGGTAGCGGAGCCGGAGGCGCTCCTCGTCGCGCTCGCTCCGGGAGTAGAGCGCCCGCGCCTGGACGCCGCCCGAGGGCAGCCGCCAGTCGGCCGTGAGCGAGGCGCCGGCCCGGTCGCGGGTCTCGCCGCGGCGGTCGACCTCGAACGAGCGCGGCTCGGGCGCGTCGACGATGCGGAAGGCGTCCTCGTACTCGGCCTGCCGGCCGACGTAGCCGCGCGGCGCGCGCTGCACGTTCGCCGTGGCGATCAGCCCGATCCGGTCATCGAAAAAGCGCCCCGATGCGTTCCCGTCGACGCGGAACCCCTCGACGCTCTCCTCCAAATCGTTGTACGTCCCGAGCGCGCGGACGCGGCCCCGGACCCCCTCGGGCGCCTCGCGCACGACGAGGTTCACCGTCCCGCCGATGGCGTCGGCGTCCTTGTCGGGCGTGAGCGCCTTGAACAGCTCGACGCCCGCGAGCAGGTCGGCCGAGATCAGCGACAGGTCGACCGAGCGACCGCCCCCGCCGCCGTCGTCGAATCCGCTCCCGCCCGAGCCCGGGAGCCGCTCGCCGTTGACGGTGACCGACGTGAGGTTGGGGTCGAGGCCGCGGACCTGGACGCGCGTGCCCTCGCCGCCGTCGCGCTGGAGCGAGACGCCGGGCAGCCGCCCGACCGACTCGGCGGCGTTGGCGTCGGGGTACTCGCGGATGCGGTCGGCCGAGACCACGTTGACGATGGTGTTGGACTCGCGCTGCTGCTGGATGGCTTCGAGTTGGCCCTCGAGCTGGGCCGTCACCTCGACGCCCTCGCCCAGGATGGCCCCGGGCGCCAGCTCGAAGTCGGCGCGGACGCTCCCGCCCGCCGGTACGACCACCGCCAGCGTATCGGGGCGGTAGCCGATGAACGACGCGACGAGCCGGACGTCGCCGGCGGGCACGTTCGGGACCCGGAAGGCCCCGTCGAAGTCGGTCGCCGCGCCGACGCTCGTATCGACCACCCGGACGCTCGCGCCGGGCAGCGCGTCGCCGGTCGCGGCGTCCACGACCGTCCCGGCGACGGCGCCCGTCTGCGCTCCGCTGGCGGCGGCCGTCGCCACGAGCGCCGCGGCGCCCCAGACGAGGCGGGAGCAGACGGGATGAAACGGTTTAGTCATGGCAGAAATGGCGGTCACGCTCCGGGTGAGGACGCGCGCACCACGAGGGGCACGTCGATCCGACGGGGGCCCGCCGGCGCGTCCCCCTCGCCGAGCAGGCGGGCGAGCAGGTCGGCGGCCGTGTGGCCGAACGCGTCGGTCGGCATGGCGAGGGTCGTGAGGGCGGGGTCGACGAGCTGGGCGGCGGGCACGTCGTCGAAGCCGACCACGGCGAGGTCGCCGGGGAGCGAGAGCCCGGCCTCGCGCGCGGCCCGCATGACACCGAACGCCATGAGGTCGTTGGCGCAGAACACGGCGTCGGGGCGCTCGGCGAGCGCGAGGAGCTGGGCGCCGGCCCGGGCGCCGCCCCCGACCTGCCAGTCCCCCTCGGCCACGAGCGCGCCG
>CAZDFV010000035.1:0-20270 GCA_964504495.1 uncultured Rhodothermales bacterium
CGGCCCCGGCCTCGTCGAGCCGGCAGTGCCGGCGGACCTCGGGGGCCGTCATCTGCGCGTTGCAGTAGCGGCCGGCGGGGCCGTCGTCCGACGCGAACCGGGCCGCCTGGCGCTCGCGCGCGGCGACGACGCGCTCGCGGACGGCCGCGCTGGGCTCGGCGTCCTCCGTCCGCCGGAGGTCCTCGAACGGGACCGGCGTGACCTCGACGTGGAGGTCGATCCGGTCGAGGAGCGGCCCGCTCACTTTCGCCAGGTAGCGCTGGACCTGGCCCGGCGCGCAGACGCACGCCCGCGTCGGGTCGCCGGCGTGGCCGCACGGGCACGGGTTCATCGACGCCACCAGCATGAACCGGGCGGGGTAGCGGACCGTCGCGCGCGCGCGGGCGATCGTGACCTCCCCCTCCTCGAGCGGCTGGCGGAGCACTTCGAGGACCGGCCGGTCGAACTCGGGGAGCTCGTCCAAGAAGAGGACGCCGTTGTGGGCGAGCGAGATCTCGCCCGGCATCGGGTTCGAGCCGCCGCCGACGAGGCCGGCGTTCGAGATCGTGTGGTGGGGCGACCGGAACGGCCGCTCGGCCACGAGCCCGGCCCGGGCGTGCCCGTTGAGGCGCCCCCCGACCGACAGGATCTTGGTCGTCTCGAGCGCCTCGGCCGGCGTGAGCGGCGGGAGGATCGTCGGGAGCCGGCGCGCGAGCATCGTCTTCCCCGAGCCCGGCGGGCCGACCATGAGCGCGTTGTGCCCCCCGGCCGCGGCCACTTCGAGCGCCCGCTTGACGAGGCCCTGCCCCCGGACGTCCGAAAAGTCCGGCCCGCCGCCGACGTGCGCCGCCAGCCGGACCGTCCGGGGCTCTTCGGGCGTCCCGTGCCCGCCCGCCTCCGCCAGAAAGTCGAACGCCCCGCGGAGCGACGCGACGGGGTACACCTCCAGCCCCTCGACGACGGCCGCCTCCGCCGCGTTCTCGGGCGGGACGAGGATCGCCCGCCGCCCCTCCGCCCGGGCGCCGGCCGCCATCGGGAGGACGCCGCGCACGGGCCGCACGGCCCCGTCGAGTCCCAGCTCGCCCACGATCACGACCTCGTCCAGCACGGCCTGGGGGATCAGCCCGTCGTCGCCGATCGCCGCGAGCAGGCCGAGCGCGATCGGCAGGTCGTACGCCGACCCCTCCTTCCGCACGTCGGCCGGGGCGAGGTTGACGGTCACGGCCCCGCGCGGGACGGGTAGCCCGCTCGTCTTGAGCGCGGCCCAGACGCGGTCGCGGCTCTCGCGCACGGCCCCGTCCGGGAGCCCGACGACGGTCCAGCGCGGGATGTTTGGCTCGGTGTGGGTCTCGATCTCGATGGGGAGCGCGTCGACGCCGAGGACGGCGGCGCTCCACACGCGGCTGAGCATGGGGCTGGGGGCTGGGGGCTGGGGGCGTCAGTCTAACCCCGGACCCCTCCCCCGCCCGGCTGGCGGCACCCGCGGAGGGCGGAGCGGGACGGGCAGCCGCTCGTCACCCCTCACCCTTTCCATCACCCGCTACCCCTCGGCCACGCGCTGCGCCAGCCGGTAGGCGATGAAGCCCGTGACCCCGAACGTGATGGCGTAGACGACCGAGTCGGTCCCCTGCGGGCTCACGGCCTCCCACACGAACGACATGATCCCGGCCGCCAGCCCGCCGCCGACGGCGAACGCGACGGTGTAGACGACGAACAGGACGAGCGCCCGGCCGGCGGTGATGGGGCGCGGGGCGGGGCGGACGGGGTCGGACATGGGAGCGGGAGAGGGGCCCGCGTCCTAGCGCCCGGCCGCGGCCCCGGTTCCGAGCGTCCGGCCCACGAGCCAGCCCGTCAGCCCGC
Organism: uncultured Rhodothermales bacterium; assembly: GCA_964504495.1. Lineage (GTDB taxonomy): Bacteria > Bacteroidota > Rhodothermia > Rhodothermales > Rubricoccaceae > Rubrivirga. Next base: position 1,840 of record CAZDFV010000035.1, read on the forward strand.
CGAGCACGAGGGCCACGGGGAACAGGGTGAACGAGCCGACGGCGACGGCGATCAGGAAGCTGGAGACGAGCCCGCCGGCCACCTCGACGACGGCGACGAGTGAGACGTCCGGGGCCGTCCCGAACGCGTCGGCGCGGACGGCGACGGCGAGCAAGACCGGGGCCGCGGCGCACCCGAGGATGAACCCCCACAAGGCGACGGCTACGCCCCGCCCCACGTCCGGATGGACCGTTCCTGAGGCGAGCGGGGCCGGCTCCCCGAACCGGTCGGCGCCGACCCAGCCGCTGGCGGCGCCCCCCAGCGCGCCCGGCGCGACGGGGAGGACCCAGCTGCCGCTCGTCAGCGTAGCCACGGTCCAGTCGCGGACGCCGCCCAGGACCGCCGCTACAACGACGACCGTGAGGGCCCCGGCCGCCCCGAACACGAGGGCCACGAACGCCCTCCTCCGGCGCGAGACCCTCCGCCCGCTCACCCCGCCCGCTCCGCCTCCGGCGGCCGGCCGCCAGCGGGCTCGAGAAGCAGGTCCGGGTCGAGGACGTCGAGGTCCGCGATCAGGTTGTTGACGGGCCGCCCCGCCCGACTGGCGCCCGACGTGTCCGGCCCGTTCTCCAGGCGGAGCACGCCGCGCGGGCACACCGTCGCGCACACTCCGCACCCGACGCAGCTCGCCCGGACCACGTTCTGCCCACGCTGCGCGTACCACCGGACGTCGATCCCCATCTCGCAGTACGCCGAGCAGTTCCCACACGAGATGCACTGGCCGCCGTTCGTCGTGATGCGGAACCGGCTGAAAAACCGCTGCTGGAGGCCCAGGATCGCCGCCATCGGACACCCGTAGCGGCACCACACGCGGCTCCCCAGGATCGGGTAGAACCCGACGCCGACGACGCCCGCGAAGACCGCCCCGACGAGGAGCCCATACGTGCCGGCGAACGACTCGGCGAGGCCGTCCAGCCACGCCACGTCGGCCAGGACCGCGACCCACAGGAGCGCCGTCGCGGCGAGGATCGCGACGAGCACGCCGTGGACGAGCACGCGCTCGACCCGCCACGCCCCGAGCGACTTGTTCGAGAGGTGCCGGTACGGGTCGCCCGCCGTCTCCGCCAGCCCGCCGCAGCCGCAGACCCACGAGCAGTACCACCGCTTCCCGAAGAAGTAGGTGAGCACCGGCGTCGCCACGGCGAGCAGGACGGCGCCCCAGACGAGCATCGCCACGCCGAGCCGGCCCGACTGGCGGAGCGACTCGACCTGCCACGGGAAGAACAGGTCGTAGTCGAGCGGCCAGGTGTAATGAAAATAGAGCTCGGGCTGCTGGAGCCGGACGAGGAGGTACGGGAGGGCGAACGCGAACGCCGTCTGGAAAAACACCACGCTCAGCGTCCGCACGACGTGGTACCGGCTGTGCCGGTAGCGGACGAGCGCCCGCACGCCCATGACCGCGACGGCGAGCGTGTAGAGCGTCGTGTAGAGGAACCACTCCCCGCCGTTCGCCAGCGTCGCCGGCTGGTCGCGGACGAGCCGGCTCAGCGGGTCGCCGAGGGGGACGAGCCCGGCGAGCGCGCCCGGCCAGAAGTACAGGACCACGTAGAGCCCCGTCAGCACCACGCCGAACGCCCACCCGAACGCCCCGCGCGAGCGGTTCGACGAGAACGCCGTCCCCTCCAGCCGCACGCCGGCCGGCCGGGCGAGCCCGCCGAGGGCGTAGACGAGCCCGCCTCCGCCCAGCCCGACGAGCGCCGCCACGCCGAGCGCGAGGGGGAACCGCCCCCCCGCCCCCGCGAGCGCCACGACGACCGCCAGCGCCCCGAGCCCGACGAGCGCCAGCCCGACACGCTCCACGGCCGTCGGACGGAACGCCGGGTTCGACGTCAGGCTCAACGACGGCTGGACGAACGGGACGTCGGGCATCGGACGCGGCGGACGGAGCCCAGAGGGTACGCCTCAGCAGGCTCCGTCCGTACCTCGTCCCTCAAAAGAAGCAGGGCGCCCCCAGACGGGACGCCCCACTCGTCGGCCGCTCTCGCGGAGGGCTCAGTCTCGGACCCCTACTCGTAGACGTCGTACTCCTCCTCGTTGATGAAGCCGTCGCCGTCAACGTCGTACGCGCCGAAGTCGGCGTCGCCGATGCCGGCGTCGTACTCGGACTCGGAGAGGAGGCCGTCGCCGTCCGTGTCGTAGCCGTCGTACGGGTCCTCGGCGCAGGCGACGAGGCCGAGGGGGAGGGCAAAGGCGAGGATCAGGGCGCGCATCGGGTCAGGCGTGGGTGGAGGCCGTCTGACCCGCGCAGCGGGCCGAGGGTCCCCCGGGTCCGGCCCCGGGCGGGCCCTGACCTTGCCGGACCGGCCTAGAAAAAGCGGGGCGCCTCACACGGAGGCGCCCCGCCAACGAACGGGCCTGCGAGTCCGGTCTACATGTCGAGCGAGCTCTCGTAGAGGCCGTACTCCTCCTCGTTGTACATCCCGTCGCCGTCGGCGTCGTACTCGCCGAAGTCGCCGACGAGCCCGGCCTCGGTGTACTCGGTCTCGGAGAGGAAGCCGTCGCCGTCAGCGTCGTAGCCGCCGTAGAGGTCGGTCTCGACGCCGAGCTCCTGCTGGACCTCCTCTTCGATGGGGCCCTCGACTTCCTCCTGGATGTCTTCGCCGAGCTCGGTCTGCTCGGGCTCGGCGTTGCAGGCGGCGAGGCCGATGGAGACCGCGAAGGCGAGCGGTAGGGTGAGGAAACGCATGGGTGTGGGGGGTGTGGGTGATGGTCTGTCTGCGGTCCCGGCGGGGGCCGATCCCCCCCCGGGGTGCCCCCGGACCGCCTGGGGCGGCTCAGGGACGGTTCTCGTCGTGCGGGGCCAGGCGCGTACCGCCGGGCGGCCTCACGAGTCCGGTCTACATGTCGAGCGAGCTCTCGTAGAGGCCGTACTCCTCCTCGTTGTACATCCCGTCGCCGTCGGCGTCGTACTCGCCGAAGTCGCCGACGAGCCCGGCCTCGGTGTACTCGGTCTCGGAGATCATCATGTCCCCGTCGGTGTCGTAGGTGCCGAAGAGGTCTCCGTCCTCGACGGCCTCGGCGAGCTCGTCGCCCTGCTCCTCGATGGCGTCGGCCCGCTCCTCGGTCTGCTCGTCGATGGCTTCGGCGGCCTCCTCGGAGGGGCTATCGGCGCAGGCGGCGAGGCCGAGCGGAAGGGACAGGGCGAACGTCAGGATGAAAGCGCGCATGGGTGATGCGGGGGTGGGTGAGAGGGCGAGTCTAACTCGCACGGACCTTGCGTGATCCGGTTTTTTGTGAGGTCCGTCCAAAAAGGAGCTCACCACGTTCAGTATTGTGGACGATTTAGATGTGCGACACGCCGTTTGCCTTCACGGCAAGGCGTCGGGCACGCCTTGCCAACGGGCCGTTCCCACGACTGGCGGGCGATATGGCGCACTGATACGTCAGGGAATTCCTCAAAGCCTCCCGTCTCAACTCACGAGGCCGAGCCGCCGGACGAGGTCGTTCGAGAACGCGCCTCGGAGGGCGGCGTCGGGGAGGAGCGCACGGCGGGCGCCGAGCCACACTGCGACCGCACTGCCGTACGCCTCGCGGACCCAGGCCGAGCCGGCCGGGAGCATCTTCCCCCAGTGGTGCGTGAGGGGGACGCCCCGGGCCGCCAGCCGCTCGCGGGCCTCGCGGTAGAGGGCCAGCGTCCGCCGCGAGTACGCGCCGTCGATCTCGACGACGGCCGTGTGCGGCGCGTGCCGGGTGAACGCGAGCGTCGCCCGCGACGCCCGGACGTAGCGGACAGCGAAGACGCCGGGGATCGTCCGCTCGGCGTTGAGGTCGTGCAGGACGTCGAGGGTCTCGCGCACGCGGCCGGGCGGGACGCCCATCGCCGTGCTGGCGGCGCGCCCGCCCAGCGACGTGTCGCCGAACATCTCCGACCACGTCCCGCACACGCCGTCCACGTCGGGGACCTGCTGCGGGAAGAGGGCGCTGGCGAGGGCCGGCGTGATCGTCGGAGCGAGGTCGGTGATCCGGCCCACGACGTCGGCCGCGCTGTCGCCGGGCCGCCACGTCCCCGTCGGCGGCGGGGACGGGCAGCGGAGCGGCCGGACCGCCTCGTGGTACATCAGCGTGAGGTACGGGCCGCCGTCGCGATCGTACGGGTTGAACACGGCCTGGAAAAAGTGGGGGCGCGTGCGTCCAGTGCGCCCGCCCTCGGCCAGCCCGGAGAAGTCGAGCCGCTCGATCGCCGCCCACACCGCGGGCGACGGGGCGTGCTGGCGGCGGTACTCCTGGAGGTAGAACAGGTCAGTCACGGCCAAAACGACGCCGTGGATGACCCCGAAACTCCCGAACGACACGAGGGCCGCGTTGAACAGGGCGTCGTCGCGGACGAGGTCGGCGCCCAGCGACGCGACGCTCGCCTCGTTCAGGACGGGCGCCGAGGCCGGCTCCAGCCAGACGTGCCGGTCCGGCGAGGTCACGAGGTGGAGGGCGACGACGGTGTCCTGGATCGCCCCCTCGCGGAGTACCGACCCGTGCGTCCCGGTCGAGAGGGCGCCGGCGACCGTCTGCCCGTTGCTGGCGCCCGACGTGCGCAGCGACTTCGCGCGCTTCCTGAGCTCCCGGTTCAGCTCGGCAATCGACGTGCCGCACTGGGCGAAGACGAGGTCCGGCGCCGCGTGCCGGCACCGCTCGTCCAGGTTTCCCTCTGCGAGCCTGAACTGATAGTTGAGCGGCCGCGTGTTGACGAGGATGCCGCTCGTGGCCGCGACCGGGCTGAACGACCATCCGCCCCCGAGGGCCCGGATCTCCAATCCGCCGGCGAGCGCCTCGCCGACGAGCTGCTGGAGCGCCTCGGTCGTCGCGTTGTACGCGGCGAACGAGGACCGGCCGGGCTCGGCGTTCCACACGTCCACGAGCCGGGCGACCGACTGCGAGACGGTCTCGTGGAAGTTCCGCCACCGCCGCCGCCGGGCAACGTGGACCGTCGATTCGAGCGCGTCGGGCATGGGCTCAGGGCGCCGAGTCGCCGTCGGGAACGGGAAACTCGCCGGTGCCAGGGCTGGCCCGCGCGCACCGCCAGTCGAGCCGGACCGGCGCCACGGCCCCCAGCGTCGCGACGGCGAGGAGGTCGTACGCGAAGTTCGACGACGCTCGGACCTCGGCGAGCCCGTCGCCCCGGCACTCGGTCGGGGGCGGGGGCGTCTTCTCGACGAGACCCCACAGCAGCGACCACGCAACGGCGCCTCGGTACTCGGTCGCCGGCGGGGGCGTCCCGTCCGGCCCGCTCCCGACCGTCGAGACGCGGTGCGAGTAGCAGCCGCCGAGCGCGAGGGCGAGGACGAGGGCCGCCGGGCGGAGGCCGGAGAGTTGGGTCATGACGGACGGCGGGTGACGTAGACCAACCCCCGCAATATCAGACACGTCGGCCAAACAACGTGTCGCGTCCGGTCCGCTGGCGGAGGCGACCGCCAGCCGGCTAGCCCTCGGCCGTCCGCTTGAGCTCGGCGAGGGCCATGAGCGCCTCGATGGGCGTCATCCGGTCCGGCTCCAGGTCGTGGAGGCGGTCCAAGACCTCGGTCGCGATCGGGTCCGGCGCGGCGAGGGCGACGGGCGCCTCGGCCGGCTCGGGGAGCGCGCCCACCTGCGGCCGGGCGACCGCCGGCATCCCGTCGCCACCCGCGGCGTCGGTGGCGCCGCGGACGCCGACCTCGGCGGCCACGTCGTGCGCTTCGAGGTGACGGAGGACGGCCTTGGCGCGCGCGACGACCTCGGGCGGGAGCCCCGCCATCCGCGCGACCTCGATCCCGTAGCTGTGGTCCGCCCCGCCGGGCACGAGCGTGCGGAGAAAGACGACGCGCCCCTCGTGCTCCTGCACGCGGACGCTGTAGCTCTTAACCCGCGCCAGCCGCTCGCTCAGCGCGTCGAGCTCGTGGTAGTGCGTGGCGAACAGGGTCCGAGCCGCCACGGCGGGCGTCTCGTGGAGGTGCTCGACAATCGCCCACGCGAGGCTGAGGCCGTCGAACGTGGACGTCCCCCGCCCCACCTCGTCGAGCAAGATTAGCGACCGCGCCGTCGCGTTGTTGAGGATGTTGGCCGTCTCGTTCATCTCGACGAGGAACGTCGACTCGCCGGCGGCCAGGTTGTCGCTCGCCCCGACGCGGGTAAAGAGCGCGTCCACGACGCCGACGCGCGCGCGCCCCGCGGGGACGAAGCAGCCGACCTGAGCCATCAGCACGACGAGCGCCGTCTGCCGGAGGACGACGCTCTTGCCGGCCATGTTCGGCCCGGTGATCAGGAGGATCTGCCCGGCCTCAGCGGCCACCGCGGCCTCGTCGCCCGTCGGCGCCGCCAGCCGGACGGAGTTGGGGATGAACGCCTCGCCCGACGGCAGCGCCTGTTCCACGACCGGGTGCCGCCCGTCGGTGACGTCGAGGACCGCCGAGCCGTCCACCTCGGGGCGGACGTACCCGTTCCGCTCGGCGATCTCGGCGAACGACGCCACCACGTCGAGCGCGGCAATCGCGCGGGCGTTCGTCTGGATCGGCGCGACGGCCTCCGCGACCCGCTGGCGGAGCTCCTCGAACAGGCGCGCTTCGATCTCGACCGTCTTCTCCTGCGCCGTCAGGATTTTTTCTTCGTACTCCTTCAGCTCCGGCGTGATGTAGCGCTCGGCGTTGACGAGCGTCTGCTTGCGGACCCACTCCTCCGGCGCCTTGTCCTTGTGCGCGTTCGTGACCTCGAGGTAGTACCCGAACACCTTGTTGTAGCCCACCTTGAGGCTCGGGATGCCGGTCCGCTTCGATTCGCGGGCCTGGAGCTTGGTGAGGTACTCCTTCCCGCTGCCGGCCACATCGCGGAGCTCGTCGAGTTCGTCCGAGACGCCGGCCCGGATGGTTCCGCCGGCGCCGAGCTGTGCCGGCGGCTCGTCGGCGAGCGTCCCCGCGATGTCGTCGACGGTCTCGGTGCACGGCGCCAGCCGGCCGCGCAGCCGGTCGAGGAGCCCGGCCGTTTCGTCGGCCAGCAGGTCGCTGATCGGGGGGACGCGCCGGAGCGTCTGGCCGAGCGTCACGAGGTCGCGGGGCGAGGCCCGGCCGGTGCACACCTTCCCCGCCAGCCGTTCGAGGTCGCCCACGTGGCGGAGCTCCTCGCGGAGCGCGCGCCGGAGCCGCGGCGACGTAAAGAGCGCGTCGACGGCGTCGAGACGGCCGGTGATCCGCCCCACGTCGCGGAGCGGCCGGACGAGCCACTGGCGGAGAAGGCGGCCGCCCATCGGCGTCAGCGTCGCGTCGAGGACGTTGACGAGCGACCCGTCGCGCCGGCCGTCCTGCATCGACGCCACCAGTTCGAGGTTCCGCTTCGTCGCCGGGTCCAGGGCGATGTGGTCCTCGGCCCGGTACCGCTGGAGCCGGCGGACGTGCGGGATCCGCCCCTTCTGCGTCTCGCCCAGGTAGTAGAGCGCGGCGCCGGCCGCCGTCACGCCCACCGTCAGCCCGTCCACGCCGAACCCCTTGAGGCTGTGCGTCTGGAAGTGCCGCAGCAGCGTCTCCGTGGCGAAGTCGAACCCGAAGACCCAGTCCTCTTCTTTCGTGATCGCAAACGGGACCTCGCCGCCCTGGACGGCCCGCATCGCATCCCGCAGCCGGTCGGTCTGCCGCTTGTCGACGACGACCTCGGCCGGCGCCACGGTCTGCAACAGCGACCCGAGCCGGGCCTCGGGCGCCTCGGTCAGGTAGAACTCGCCCGTTGAGGCGTCGGCGAACGCGAGCCCGACCGTCCCCCTGTCCTTCCCCTCGCCCCAGGCCACGGCGGCGAGGTACGTCGAGCGCTTGGCGTCCAGCAACGGGTCGCGGAAGGCGACGCCGGGCGTCACGACCTCGACCACGCCGCGCTTGACGATCTTGCGGGCGTACTTCGGGTCCTCGAGCTGCTCGCACACGGCGACCCGGTAGCCGGCCTGGACGAGCTTGGGGAGGTGCTGGTCGAGCGCCCCGTGCGGGAAGCCCGCCAGCGGGATGTCCTCGGCCGCCCCGTTCCCGCGCTTGGTCAGCGTGATGCCCAGGACGTCGGCGACCGTCACGGCGTCGTCCTCGAACGTCTCATAAAAATCGCCCATGCGGAAGAGGAGGAGCGCGCCGGGGTGGCGGTCCTTGATCTTCCAGTACTGGCGCATGAGCGGCGTCTGGTTCTGCCGCTTCTGGTCCTTCTTGCTCAAAAAGAGGTCGTTCTGCTCGGCCACGGTGCCCGGGAGTGTGCCCCCGCCTAAAGTAGCGGCGCCCGCCGCCAGCGTCGTGGCAGCGGGCGCCCGCGGGGCCGCTGGCGGCAGGCGCCAGCGGGGCAGACCTAGACGTTCTCGCTCTCCGGCACCGGGAAGCGGTCGAACACGTCGTCGTCCTCCCGGTCGATGGGGAGCGTGTCGAGCCGGTCGTACCGGCGGAGGTCGAGCCAGCGGTGGCCCTCGGCGTAGAGCTCGAACCGGCGCTGCTCCAGCACCTCGTCGATCAGGGCGTCCTCGTCCGCCTCGCCGTCGTAGTCGTCGAGGTCGGCCGCCTGGCGGATCACGTCGAGGTCGTCGACGGCCTCGTCGTCGTTGCCGAGCTGGGCGTTCGCCTCGGCCCGGAGGAGGACGAGCTCGGCGTTGCGGACGATGGGGAGCGGCGACGTCGGCGTCTTGTAGCGGTCGGTGTCGTAGGCCGAGGTCAGGCCGTCGAACGTTCGGGCGGACTCGCGCTCCTGGACCTTCGAGATCCGCTGGTCGCCCTCGGCGATGGCGTCGACGAACGACGGGTGGGCGAGGACGCCGTCGCCGCCGCCGCCGAGCGGGAAGAAGAACGGGTTCGTGACGTCGCCGGCCGCCGTCGAGAACACGTGGTAGGCCCCCGCCTCCAGGTCGCCGTCGGCGTCGATGAACGAGTCGTCGAGCGCGTCGAGCACGCCCTGCCAGTCCTCGCGGTAGGCGTCGACGCGGGCGGCCAGCGCCCGGTTGATCTGGGCGTACCCCGCGGCCCCACCCGGGATGTCGACGCCGACCGAGGTCGGGAAAAAGAACGCCCCGCCCGACCCGAGCTCCCCGAACGCCTCGTCCAGGAGCGCCGCGATCCGGTCCAGCGACTCGTCGTAGCCGACGACGGGGCCGGCCTCGTCGTCGCCCGGCCCGATAAACCGGACGCCGTTCTCGAACGTGAGGTTGAGGTTGAGGAGGTACTGGTACGCGATCCACGTCTTCGCGAACCCGCGCGCCGCCGCCTTCTGCTCGGCCGAGAGGAGGTCGTTGGCGTCGAGGGCCAGGAGCATCGTGTTCGCGTTCCGGATCACGGTGTACCGGGCCGACCACGGCGTCGTGATGTAGAACGTGTTGTTGTTGAGTTCGGCCTCGGCCCCGCCGAGGAGGTCCTGCGTGAACCGGGGGTCCGACGGGCTGACCCGCCAGTACTCCCGGCCGATCACGCCGACGTCGACGAGGTAGGTGCCCAGCCCGAGCCGGGCCGAGGCCTCGATCCCGACGGCGAGGTTGCCGATCGCGGCCTCGGTCGGGTTCTCGAGGACGTCCTCGAGGGACTGCCCGTTCGGGCTCGGCTCGTCGTCGAGCCCGACGAGGTCGCAGCCGGCGAGCGCGAGGCTGGCGACGGCCGCCAGCGCGGCGGTGCGGAAGGGGACGTGCATGGGGGACCAGATCGGATTGGAAAGGGTACGGGGTACGCCAGCGCCGGGGGCGCGGGGGGTCGTACCGGGTACCCGGTACCCCGTACCCACCCGGCGGGTGCTCTAGAGGCCGAGGTTGACGTGGACGAAGAAGCTCCGCGACGACGGGAACGGGGTCACCTCGACACCGGACGCGACGGGCTGGTTGCCGAAGTTCGAGACCTCGGGGTCGTAGCTCTTGTAGGGCGTAATCGTGAACACGTTCGTGGCCGAGACCCCCAGCCGGAGGCTCTGGACCGCCCCGGCAAGCGGGCCGTAGAAGCTCGGCGCCACGTCGTAGTCGAGTCGGACCTCGCGGAGCCGGAAGTACGAGGCGTCCTGGACGAACGGCCGGGCGCTCACGCCGAGCGAGGCCACGCGCCGCGGGCCGTCCGTGATGATCTCCTCCTCCCCCGTCACTGGGTCGATGACCGTCTCGGGGTTGGCGTCGTAGTCCGGGCTCGTGCCCGAGAGGTCGGAGAGGAGTTCGGTCAGGTTGATCACGTCGCCCCCCTGCTTCCAGTGGGCGAACGCCGTCAGCCGGACGCGCTGGCCGAGCGAGAGGTCGTTGAAGAACGACATCTGGAAGTCGGGCGAAGCGTCGCCGAGCTGGCGGACCTCGCCGTCGTCGATCCCGACGATCTGGGTCGGGCTCTCGCCCTCCTCGATCCGGATCGACCCGAGCGTGTTCCCGAACCCGCCGCCGCTCGCCTGGAACGGCGGGACGGTCAGCTCCGTGACCTCGGCCCGGTTGGCCCAGAAGCTCGTCCGCGAGATCCACCGGACGGCGTCGGTCTCGACCGGGATCAGGCTCAGGCCCACCTCGAACCCGTTGTTCCGGAGCCGGCCGCCGTTGAGCGTCTCGAACCCGAACCCGGACGAGAGCGGGACCTGGCGGAGCAGGAGCAGGTCCTCGACGAACTTGGTGTAGGCCGTAGCCTCGAGGTTCACGCGCCCGTCGAAGAGCGTGAGGTCGACGCCCCCCTCGATCTCGCTCGCCCGCTCGGGCACGATGTCCGCGAACCCGCGCTGGTTCCCGATGCTGACCCCGATGCTCCCGTCGACCGTGAACGTCCCGAACGTGGTGAACTTGGAGCCGAACGGGGCCGTGTTGCCGGTCTGCCCGAACGCCGCCCGGAGCTTGAGGAGGTCCACGGCGTCGCTCTGGAGGACCCCGAGGTTCGTCAGGTTCACCGCCAGCCCGGCCTTGGGGTAGGCGTAGAACGTCCCGACGTCGCCGTTGGCCGACGACTGCTCGGCCCGGACGCCGACGGTCGCGATGACGGCGTCGCGGTAGTTGACCTCCTCCTGCGCGAACACGGCCCGGTCGTTCTGGAACAGCCGGTTCTGGGCCGTCTGGAGCGCCGCCGCCTGGTCCACGTTCTGCTGGCCGGGCACGAGCCCCCGGGCCACGCTCGAGACGTTGTCAAAGTCCTGGTCGAACGCCGTGAGCCCGACCTGCGTCGTGAACGAGAGGTCCTGGTCCCGCGGCGCGAAGGCGTGGACGGCGAGCGCCTGGACGTTCGTGTTGAGGTTCGTCGTCCGGCCCTGGATGGACGTGCCCGGGAGGCCGTCGTCGTCCTCGAACTGGAGCTCGACCGGGAACAGGTTGAGCTGGTCGAGCGCGTAGTAGTCGACCCCGCCGATCCCGATGAGCTGGAGCGACTGCGTGTCGCTCGTGAGGAGGTTCACCGTGATCCGGCCGGACCCGATAAAGCGGTTGTTCGTCTCCTCGATCGTCGCCAGGTCCCGGGTCTGGAGGAAGTTCGACGAGTTGAACGGGTTGTCCGGGTAGACCCCGTCCGCGTCCGGGAAGAGGTCGACGAAGTTGGGCGTGGCCGTGAGCCCGACGCCGAAGGTGGTCCCGGAGTTGTCGTTCCCGGTGATCCCCCGGGCCGTGACCGAGCGGATGTAGTTGGCCCCGGCGTCGACCTCGAACACGCGGCTGAGCCGGTGCGTCAGGTTCAGCCGGCCCGACTGCTTCTCGTAGCCGGTCCCCTCGACGATCCCCTCGTCGTCCTTGAGGATGCCCGAGGCGAAGAACTGCGTCCGGTCGTTCCCGCCGGCGACCGACAGGTTGCTCGTAAGCAGGAGCCCCTCGTTCCCGAACAGGGCCTCCTCGTAGTCGTAGAACCCGACGCTCTGGGCGGACTGGAAGAGCCCGCGGATGCGGTCGACGCTCGCGTTGTACTGGGCGATCTGCTCAGGCGTGGCGTCCTCGTCCGGTTCGGTCGTGAACTGGTCGAGCGCCGTCTGCTCGGTGAACTGGCGGGCCCCGAGCTTGCGGGCGATCGTGGTCATCCCGACGGTCTGCTCGAACCGGACGTCGGTCCGGCCCGTCGAGCCCCGCTTCGTGCGGATCACGACGACGCCGTTCGCGGCGCGGGCGCCGTAGATGGCCGCCGCCGAGGGGCCCTTCAGGATCTCGATGGCCTCGATGTCCTCCGGCGGGATGTCGGCCACGCGGTTGACCGGGTTGTCCTGGTTCGAGGCGTTCCCGCCGCCCGCGGCCTCCGAGACCGCGTTGATCCCGTTCGAGACGGCGTCGTTCGAGATGATGACCCCGTCGACGACGTAGAGCGGCTGGCTGTTGCCGTTGATCGTCGTGATCCCCCGCAGCCGGATGTTGATCCCGCCGCCGGGCGCGCCGGAGTTCGCGTTGACGACGGCCCCGGTGACCTTCCCGTTGAGCGCGCCGTCGAGCGTCTGCGGCTGCGAGACCTCCGCCAGCTCGCGGGCCGAGATCGTCTCGACCGAGAGCGCGGAGTTCTCGCGCCGGACCGACGTCCCGAGCCCGGTCACGACGACCTCGTCGAGCCCCAGCAGGTCCTCTTCGAGCGCGACATCGAGCGTGGCCGTGCCGGCGGGGACCTCGACCTCCTGCGTCCGGTAGCCGACGAACGAGAACGTCAGGGTGTTCGAACCGGGCGGGAGCTCGATCTCGTACGCCCCGTCGATGTCGGTCGTGACGCCGATGTTGGTGTCGAGGACGAAGACCGTCGCCCCGGGGATGGTCTCGCCCGAGGAGGCGTCGGTGACGACGCCGCTCACCGTGCCCTGGGCAGCGGCGACGGCGGGTAAGGCGAGGGCAGCGGCAAGGAGCGCCGCGCGCGCAGTAGAAAGGACCATGAGGAGCGCGTGGAGGGGACGTGAATGCTTGTGATGGTACGCCTTAGAACCCTGCGGGGCAAACCCCTACTCCGGGTGGTCTCTCCCGCTACCTGAGCGGTCGGCCTCCGGCGCCCAACGGTCGCGCCAACGGCGACGCCTCAACGCGACGGCGCCCGCCACCAGAGGCAGCGGGCGCCGGGGCCGCCGGCGGAGCGTCCGCCAGCCGGTCGGTCTACGAGGTCGTGCGGTCTACATCCGGGCCTCGATCACGCCGCAGCCCTGGGGCGTGCCGGCCCCGCCGGAGGGGTCGGTCTCGAGGTCGTCCCGGCCCATGTGGACGACGAGGGCGTGGCCGGCCACGTTGTGCTCGGAGGGGTTGTAGTTCGAGACGGTGAGCGTCGTCTCGACCATCCCGTCGCTCCCGACCTCGATGTTGCCGAGGTCGCCGAGGTGCTTCTGGGTGATCTCCTCGGTCGGGGCGCCGTGGTCGTTCGTGTTGTGGGGGTCCCAATGGGCACCGGCCGCGCCGGCCGGCTCCATCTGCCCGTCGCCGTCGGTGTCGGCCGGGCCGCACGCCGGGTTCTGGTGGATGTGGAACCCGTGCGCACCGGGTGCGAGGCCACGGAGGCTGACCATGACCACGAGGTCGCCGCCGGTCTCCATAAAGCGGACGGTGCCCTCGGCGCTCGCGCCGTCGGCCGTCGTGGGCCGGACGAGGGCGACGGCGTCGGCCTCGGGGTCGTCGTCGAACACGTCGGTCGCGGCGTTCCAGGTGTCGCCGGCCGCGTCGGTCACGGCGTCGAGCGCGTCGCCGCCCACGCCGACGGCGGCCTGGCCGACGTCCTCCGCCCCGCGGGCGGCGTCCTGGGCGGCGTCCTCGGCCGTGTCGGCGGCCCCGCGGGCTACCTGGGCGGTGGCGTCGGCGGCGTCTTCGGCCACCTCGCCAGTGTCGTCGACGGCCTCTTCGGTGGTCTCGCAGGCCGCGAGCGAGACGAGGAGAAGGGGGAGCAGGAGGAAGCGGTGCATCGGTACGGTGGTGGAGAGAGGAGCCCGTTACACGGTCGCGGGCCCTCGGGGATCGCCCGGGCCGCACGCTTTCAGGGATCGGATGAGGAATCGCCGCTCACCCCCTCTGCCAGCCGCTGGCGGTCGGCGCGGGGGAGGCCGGCCACGACGAGGGCGTACGAGTGGTCCACGAGGTCGCGGACGAGGGCGCCCGGCACGTCGCCCCGAAGCCCGACCGTGTTCCAATGCCTCTTGTCCATGTGGTACCCCGGCCGGACGTCGGCGTAGCGCTCGCGGAGGTCGACGGCCCGCTCCGGGTCGCACTTCAGGTTGACGGCTGGCGGGACCCGCTCCAGGTTGGCGAGGGCAAAGATCTTCCCCGCCACGCGGAAGGCGAGCACGTCGGGTCCGAACGGGAGGTCCTCGGTCGCCTCGGGCTTGACGAGGCAGTACCGGCGGAGGCTGTCGAGGTGCATAGCGGTTCGGGGGGGAAGCTGCCCCGCTGGCGACGGCCTCCGCCAGCCGGGCGGGTGCCGGCCGGCCGGCACCCGTCAGTCGTCGTCCTCGCCCTCGACGGGGGCCGCCACGGAGCGCCGGAAGCCGGGGACGCTGAACGAGAACCCGATCCCCTCCTGCCGGGGGAGCATCTCCGCGAGCGTCGCCCGGCGGATAAAGTCGGACTCCTCGACGGCCGTCTCGAGGCTGTCGAGCGGGAGGGCGGCCCGGCCGAACCGGTACACGTCGTGGCCGCCGTAGACCTCCCTCGGGCTCCGGTAGCGCCGGCCGAGCCGGGCCGCCTGACCGGCCGCGTGGGGGACGACGAGGTCGAGCGCCGTCGTCTGCCGGAAGCGGACGGTCGGGACACGGTAGCCCGGCACCGACGCCGTGACGTACCCCTCGCGGTGGAACCGCCGGGGCAGCCAGACCGAGTCGCGGAGGGCGGCGTCGGCCCAGACCGGGTCGTAGTCCCAGCGGTAGGCCGCGTCAAAGGCGTCGACGGACCCGCCCGGCCGGAAGTCGGCCCGGAGGTCGGCCTCGGCGATGACGAGGAGCGTGTCGACGACGCGGACGCGGCCGGCTACGAGCCCGCCCCGGCGCGGGATCACGGCGAGGTCGAGAAAGCGCCGCCCGCCAGTCTCGACCGTCTCGCCGAGTCGGAAGGCGTAGTGGTCGAGCGCGTCGGGGGCCGTCGGCGAGGGGACCGGGCGGCCGTCGAGCCAGAGGACGTCCTCGAAGTAGAGGTCGGGGAGCGGCTCGAGCCCGGCCCACCGGAACGGCCCGCCGTCGGGGAGCCGGCGCCGCGCGACGACCTCCTCGCGGAGCCCGCGCCCGGCCCGCCACGACAGGTTCGAGAGCGCCTCGGTCAGGGCGATCGGGACCGGGCGGATGTCGGTGGGCCCGTCGCGCGTGAGGAGGAGCCGGCTGTACCCCTCGGCCGCGTACTGGCCCATCCGCCCGGCCAGCGACTGGCGGCGCGCGAGGAGCCGGCGCCACAGGACCTCGCCCGGCGGCTCGCCCGTGACCGTCACCTCGCCCAGGACGTACGGGGTGGGCGAGAGCCGGACCGTGCGCCGGACGACGTCGCCCTCGGCCTCTGCCACCACGACGTTCGCCGTGGCGAACCCGACGAACCGGACGACGACGGTGTCGGGGAGCGACGGGAGCCGGATCGAGAGCCAGCCGTCGCGGTCGGCCGTGGCCCCGCCCCCCTGGCCGAGGACCTGGGCCGTCGCGCCGGCCAGCGGCTCGCCGGTCTCGGCGTCCACGACGGTGGCCTCCAACCGAACCTGGGCGCTCGCCGCCGCCCCGAGCGCGCAGACGACGACGGCGAGGACGAGGCGGACCGGGCGCACGGACGGGCGAGGGGGGGACGGCCCCCGAACGCCGGCCGCTTTCCCTTCGTGCCTCCAGCGCGACAGGAGCCGCCGGGCGGCGCTCACGGTCCACTCCATAGGCGGCCGTGCCCTCCGGTCCCGTCCGCCCGGCTGGCGGGGCGCGTCCGCCAGCCGGGCGGGAGGGCTCCGTAGCTTCGGGCCCCTTCTCCGCGCCCCCTCCCCCATGCCCGACCGTCTGCACGTCGGCCTCCTCTACGGCGGTCTTTCGCCCGAGCACGACGTGTCCGTCCGGTCGGCGCGGGCCGTGGCCGGGGCGCTCGACGCGGGCTACCGCGTCACGCCGATCTGGATCAGCCGCGAGGGCCGGTGGCACGTCCAGGACGGGTTGGCGGCGCTCCAGGGCGAGACCGACGACGCCGGCACGCCCGCCCTCCTCTCGCCCTTCGGCGCGGGCGGGGCCGTCCTCGTCGACGGGCAGCCGCTCGGGCTCGACGTGGTCGTCCCCATGCTCCACGGGGTGAACGGGGAGGACGGTTCGGTGCAAGGGTTTTTGCAGACGCTCGGGCTGCCCTACGTCGGGCCCGACGTGCTGGCGTCGGCGGTGTGCATGGACAAGGAGACGGCCAAGCGGGTGCTCCGCGACGCCGGGCTCCCCGTCGTCCCGTTCCTCCTGGCGCATGACGGGCTGGCGTACGCCGAGGCCGCGAGTGAGCTCGGGCCGACGCTGTTCGTCAAGCCCGCCAACTCGGGCTCGTCGGTGGGGACCTCGAAGGTCGAGACCGAGGCCGAGTGGGCGGCGGCTGTCGCGGCGGCGCGGCGCTACGACCGGAAAGTCCTCGTCGAGACGGCCGTCGCGGGCCGCGAGATCGAGTGCGCCGTGCTCGGCAACGAGGACCCCGAAGCGTCCGTCCCGGGCGAGGTCGTCTCGACGGCCCAGTTCTACACCTACGACGCCAAGTACGAGGACCCCGACGCCTCGCGGATGGAGGTCCCGGCCAGTCTCCCCGACGCCGTGGCCGAGCGTGTCCGCCAACTCGCCGTGGCGGCCTACCGCGCCCTCGACTGCGAGGGGATGGCCCGCGTCGACTGCTTCGTGGCCGACGACGGCGACCTGTTCGTCAACGAGGTCAACACGATCCCGGGCTTTACCGACCGGAGCATGTACCCCGTGATGTGGGCGCACGGCGGGCTCGACCTGGGCGCCCTCGTCGGCCGCCTGATCGACCTGGCCCTCGAACGGCACCGCCGCGATGCCGCCCTCCAGACGACGCGCTAGTGCTCTGTCACGACGTCTCTGACGGGCGGCTCCCCAGTCGCCGCTGATCCGTGATCCGTGACCCGCCCGATGAGGCTCACGGATCACGCATCACGTATCCGCCCCCGCTCCACCCGTCGCAGACCCTGTGATGCGGCCCTAGCATTCCATCCTATGCCCTACTCGACCGACACGCGGACGCTCCAGCCCGGCGACACCTACGTGGCCGTCCGCGGCGACCTCCACGACGGGCACGACTTCGTGGCCGAGGCCGTCCGCAAGGGCGCCGCCGGCGTCGTCGTCGAGCGGGCCGTCGAGGTGCCCGGTCACGTCGAGGTCACGCGCGTCGAGGACTCGATCGCCTACCTCGTCGCGGAGGCGTCCCACAAGCTCCGCCAGTCGGGCGCGCGCGTCGTGGCGATCACGGGGTCGATGGGGAAGACGTCGGTCCGGGCGGCGGCGACGGCCGTGCTCTCGGAGGCGTTCGGCGTGGTCCCGTCGGAGGGGAACAAGAACACGCCGCTCGGGCTCTCGCTGATGCTCCTCAACCGGGACATCGACGCCGACAGCGTGCTCGTCCTGGAGATGGGCGCCCGCCTCCCAGGCGACATCCGCGAGCTGTGCGCGGCGTTCCCGCCGACCGTCTCCGTCGTCACCGTCGTCCGCGGCGTGCACCTGGAGACGCTCGGGACGCTGGACGGGATCGAGCAGGAGAAGGGCGAGATCGTGGCCGCCCTCGGTCCGGACGGCACGGCCTGCCTCAACGGCGACGACCCGCGCGTCCGCCGGATGGCCGAGCGGACCGAGGCCCGGGCTCTCTTCTATGGGGCGGGCCCGGACTGCGACGTGACGCCGGACGCGATCACCGCGACGCTCCCGGTCCTCGGCGCCCACGCCGTCACGACCGCGCTAGCGGCGTTCGCCGTCGGCCGCGCCCTCGGCATGGACGACGACGCGATCAACCGCGGGCTCGAGCAGATCGAGCCGGAGAAAGGGCGCCTCAACCGGCTCCCGGGTCGCGGCGGGAGCGTCCTCATCGACGACACCTACAACGCCTCGCCGGACGCCGCGCGCGCGGCGCTCGACGTGCTCCGCGAGCAGGACGGCACGCGGCACGTCGCCGTCCTCGGCGACATGCTCGAATTAGGCGAGCGCGAGGTCGAGGAGCACGTCGCCGTGCTCGAGGACGCCGCCAGCCTGGACGCCGTGTTCGCCGTGGGCGAGATCATGGGCCGGGCCGTCGAGCGGCTGGGGCCCGAGACCCGGGCGCGCGTGGCGCACGTCCCGACCTCGGCCGATCTGGCGGACGTGCTCGACGAGCGGCTGGCCCCGCGCGCGGGCGACGTGGTCCTCGTCAAGGGCTCGCAGGGCGCCCGGATGGAGCGGGTCTCGGCCGCCCTCCTCGCCCCCGACCTCGACCCGGCCGACCACCTCCCCCGCCAGTCGGAGAGCTGGCGGCAGCGGTAGGCGCCCGCTCGGCGACGGGGCGCCCACCAGGCCGCGCCCCCCGCCGGGGGGTGGGCCCCGGCTAGTTGTTTCCGCCGCGGCGCGAGCTCCGGCGGGACGAGCCG
>CAZDFV010000036.1:0-20208 GCA_964504495.1 uncultured Rhodothermales bacterium
TGCCGGAGGCCTCGCGCTGAAGCGCGCAGCTTGTACTGGCGTGCTGGGACAGTCATCTTCCCCGACTCGACGCTCGCCGTCGTCCGTACGCGCGTGAAGCCGCTGGCGGAGGGCGTCGTCGCCGTCCACGCGCTCCTGCGGCTGACGGGGCAGACGGCCGGCCGTGCCGTCCGCCAGTCGGGCGCGCGGCGGACCGTCTTCTCGTTCGTGATGCGACACGCCGCAGGCGGCTGGCGGTGCGCCGCGGCCCACAACACGGACGTCGTGCCGGGCGCCGAAACGCAGGTCCGCGACGAGACAGGGGCGCTCCGGGCGGCCGACTACCGGCGGGCTGGGAAGTAGCCCGTCAACCCTAAAGGCTCCGGGTGCCGTACGCCTCGATCATCCGGTACGGGTAGAGGTCGGGCGGGCGGCTCGCCGCGTCGAGGGCGTCGACCTCGTCCGGCGTCAGGTCGAGGTCGGCCGCGCCCAGGTTGTCGTCGAGCTGCTCGGGCGTCCGCGCCCCGAGGATGACGCTGGACACCGTCGGCCGCGTGCGCAGCCACGCAAGGGCGACCTGGGCGTAGCTGGCGCCCCGCGCGTCGGCGACCTTCCCCACGGCGTCGACGATCCGCCAGTTCCGCTCGGTCGACCGGCGGTCCCACGCCTCCGACTGCTCCTCCGTCGCCGTGGCGATCCGGCCCTCCGCCGGGCGCTCGCCGCGCCGGTACTTCCCCGAGAGGAACCCGCCGCCGAGCGGCCCCCACGGGACGAGCCCGACGCCCTCGCTCTGGAAGAGGCCCTCGAACTCGTACTCCACGTCGCGCTGGACGAGGCTGTACTGGTACTGGCCGGCGACGAACCGCGCGGACCCGTTCGCGTCGCTGAGCCCGAGCGCCTTCATGACCTGCCACGCCTTGAAATTCGAGACGCCGAGGTAGCGCACGTCCCCCTGGCGGACGAGGTCGTCGAGTGCGCGCAGCGTCTCCGCCAGCGGCGTGAAGGGGTCCCAGCAGTGGACGTACAGGACGTCGATGACGTCCGTGTTCAGGCGCCGCAGGCTCGCGTGGACGCCCCGCAGGATGTGGTGGCGGGAGAGGCCCTGGTCGTTCCGCCCCTCGCCCGTCGGGAACCGGACCTTGGTGGCGAGGACGACGTCGTCCCGGCGGTCCGCGATGGCCCGCCCCACGATCTCCTCCGAGCGCCCGCCGGCGTAGACGTCGGCCGTGTCGATAAAGGTGCCGCCCGCGTCCAGGAAGCGGTGGATCATCTGGACCGCCGTGTCGGCCGACGTGGACCGTGGCCCCTCCTCGCCGAAGATCATGGTCCCCAGGCAGAGGTCGGACACGATGAGGCCGCTGTTGCCGAGGCGTCTGTACTGCATGTTCGAGTTTGGGTCAGAGTGGTGCGGCAGGCTATCGTCCTGTTCGCGCCGGCCGGGCGAGTACCGACCCGCGACGCGGCTTGGAGCTTACCATCCTACGACCGACCGTTCGACTGGCGACCCGTTCCGCCAGTGGGGCGCCGAGACCGATGTCCGCGCCGAGACCGCGCGCTCCGGTCTGCCGACCATCGGGAGCGGAGCGGGTAGGACCGTGTGTCACGCAGCCACACGACCCTACGTGCCGACTGGATGAGGCGACGTAGACGCTGGCGACCGGGAGCGACAAGGCGCTGGGGCGTCGCCTCGGCTTGCAGCGGCCGCTCTCTGAGCGCAGAGCTATCGGTACACGTCGCGGCGGTGGCCGACCGTCACGACCTCGACGACGAGCACGTCGTCGGCGACGGTGTAGACGATCCGGTACTCGCCCTGGCGGACCCAGCATGCATCCCGCCCCGACAGCTTCGTACACCCGGGCGAGCGGGGATTGTCGGCCAGCGCTCCGATCCGCTCCACCACACGCTGGCGGTCTTTCTTGCGGCTGATGGCCCGGATCTCTTTGGCCGCGTTCCGCTTGACCTCAATCCGGTACCGCTTTGATACTAGAGGGCGCTCTCCGCCCTCAGGTCGCGGACGAACGACTCGAACGAGACCGTGGGCTTGTCGGTGCGCTCACGGAGCGCGGCGAGGTCGTCGGCGTCTTCCGCCAGCAGGACGCGAACGGCCTCGTTGACGATGTCGGAGATGGACCGCTCCGTCTCGACCGCTTTGAGGCGGAGCGCCTTGTGGAGGGCGGCGTCGAAGTAGACGGTGGCCCGCTTGGAGATAGGTGGCGGCATGGCTGAGCAGAAGCGTTGTAACGTCATGACGCCGAAGTCAACCGGCCGGTTTCGAGGAGCGCTTGAACAGTTAACCGCTCAGCCGCAGAACGCTAGCGGCTGGCGGATAGGACGAGGCAATGATAGCGCCGACGCTCGGCCGAACCGAAAACGCTGAAGCGTGCTTTCGGCCTGCAGCGGTGGGTTATGCGGCATGGGCAGAAGGTGGAGTTTCCGGTTCGGACTGGATACCAAGCCGCTCGGGTAGTCCTCCGAACAATCCCCTGACGAAAGAGACAGCGGCCTTATCGTCCATAAGTAGTTTCCTGACCGCTGACTCATATTGTGCCCTGCCTTGAAATCCTAGCTTTTTGGCTATCTTGGACAGCGCTGGCGATTCTCGAACGGGATATCTAGAAATCAGGGCGACTATATCATTTTGGCTAATAAACGCATTGAATTTTTCCAATTCATTAAATATAATGTCTGACACATTTATTGATACATCCAATGTATGGCTGGCATCGATGTCGCTCGCATTAGGTATGTATTCGAAAAATCTCTCTCTAATGGCTTGCACTGCCACTCGTTTGCTTAGACGCTCGGCATGAGGGGTAAGTGCGTCTAAAGCTGCGCGCTTTGCGTCATTGAGAGAGGTAGTCGGGTCAGAGCCAACTAGCTCCCCCTGCCTCTGGGCTACCATCTCCTGAATTTGCGGGTGGTAGTAGATCGACTCGACTGAATGCAACGCCAAGGGGAATACTCCTTTGCCAACCAGTTCCGCAATCTCAGCCTCGGGCCTCTGATCATTATCTACGATGCCAAAAGGCTTGACCCAGTGCAGGTCTGACGAGTTTGTTAAAGAAACAACGGCATGCTCCACATCTCGACAGCTTGACCGAGGTATAATTGACACTCCAGGAAACACAAGACTGTAGAGGGCTAGATCCAAACTCGTTTCTGTGCCTTCAACAAAGATCATCTCCCTCCTGGCCCCGAGGATTTTGCTCCTCAGGTCGTCATCAATGTTTGATCCCGGAGGGAGCAGGTCAAGGTCCCATTTGTTTACTGATTTGCCTGCGTACTCACAGTCTCTCACAAGCAGCGCCTTGGCCTGAGGATTGTCTGCCACAATATTGACATCATGTGTAGATACAATAAAAACACAATCGATTCTTTTTTGGAATAATAGATTCATTAAGGGTGACGCAATAGACCTGTGGAGATGTCGCTCTGGTTCATCTATGAGAATCAGCGTACCGGGATCAGCAGTCAGTACGTCTGCGGCGACAATCAATGCATTTCTTTCGCCGTCAGAAAGCTCCGCTATGCTATATGGTTCACCTCCAGACTTTGAGGCTACTACCTCTTCGTTCTGCCGAACTGACATTTCGATTGGCAGATTAGATAGCTGAAGCAATCGGTTTATCGACGCTAAAGGCGAATCAGTTGCCGACAGTTGTTTGGCGAGTTCAATATTGTCTTTGTCTACGGCAGATGCGATGCCACGTGCTCGAGAGTTTTCGGCGTCGACAAGGTCGAATATAGTGATACTGGTCCTCTGAGACGAGTAGTCGTCCTTCCATCTCGATTCTGGACGACTGTCAGCGTTGTCTATGTGCTTTACGCTCTGCTTCTTCTGCTGAGCTGTGAGCGAGAGTGATCCTGAAGCCAACCACGTCTGCCGGTGAGCAGAAAGCCTGTGCGCCCTGGCGGAGTTGGCGGCGTAAATCCTGTGCATCAAGCTTGACTTGCCTGACCCATTCGGTCCAACAACGAACACAACCTCTCCATCACTAAGGCTGACGTTGAGGGAAGTAAGCTCGCCGGTGGTGGGGATCGAAAGCTCAGCGGGCATAGGTTCGGATGGAGAAGAGATGTTACCCGGACAGCCGCATAACTAGCAGTCCACCCCACTGGCGGCCCGCCCCGCCAGCCGGGCGGGAACGCTACTCCCGGCCGGGCAGGTGGAGCTCCGTCGGGTCCGGCGTAGCCGCCCGGAGCGTCCCCCGGCTGATGATCGTCGCGCCCTTGTTGCCCCGGTTCGTCACGTCGAACTTCGTCGTGCGGACGGTCTCCTCGCGGCCGCGGCTCGTCTCGACCTCCAGCCCGCGCCGGGCGGCGTCCGAGACGGCCACGCCGAGCACGCGGTCGGCCTTGCCCGAAAGGCGCATGGCGATCACGCCCTTCGCCGCGCTCTTGAAGACCGGCACCTGAGGGACCGGGAAGATCAGCGCGCGGCCCTCGCGGGATGCCAGGCACACGTTCTCCGACCCCGACGCCACCTCCGCCCCGATCACCCGCTCGCCCGCCGCGACACGCATGTAGACCCGGCCGTTCTTGTTCGACGTCTCCACGAACGTGTCCGTCTCGAACCGGACCGCCAGCCCGTCCGACGACACGGCCACGACGTAGGGCCCGGTCACGACGTCGCCGGCCGGCGCGCCGTCGCCCGCGAACAGCTCCGGCTGTGGCTCGCCGTCGACCTCGGGGATGCCGGCGGGCAAGACGCGGCCGTCGAAGCTGACGACGCCCACGACCGTCTCCTTGTCGGCGAAGTCGAAGAACTTCTGGACGGGGTCGCCATAGCCCGTCGTCTGCGGGAGGTCGTCGACGCGCGCCGTGTAGCACCGGCCGGCGGACGTAAAGAACCCGACGGTCGCGCGTGTCGAGGCCGCGAGCGCGTACATCACGCGGTCACCCTCGCGCACGCGGATCGCCCCGAGGTCGGTGTACGACCGCTGGCGCTTGACCCACCCATCGCGGGTCACGATGACGTAGACGTCCTCCTTGAGGATGTAGTCCTCGGCCGCGTACTCGACGACGGCGTCGGGCCCAGCGATCTCCGTCCGGCGCGCGTCCGCGTACGCCTTCTTGGCCGCCCGCAGCTCCTTCCGGACGATGGTCCACCGGCCGGCCTCGTCTCCCAAGAGCGCGCGGATCTCGGCGGCCCGCTTTTCCTTCTCCTCTAGCTCCTTGAGGATGGCGTCGATCTCCATCCGCGCGAGCCGGTACAGCTTGATCTCGAGGACGGCGTCGGCCTGGTCCTCGTCGAGCCCGAAGCGGTGGCGGAGGCGGGCGTTCGCGTCCGCCTTGTTCTTCGACGACCGGATGATCTTGATGGCCTCGTCCAGCGCGTCGAACACCTTCGCGAACCCGCGCAGGATGTGGATCCGCTTCTCGAGCTGGCGGAGCTCGTGCGCCAGCCGCCGGGTTACGACCTCCAGGCGGAAGTCGAGGAAGTGACGGAGCGCCGTCTTCAGGTCCACCTTCTCGGGCGCCGCGATCTCCGGGTTCTCGGTCGGCACGAGCGCCGTCATGTTGACGTGGAAGCGCGTCTGGAGCGGCGTGTGCTTAAAGAGGTAGGCCATCGCCGCCTCCGCGCTCGCGCCCCGCTTGATCTCCAAGACGACGCGGACCTCCTCCGTCGACTCGTCGCGGACGTCGACGATCTGGGGCACCTTCCCCAGCCGGATGTGGTCGCCGATTTTCTCCACCAGGTCGGCCTTGTCGAGCCCGTACGGGATCGAGGTGATGACGACGCGCGCCTTCCCCTCCGTCTCGAACTCGCCCCGGAGGTCGACCGCCCCCTCGCCCCGCTCGTAGATCGTTTGGATCTCCTCGGGCGTGTTGAGGATGCGCCCGCCGGTCGGGAAGTCGGGGCCCTGCACGTGGTTCAGGAGCGTCTCGACCCGCGCGTTCGGGCTCTTGAGGAGCGCGAGACAGGCGTCGACGACCTCGCCGAGGTTGTGCGGCGGCACGTTCGTCGCCATCCCCACGGCGATCCCCGACGCGCCGTTCACCAGAAAATTGGGGACGGGCGCCGGGAGCACGACGGGCTCCGCCAGCTGGCCGTCGTACGTCGGCCGGAAGGCGACGGTGTCCTGCTTGATCTCGCGGACGAGGTCGGCGCCGAGGGCCCGGAGCCGGGCCTCGGTGTAGCGCATGGCCGCGGGCGAGTCGCCGTCGAGCGAGCCGAAGTTGCCCTGCCCGTCGACCAGCGGCGAGCGGAGCGACCAGTCCTGGGCCATCCGCACCATTGCGTCGTAGATGGCCGTGTCGCCGTGGGGGTGGTACTTCCCCATGACCTCGCCGACGATCGTGGCGCTCTTGCGGAACCGGGCGTCCGGCCCGAGCCGGAGGTTCGTCGCCATGGCGTAGAGGATCCGCCGCTGGACCGGCTTGAGCCCGTCGCGGACGTCCGGGAGCGCCCGGCTGGTGATGACCGAGAGGGCGTAGGTGAGGTACCGCTCCTTCGCGGTCTCGTGGAGCGGGATCGTGTCGACGACGGGCATCTTTTTCGTACAAAGGGGGACGTGGGGAAGGTAGCGTCGCCCCGTGACAGGGCGCGTCATACGGTCCGGCCGCTGGCCGAGTTTGTGACCTGTCATGCCCCCCGATCCGCCTCGCCATGCGGTACGCGCTCGCCCTCCTGCTCCTCGCCGGCTGCCGCCTCGCCCCCGCCGAGGGCTCAGCCGACGCATCCGCCAGCGGCCCGGCCGTCGCGGAGCAGCCCGCGCCCACCGCCCCGCTGGCGGGGCCCGCCGACGCACCGCTTGACACGTTCGCCAGTGTGCCGGCCGACCATGCCGCCGACACGCTCGACGTCTCCGCCGCGGCCGACCGTGCCGCGGCCGCCGCGCTGGCGGCGATGGCGTTCGACGCCCTCGTGGCCTCCGTCGACATGACCGTGCTCGGCGGCTACGGCGTGTTCCTCTCCGCCGGCGTGTTCCACGGCGACGAAGTGCCGGCCCGCGACGGCGAGGTCTGGCAGGCCGTCTACCCGACCGCGACCGGCGCCGAGCTGCGGACGGTCCCGCTGCGCGTCGAGGTCGCGCAGGACGTCGTCCTCGACCCGGACGAGGGGCCGTACACCGGCCGCCGCGTGACGACGCCGTTCTCCGTCCTCCACCGAGACGTGGGGTGGGTCCAGGACTCGGCGCGCGTGTTCGTCCGGCGTGCGGCCGGTCCGTTCCCGGGCGGTCCCGTCCCGGTGGCGGCCGTAGACGTCCCCTGGCTCGAGCCGGGGGTCCACGACCTCGCCCTCGACGGCGCACGCTACACGCTCCTCGTCGAGGCCGGGCCCGCCGTGGGCGACCGCCAGTGGGAGCGCGTCGTCTCGCTGGTCGGGCCGGACGGGACGCGCCAAGCCGTGGCCCACCTGGTCGACCGGGACGACGCGCACCCGGCGCTCGTCTGGGCCGGCGACCTCGACGGGGACGGCCGGCTCGACCTCGTCCTCGACGAAACGTGGGCACGCCGACGCTCTACCTGTCGGGCGAGGCCGCGCCCGGCGCCCTCGTCCGCCGCGTGGCCCGGCACGAGACGACGGGGTGCTAGAGCGCTGTTCAAGAGGATGTGCGTCCCCACTCTCGTCATCCTGAGCGCCAGCGAAGGATCTCAACGGGAGGCCCCGAGCCCTTCGGCACCGGCGCAACCGACTCCGACACCGTGTCGAGATCCTTCGCTCCGCTCAGGATGACACCTCCCGGAACAGTGCATCCGCCCCGCTGGCGACTGTCGCCAGCAGGCGGCTACCCGGCGACGTGGAACCTCGTGGCTGCGCGCACCAACGTTGCTTCGAACGGCCCCGAGGCCGTCACGGCGCCGTCGTACAGGGCCTCCCACCGGCCGGTGAGTTCGGCCGGGTCTTGGCCGGCGTCCACGACGAGGCGGAACGGGGCCGGCCGCTCGGGCGGACCGAGCCCGCGCTCGGGGAGGTCGAAGTAGGCGTCGAGGACGATCGGCTCGCCACTGTCGCCGCGGAGGGCGCCGCGGCCATCGGCCCGGTCTGCGAGGGCGCCCTCGGCGTCGAGGTCCCAGACGCCGCGCCAGAGGCTCGGGATGCTCGACACGTCGCTCGGAACGTATTCCAGCCCGATCCGGCCGGAGGCGACGACGGCGTCGCCGTCGCGGGCCGTCAGGTCGTAGACGGAGTACAGGTCGTCGGCGAACGGGTCGCCGCCGAGGGTGTCGCACCCGACGAGCAGGGTGAGGGCGGCGACGGCAGGGAGAACACGGAGCACGGGACGTGAGGGGAGTGACTGTTCTCCCGTACGGACCTCGCGCGCCATGCGCTGCGCCGCTCGGCGGCACTGCCGGGCGACGCAGGGGATCGCGGAAGTCCCTTGCCGCTTACTTCCTTCACCGTAGCTTGACGCTCGCCCCCCACCCGCCGCGCCCGAGCCCATGCCCGTCGCTACGCGCACCGCCTCCGCTCTTTTCTTCGCCCTCCTCCTCGCCGGCGCCGCCAGCGCCCAGGGCGTCGTCACCGGGACCGTCACCGACGCCGAGACCGGCGAGCCGATGCCCGGCGTCAACGTCGTCGCCGGCGACCTCCTCGTCGGGACCTCGACCGGGACCGACGGCGGGTACCGCCTCGACGTGCCCGCCGCGGCCGACTCGCTCGTGTTCTCCTTCATCGGCTACGAGCGGCTGGCGGTCGCGGTCGCCGGGCGGACCGTGATCGACGTGGCCCTCGTCCCGCAGGCCGAGGTGTTCGACGACGTCGTCGTGACCGCGCTCGGGATCGAGCGCGAGGAGCGCGAACTGGGGTACGCCGTCCAGGAGCTCGACGCCGCCGACCTCCGCGAGGCCGAGCTCGAGAACCTCGTGACCACACTCTCCGGCCGGATCGCCGGGGCCCAGGTGATCGACACGGGCGGGGCCCCGGGCCAGGGCGCCCGGATCATCCTCCGCGGCGTGACCTCGCTCGACCCGAGCGCCGAGAACCAGCCGCTCTTCGTCGTCGACGGGATCCCCATCGACAACTCGACCAGCGGCGCGTCGGAGGGCGGGGGGGACCCGTTCGACTCGCGCGGGTTCTCGAACCGGGCCGTCGACATCAACCCGAACGACGTGGCCTCGGTCAACGTGCTGAAGGGGGCCGCGGCGACGACGCTCTACGGCGTCCGCGCGGCGAACGGGGCCATCATCATCACCACGAAAAAGGGCGAGGCCGGGACGACGCGGATCGAGCTGACCTCGTCGGTCGCGGCCGAGACGGTCAACCGGTTCCCCGAGACGCAGCAGGAGTACGTCCAGGGGTTCTCGGGCGAGTTCGACCGGGGGAGCTTCTGGTGCTGCTGGGGCCCGACGCTCGACGAGGCCCGGCAGGAGGTCCCCGACCTCCAGCTCTACAACAACTTCGAGCAGGCGTACGGGACCGGCGCCTCGCTCACGAACGACCTCTCGCTCTCGGGCGGGACCGAGCGGGCCTCGTTCTACGCCTCGCTCTCGAACCTGACCAACGACGGCGTCCTCCCGTTTAGCAGCTGGGGCCGGACGTCGGTCCGCCTGAGCGGGTCGCTCCTGCCGTCGTCGGACTTCCAGTTCGGCGGGAGCCTCAACTACGTCAACTCCGGCGGCGACCGGGTCTTCGCCGACCGCTTTAACGAGCGGCTCGTCTACTGGACCCAGAACGTCGACGTCTCGGACTACCTCCAGCCGGACGGGACGATGCGCGGCTACCGCGACTTCGGCGACGGGGCGACCGGCGGCACGAACCCGATCTACGACGCCCGCTACGCGACCTACAACGACGACGTGAGCCGGCTCATCGGGAACGTCAACGCCGGCTACAGCCTGACCGACTGGATGGACGTGAGCTACCGGGTCGGGGTCGACACCTACACCGACTCCCGGCTCCAGACGCTCCAGGGCCCGCAGGGGTTCGAGAACGAGAACGCCCTGAGCAGCACGGGGAGCGTGGGCGAGACGCGGATCACGAGCCGCGACCTCACCTCGACCCTCAACCTCTCGTTCTCCCAGACCTTCGGGGCCGTCCAGGCCGACCTCCTCCTCGGCAACGACGTCTTCGACCGGAGCTTCGACCGGGTGTTCGCCTTCGGCTCGGACCTCACGATCCCCAACTTCTACAACCTCTCGAACGCGCGCGAGACCCAGTTCAGCCAGTTTATCCGCGAGAGCCGGCTCGTCGGCGTCTACGGCGACCTCAAGCTGAACGTCGACGACACGGCCTACCTCAGCCTGACCGGCCGGAACGACTGGTCGTCGACGCTCCCCGAGGAGAACCGCTCGTTCTTCTACCCGTCCGTCAGCCTCGCCTACGTCTTTACCGAGACGCTCGGCGAGTCGCCGCTCCTCGAGTTCGGGAAGCTCCGGGCGTCGCTCTCGCAGGTGGGCAAGGACGCCCCGCCGTACGCGACGAACGTGACGTTCGCCTCGCCGGGCGTCTTCCCGCTGGCGGGCCAGACCGGCTTCACGCAGTCGACCGTCCTCGGCTCGCCCGACCTCGTCCCGGAGCGGACGACGTCGTTCGAGGTCGGGACCGACCTCCGGTTCTGGGGCGGCCGCCTCGCCCTCGACGCCACGTACTACAACGCGACGAGCCGGGACCAGATCATCCCCGTGCCGATCTCGAACGCGACCGGGTTCTCGCGCTTCATCACGAACGCCGGCTCGATCCGGAACACGGGCGTCGAGCTCGTCCTCAACGCCGACGTCGTCGAGGCCGGCGACTTCCGGTGGGAGGCGGCCGTCAACTTCGGCCGGAACCGGAACGAGGTCCTCGAGATCCGCGAGGGGATCGAGTCGATCGGGCTCGGGAGCCAGTTCGGGTACGCGGGCAGCTCGGCCCAGCTGCTGCTCGTCCCCGGCGCGCCCTACGGCGCCATCTTCGGGACCTCGTACGCCCGCTACTACGGCCCGGACGGCGAGCCCGAACTGGGCGAGGGCGAGTTCCGCGTCCTGGACGAGGACGCCCCGCTCCTCATCGGCGACGACGGCTTCCCGGTCATCGACCGGACCCTCCGCGTGCTCGGCAACATGACGCCGGACTGGACGGGCGGCCTCTACAACCGGTTCACCTATAAGAACGTCGAGCTCTCGGCGCTCGTGGACGCGAGCTTCGGGAACGACAAGTACAACCAGTTCAACAACTTCTTCGCCGCCTTCGGGATCGCCCCGTACACCCTCGACCGGACCGAGACGGTCGTGTTCGAGGGCGTCACCGCCGACGGCCAGCCGAACACGACGCCCGTGTTCCTCGGCCAGGGCGAGGGCCCGGACGGCGTCGACTACGGGGCCGGCTACTACCGGAACACCTACCGGGCCTCGACGGAGAACTCGGTGATGGACGCGAGCTACGTCAAGCTCCGGAACCTCAGCCTGGCCTACGGGCTGCCCGCCGGCCTGCTGGCGCCGACCGGGATCGAGCGGGCCCGGCTCCGGGTCTCGGCCAGCAACGTCATCCTGTGGTCGCCCTACGAGTACTGGGACCCCGAGGTCACGTCGTCCGGGGCCGGCTCGAACACGACCGGGTTCTCGGGCCTGGCCCACCCGGGCGTCTCCAGCTACACGCTCACGCTCGAGCTGGGGATCTAGAACGCTCTTCGAGCGGGTACAGGGTACGGGGTACGCCCCGCTCCTCAGCCCCGTACCCCGTACCAGGTACCCCGTACCCCCTCCACCGCCATGACCCCGCGCCTCCGCACCGCCAGCGCCGCCGCCCTCGCCCTCGTCGTCCTCGTCGCCCCCGGCTGCGACGGGTTCCTCGACATCAACGAGGACCCCAACAACCCGACGCAGGTCCCCGTCAGCGCGCTCCTCGCCTCGACCACGTTCGAGACGGGGAACAACGTGTTCCGGATGGGCGACATCACCTCGAACTACGTCCAGTACCTGGCCTCGCCCAACCAGGCCTCGGCCACCGACGTCTACGAGCGGGTCAGCTTCGACAACACGTGGGGGACCCTCTACGACACGATGGGCGACCTCCGGATCCTGGAGGCCCAGGCCGAGGAGGAAGGCGCCAGCGACTACGTCGGGATCGCCCGCGTGCTCCAGGCCCTCCACCTCGGCCTCCTCGTCGACGCCTGGGGCGACGTCCCCTACAGCGAGGCGTTCGACCCGGTCGGGACGCTGAACCCGGCCTACGACGACGCCGCGGCGCTCTACGACGAGATCTTCCGGCTCCTCGACGCCGGCATCGAGGCGCTCGGGGAGGGCCCGTCGCCGTTCCCGCCCGAGGGCGACGACTTCATCTACGGCGGCGACCTCGACCTGTGGACGAAGACGGCCTACGCGCTCCAGGCCCGCTACCTCAACCACCTCACCGGCACGGGCGAGTACGACGCCGGCGCCGTGCTGGCGGCCGTGGACAGCGCGTACGCGTCGGAGGCCGAGAACGCCACGCTCGTCTACCCCGACGACCAGATCAACCCCTGGGCCGACGTGGCGATCGACAACGCCAACCTGTTCCTCGGCGGGTGGATCTCGGAGCAGTTTATCCAGGCCCTCGACGGGACGACCTACGGCGTGTTCGACCCCCGCATCGAGGCGTACACGGACTCGCTCCGGCGGATTGAGGACCGGCCCTACGGCGGCCCCTACGTGGGGACGCCGAACGGGGCCGGCCGCGGCGACGCGCGCGAGGCCGGCGAGCGCAACGTGCTCACGACGAACACCTACTACGCTGCGACGGACGCGCCGCTCGAGATCATCACCTACTCGGAGGTCAAGATGATCGAGGCCGAGGCCGCCCTCCGCGACGGCGACGCCAGCCGGGCGTACGACGCCTACCGCGAGGCCATCCGCGCGCACATGGACAAGCTGGGCGTGGACGAGGACGAGGCCGACGACTACATCGAGTCCGACCTCGTGAGCCCGGGCGCGGGCGACCTCGACCTGGAGGACGTCTTCCGGGAGAAGTACAAGGTCATGTTCCTCAACCCGGAGTCGTGGACCGACGCGCGGCGCTACGACTACGCCTACGAGGACTTCGACCTCCCGGCCAACAGCGAGCTCTCGACGTTCATCCTCCGCCTCGACTACCCGGACACGGAGTACAGCCGGAACGCCTCGAACGTGCCGACCACCGAGCTGACCGACCCCATCTTCTGGGACAACTAGTCTTCTGGGACAACTAGCGCCCGCGCCCGGCTGGCGGTGCGCGTCGCTGGCGGGGGTCCTCACCCTTGTCATCCTGAGCGTACGCGAAGGATCCCAACGGCAGACTCCAAGCCCTTCGGCGCCGGCCCCTACGACTCCGACACCGCGTTGAGATCCTTCGCTCCGCTCAGGATGACGCCTTTCTGAACCGAGCATGAGCGCCCGCTGGCGGTGCGCGCCGCCAGCGGCTAGGCGGCGGTGAAGTAGTCGTCGCCGCCGGGCTGCGGGTGGAGCGCGACGATCCCGGCGCGGGCGAGCATCACGAGCGTCTTCGAGGCCCGCCACGGCGGCGTGTTCGTCATCCGCGCGTACTGGCGGACGGTGATCCGCTCGTGCCGCTCGAGGTATTCGAGGAGGCGGCGCTCGGCGTCGCCGAACGTGAACGTCACGGCGTCGCCGCGGCCCTCGGCCTTCATGAGCGAGACGGCCTCGCGGCTGGCCTCGACCGACTGGTCGGCCACGCGGACGAACGCCCGGCGCTTCGGGAGCGTCCCGTCCGGCCGGCGGTCAGGGAGGAGGACGTGCGGGCGGTGCGGGCTGGCCGGCACGTGGACGACCAGGACCTCGCGCTTCCGGCTGATCCGGACGGTCTCGAAGCCCAGCTCCACGTCGGGCGCGATCCGCTCGCGGAGGGCCTCCTGGAGCGCGAAGAACTCCTCGGCGGCGTCCTTCAGCCCGAGGACGGTCCCGTCGTCGTCTACGCCGACCAAGACTTTCCCGCCGTCGGTGTTGGCAAGGGCGATGACCTCGCGGGCGATCCGCTCCGGGCGCGGCACGCGGTTCTTGAACTCGAGGTGGGCCCCCTCCCCCATCGCCGCCAGCCGCCGGACGTCGTCGTGAGTCATGGTGAGTGATGCGTGACGAGTGATGCGTGACGGGCGAGGCGCGGCGAACAAAGCGCGGGCCGTTTCGCGCACTCCTTCACGCATCACGTATCACGCGTCACCCTTACGCCTCGGTCCCGTCGAAGGCGGGCCCCTCCAGCTTCGGGTCGCGCTCCATGAGCGCCGAGACCGCCTCGACCGGCGCGAGCCCCCCGAACAGGATCGCGTGGACGGCCTCGGTGATCGGCATCTCGACGCCGTGCCGCCCGGCGAGCTGGCGGACAGACCGCGTGGTCTGGACGCCCTCGACGACCATGCTCGACGCGCCGAGCGCCTCCTCCATCGTCGTGCCCTGGCCGATCCGCTCGCCGAACGCCCGGTTCCGGCTGTGTTGGCTGAAACACGTCACGACGAGGTCGCCCAGGCCGGCGAGCCCGGCGAACGTGTGGGCGTCGGCGCCGAGGGCGAGGCCCAGGCGGGTGACCTCGGCGAGCCCGCGCGTGACGAGGGCGGCCTTGGCGTTGTCGCCCAGGCCGAGCCCGTCGGCCATCCCCGCCGCCAGCGCCATGACGTTCTTGACCGACCCGCCGACCTCGACGCCCACGACGTCGGTGTTGGCGTAGACGCGGAGGGCGGGCGTCATAAAGAGCGCCTGGACCTCGGCCGCGACCGCAGGGTCGGGGAAGGCGGCGACGACGCTTGTCGGCCGTCCGGCGGCCACCTCCTCGGCGTGGCTCGGCCCGTAGAGCACGCCCACCCGGTCGGGGTCGGCCTCGGGGAGCACGTCGCGGAGGACGGCGCTCGTGGTCAGGAGCGTCTCGGTCTCGATCCCCTTCGCGACGGAGACGAGCACCGCCCCGGCCGCGCGCCCCGCCAGCCGCCCGACGACGCCCCGGACCGACTGGCTGGGCACGGCGACGAGCCACACGCCGGCGCCCTCAACGGCCACCTCCAGATCCGACGTAATGCGGACGGACGGGGGGATCTCGGCGCCCGGGAGGTAGGGCCGGTTCTCGCGCGACTGGCGGATCGTCTCGGCCGCCTCCGAGCGCCGCGCCCAGAGCGTGACGCCGTGCCCCGCGCCCGCGAGGCTGACGGCCAGGGCCGTCCCCCAGCTCCCGGCCCCGAGGACGGCGACGGACGAGGAGGGCAAGGGGGAAGGGGGAAGGGGCATGAGAAACGTGTTCAGCACCGGACGGGGATGCCTCTTTACCCCTTGCCCCCTGCCCCGCCCCCCTCCACCACGCGGCCGACCCGGAACGCCGGCTCGCCGAGCGCGCCCAGCACGGCGAGGGCCCGTTCGAGCGACGCCTCGGGCACGACGGCCACGAGCCCGACGCCCAGGTTGAACGTCCGCCGCATGTCGTCCTCCGGCACGTCGCCGACGTCCTGGATCAGGCGGAAGATCGGCGGGCGCGTCCAGGCCTCCCAGTCCACGTCGAGGGCGAGGCCGTCGGGGAGGATGCGCCGGGTGTTCCCGACGAGGCCGCCGCCCGTCACGTGCGCGAACCCGTGCGCGAGCCCCTCGGACACGAGCGCCTGGATCGCGTCGAGGTACGACTTGTGGACGCGCAGGAGCGCCGCGCCGACCGTCTCGCCGCCGAGCGCGTCGGGCGCGTCGTTCGCCACGAACCGGTCGAACAGGACCTTCCGGGCGAGCGTGTAGCCGTTCGTGTGGAGCCCGGTCGAGGGCAGCCCGAGGAGGACGTCGCCGGCCTCGATACGCGACCCGTCCACGATCTCGGACCGCTCGACGACGCCGACGACGGTCCCGGCGAGGTCGTAGTCGCCGGGCCGGTAGAGGTCGGGCATCTCGGCCGTCTCGCCGCCGACGAGCGCGCACCCGTTCTCGCGGCACGCCTTGGCGAACCCCTTCACAACGGCCTCGACCACGTCGGGCCGGAGCGACCCGGTGGCGAAGTAGTCCAGGAAGAAGAGCGGCCGGGCCCCACTCACCGCGATGTCGTTCACGCAGTGGTTGACGAGGTCCTCGCCAACGGTCCCGTGCCGACCGACGCGCTGGGCCACCTTCAGCTTCGTCCCCACGCCGTCGATGGACGAGACGAGGACGGGCTCGCGGTAGCGCGCCGTGTCGAGGGCGAAGAGCCCGCCGAAGGCGCCGATGTCGGTGAGGACGCCGGGCGTGAACGTCGCGCGGACGTGGCCCTTGATCCGGCGAACGGCCTCCTCGCCCGCGTCGATGTCCACGCCGGCCTCCTTGTACGTTGCCATCGGGTGCGCCCGGATTATGAGCGGGGGAAGCTAGCGGCGCCGGGCACGGCCCGTGCCATGACAACCCCACCCTGTCATCCTGAGGAGCAGAGCGACGAAGGATCTCGACTCGATGGGTCGCCCGCGAGCGCCGGCGCCTACGACTTGGGAGACCGTGCCGAGATCCTTCGCGGGCGCTCTGGATGGCAAGACGGATCTGTCGCAGCACCAGGGTGGAGCGTGAGCCTGGGTGAAGAGGAGCTCACGGGCGACTGGCGGGCGGGCCGGTCAGTCCGTCTCCGACGCCCTCTTCCACGGTGGGTCCGTCTTGCCGAGGAAGGCGGCGACGCCGGCGCGGCAGTCGTCGGTCGCCCGGGCGAGGGCGTTGAGCCGGGCCGCGTAGCTCAACCCTTCCGCTAGTCCCATCGAGGGCACGTCGGCGAGGAGCCGCTTGGTGAGGGCTAGGGCGCTCGCGCTCGTCTCGGTCGCCAGCGCGTGGCAGAGCGCGTCGACTTCGGCGTCGAGACGGTCCGGAGCGACGGCCCGCGTGACGAGGCCGACGTCGGCCGCCTCGCCGGCCTCGACGAGGCGGCCAGTCAGCAGGAGATCGCGGGCCGCCGCCTCGCCCAGCTTCCGCACGACGAACACGCTGACAATAGCGGGGACGAACCCGATCCGCGTCTCGGTAAAGCCCAGCTTGGCGCCCTCGGCCACGAGCGAGACGTCGCAGACGGCCGCCAGCCCGCACCCGCCGGCGATCGCGTGGCCGTTCACCTTCGCCACGACCGGCTTGGGGAGGGTGTAGATCGTCTCGAACAGGCGCGCGAGACGCTCGGAATCCGCCAAGTTGGCCTCGGCGCTGGCGGTGCCGAGGGCCTGGAGCGCCGCGAGGTCCGCCCCGGCCGAGAACGCCCGGCCGGCGCCCGTCAGCACGACCACGCGGACATCGTCGTCCCGCCCGGCCTCTTCGAGCGCGTCGGTCAGCCGGCCGACGAGGGCGGCGTCGAGCGCGTTCCGCACCTCGGGGCGGTCGAGCGTGAGCGTGAGGACGGGGCCGGAGCGGTCGGTCTGGAGCACGGCGGGTCTGGGGCGTCAGTGGACGGTGCGTCAGTGGGAGGCGCTGGTTGGAGGTAGTCCCCCTCCTGGACAGGAGGGGCAAGCGCGCGGATGCGCGCGGGGTGGTCGACCGTTCAGCGCGCCGCCCCCGCCCGGCTGGCGGCGGGCTCCGCCCCCCGCCTGCGCGGGGGCAGGCAGCGGGCAGACGTTATGCCTCCTCCCCGGGGACGCCGGCCCAGAACCGGTAGAGCGGCCACAGCTCCTCCTGCGCGTCGATGGCGGCGGCGACGAGGTCGGGCCCGAGCGCCTGCGCCTCGGCGCGCGAGATCCGGCGCATGAGCCAGATCCCCTTGGCGCGGGCCAGCCCGTCGGGGACGGCGTCGAGCGGGTCGGAAAACTCGGGGTGGCCCTCCGGCTTCGTCACGTGCGGGGCGAACGCGAGCCGGTAGCCCCGCCCGATCAGGCCGTTGACGATCTCGAGCGCCCGGTCGGGCTCCTCGAACATCCGCGCCCGCGCGGCCGGGAAGATCTCCTTGGCGTAGTCGCCGACGTAGATCCCCCACCGGAAGGCGTCGGGGTAGACGGCGTGGCTGAGCTGGACGTCGGTGAGCCGCTTCCGGGGCGGGCGGTAGAAGCTCATCCAGAGGTGCGAGTGCGAGCCGCCGGCGCCGAAGTCGTTTTTGAGGATCCGGCTGAACACGTTCCGCTCGGTCTCGAACGGGAGGCCGTTGGGGATGGCCCAGTTCAGGGCGAGGTCGTCGCGGTAGCGCTTGAACGGCGCGGTCACGGCCCGGTCGAGCACCTCTTTCTCCTCGCGGTACCGGCCGATGTGGGGCTCGGCGCGGAGCCGGCCGAGCGCCTCGAACCCCTCGTCCGGGAAGCCGGCGAACGTGAGGTCGAGGGGCTCGGGCCGGCGGAACGGGGGCTCGGCGGTGGGGACGGGCGGGAGGTCCATGCCCGACGTACCCGTCCCCGCCGTCGCTGTTCTTCCGGCTGGCGGCCGCCGCCAGCGCCTACCGGCCGATGAAGATCGAGACGCCCGCTTGGACGCCGAGGATGACCGGATCGAAGCCGTCGTTCGTGTCGACGAACGCCGCGGCGGTAAGCGCGCCGCCCGGCAGGAAGAACTGTTTGATCCCACCCTGAGCCCCCAGGGCGAGCCCGCTGCCGTCCGTCAAGCTCAGACCCAGGTCTACGCCGACAAATGGGACGGTTCGAGCGGTCGGGTCAGACGGAAAGTGGAGGGCGCCGAACGCTGTCAAGAACACGCTTTCGTCGCCGAAACCGGCCACGATCACCGGATTCAGGCCGATCTCGAACCGGTCGGTGAGGAAGTACCCAACGGACGGACGAAGGATGAAGATGGCGTCGCCGTCCGAGTATTGGAGCGAGCCGGAGCCACCAAGCTCGATAAGGTCCTGGCGAACCTGGGCGTCGGCGACGGAGGCCGAGAGGACGAGGGTGAGGGCGACGAAGAGCGTGCGCATGGCAATGGGGGCGGGGGGCGGCCCCAGGGTACGCGACACGGCAGCCCCCCACGCTCCTCCAAACCCTCAACCGCCCGTCCCGTGGCGCTGGTGGCCCGCTTACCCGCCGAGCGCGTCCGCCAGCGCCTCGGCCTCGGCACGGATCGCGTCGGCGTCCTCTAGCCCGTCGAGCCACTCGGCGGGGAACGCCTCGACGCCGTGGAGCGCCCCGAGCGCGGCCCCGACGCACGCGCCGACGGCCGCCGCATCGCCCCCCACGTTGACGGCCGCGAGGAGCGTCGACTCGACGAGGGCCGGCGACCGCGACACCATCGCGATCGCGAACGGGGCTGCCTCGTCGGCCGCGCTCCCGGTCCCGGCGCAGCGGTCCTGGAGGTCGAGCGGGAACTCGTCGAGGTGGTCCTGGAGCGCCGCCAGCCGGTTCGAGACGCGGTCGTCGGCGCCCAGGAGCCGCTCGGCGTCGCGGGCGGCGGAGAGCGCGGCCCCGACAATCTGGGCGCCCGAGAGCCCGTCGGGGTCCTTGCCCAGGCACGTCCGCAGGACGGCGACCTGGGCGGCGGCGGCGACGTGGGCGGCCGGGTGCGGGTCCACGGGCGAGAGCAGGAGGCCGGCCCACCGGGCGACGGCGAGGTCCGCGAGCCCCCGGAGCCGGGCCTGGACGCCGAGCGGGGCGGCGCACGCGGCGAGCGCGCTCGACGGGCTCTGCACCTCACCGCGCCGGAGACTACCCGGCATCTCACGGTCGAGCGCCTGCCGCGCCTCCTCCGGGCTGTCGGGCGCCGAGGTCGCCAGCGCCCGGGTGATCGCGCGGGCCCGCTCCGTGTCGGCCGTCCACTGCCCGACGCCGAGGTCCCCGCGCTTCTCGTCGGCCCGGGGCTCCTTGATCCCCTTGTAGTAGGTGCGGACGTTCTGGTGGCTGAGGCCCTCGACGGGCATCCCGAGGGCGTCGCCGAGGGCGGAGCCGACGACGGTGCCGACGAGGCGGCTGCGGAAGGGGGCGGGCACGGGCGCGGCGCGGAGGCGAGGGGCGGGCGGAGGGGCGGCCGTGCTATCCTCCGCCCCCCCTCCCCGTTCCCCCGCCCCTGTGGACTGGCTGGCCGGCGCCTGGGCCGTCTTCGCCAACGACGCCCGCCTCGAGCTCCGGACGCGCGTGGCGCTCGGCGCGCTGGCGATGTTCGTGGCCGCCTCGCTCGTCCTCGTCCGCGTGGCGCTGGGGCGGGGGGCGCCGACCGTGGCTGTCGCGGCGGCGCTCCTGTGGGTCGTCGTCGTGTTCGCGGCGGCCGTCGGGCTGGGGCGGGCGTTCGTGGCCGAGGAGGAGCGGGGGACGGTCCTCCTCCTCCAGCTCCACCTCCGGCCGAGCCAGGTCTACGCCGGCAAGCTGGCGTTCAACGCCGTGCTGATGGGGGCCGTCGCCGCGCTCGCCGCCGTCGGCTTCCGCGTCCTCGTGCCGACGCCCCTCGGTGTGCCGGGCGTGCTGGCAGCGGCCGTCGGGCTGGGCGCCCTCGGCCTGGCCGCGGCGACGACGTTGCTCTCGGCGCTCG
>CAZDFV010000037.1:0-19785 GCA_964504495.1 uncultured Rhodothermales bacterium
CAAAAACACAGCTCTCTGCCAAGTCGCAAGACGACGTATAGGGAGTGACACCTGCCCGGTGCTGGAAGGTTAAGGAAGGGGGTTAGCCGTAAGGCGAAGCTCTCGACCGAAGCCCCAGTAAACGGCGGCCGTAACTATAACGGTCCTAAGGTAGCGAAATTCCTTGTCGGGTAAGTTCCGACCTGCACGAATGGTGCAACGAGTTGGGCACTGTCTCGACCGCGCGCTCGGTGAAATTGTGGTCCCGGTGAAGACGCCGGGTACCCGCAGCGGGACGGAAAGACCCCGTGCACCTTTACTACAGCTTAGCATTGACTCTGGCCAAACCGTGTGTAGGATAGGCGGGAGGCTTTGAAGCGGCGTCGCCAGGCGTCGTGGAGCCACCCTTGAAATACCGCCCTCGGTTTGGTCGGCGCCTAACCCACGGCCGTGATCCGGTCGGGGGACAGTGTTAGGTGGGTAGTTTGACTGGGGCGGTCGCCTCCCAAAATGTAACGGAGGCTCCCAAAGGTGCCCTCAGCACGGTCGGTAATCGTGCGCAGAGTGTAAAAGCACAAGGGCGCTTGACTGCGAGACACACAGGTCGAGCAGGTACGAAAGTAGGGTTTAGTGATCCGGCGGTCCCGAATGGAAGGGCCGTCGCTCAAAGGATAAAAGGTACGCCGGGGATAACAGGCTTATCTCCCCCAAGAGTTCACATCGACGGGGAGGTTTGGCACCTCGATGTCGGCTCATCGCATCCTGGGGCTGGAGAAGGTCCCAAGGGTTGGGCTGTTCGCCCATTAAAGCGGTACGCGAGCTGGGTTCAGAACGTCGTGAGACAGTTCGGTCCCTATCTGCTGCGGGCGTTGGAGAATTGAGTGGATCTGTCCTTAGTACGAGAGGACCGGGACGGACTGACCTCTAGTGTACCAGTTGTGACGCCAGTTGCACCGCTGGGTAGCTACGTCGGGAAGGGATAAGCGCTGAAAGCATCTAAGCACGAAGCCCACCACAAGATGAGTTCTCCCTTGTAGGTCGTCCGAGATGAGGACGTAGATAGGCGGCAGGTGTACGCACAGCAATGTGTTTAGCCGAGCCGTACTAATTACCTACCAGGCTTGAAGCATCAGCCCTCGTGTGCGTGTACGTACAGGAGGAGGTGTTCAAGACGCTCGATGGAACACTTCCGCAAGGAGCGCCAGTCCGCTGGCGCTACCCGATGCAGTTTTGCTACGGCTAACCACGTGTCACCCCTTTCTTGGTGACTACAGCGCGGGGGACCCACCTCTTCCCATTCCGAACAGAGCCGTTAAGCCCCGCAGCGCCGATGGTACTGCCTAGCTGGTGGGAGAGTAGGTCGTCGCCAAGTCCCTGTGAGCCCCGTCACTCCGAGCGAGTGGCGGGGCTCTCGTTGTTTCCGTCCGTTGTGTCGAAGTCGGCAAGAATGTGGGAGTGGAGGGTTTGGACGGGGAGGGTGCCGTCGAGAACTACGACGCGTTCAGGGTGGTCCACAGCCAGGGTGAGGTAGGCTGAACGGACGCGGTCGTAGTAGTCAAGACCGCCGAGCTCCATCCGGTCCTGCGACCGGCCGCCACGCCGGCTGGCAGCTTCTGCGGTCGGGACGTCGATGAGGTAGGTCCGGTCTGGAGCGAGGCCGCCCGTTACGAAGCGGTGGTGCACTTCGAACCAGTCAGCGTTTCCTACGTCCCGGCCTCCGCCTTGGTACGCCGTAGACGAGTCGAAAAAACGGTCGGCGATCACAGTGGCGCCCTCCGCCAGTGCGGGACGGATCACCGTCGACACCAGCTGGGCACGGGCGGCTGAAAACAGGAGGAGCTCAGCGCGGGGAACGACAGAGACGGTCGGGTCGAGCAAGAGCGAGCGGATGGTCTCCCCGACGTCCGTTCCGCCGGGTTCGCGGACGCCGACGACCGTCCGTCCCCGCTGGCGGAGGGCGTCAGCGAAGAGGCGAGCCTGCGTGGTCTTCCCGGAGCCGTCGATCCCCTCGAACGAGACGAACACAGCAGAGAGGGAGGGGAGTGGGAAACCTGGGGGGAGGGCGTCGTAAAACGGCGCCGAGACGGCTGTGGAGGGGCGCGACTGCGTTGCATCCCCCCACCCCGCCGGCTATACTAGCGACAGCCTGAGCACCGGTGTTGCCGGTCGTCCCCCACTCTACCCGGAGCCGCAGGGCTCGCTTGAATGTTCGACTACGAGTTCGACGACCCGATCGGAGACGGCCGCTCGGACGACCTCGTCGAGGCGTACGAGACCTTCCTCCAGAACGGGAGCGCGGGGTTCTTCGACTCGGACGACTTGGAGCACATTGCGACGGTCTACTTCGAGGCGGGGCGGCTGGTCGACGCGCTGGAGGTCGTGGACCGGCAGATCGAGCAGGCGCCGGGGTCGTCGGACCCGTGGATGCGCCGGGGGATCTTGCTGAACCACCTCGACCGGCACACGGAGGCACTGGAGGCGTACGGGGAGGCCCTCGGCCTCAACCCTGCCGACCCGGAGGCGCTCGTCAACCGGGGGATCACGCTCGACACGCTGGGCCGGTCGGACGAGGCCCTCGAGGACTTCGACCGGGCGCTCACGATCGACCCGCTCGCGTCGGACGCCCTCTTCAACCGAGGGATCGCGCTCGAGAAGCTCGAGCGGTACGAGGAGGCCGCCGCGACGCTGGAGCAGTGTGCCGAGGCCGACGCCGAGCACCCGGAGGTCTGGTACGAGCTGGGCTACTGCTACGACCAACTCGACCGGCTGGAGGACAGCGTGGGCGCTTACGACCGTCAGATCGACGTCGACCCGTACGCGCAGAACGCGTGGTACAACCGGGGGATCGCTCTGAACCGGCTCGAGCGGTTCCGGGAGGCCGTCGAGTCGTATGACTTCGCCGTCGCTATCGACGACGGGTTCACGTCGGCGTGGTACAACCGGGGGAACGCGCTCGCCAACCTCGACGACCCGCAGGGCGCGGCCGAGAGCTACCTCAAGGTGCTGGAGCACGAGGACGGCGACGCGGCCACGTACTACAACCTCGGCCTGGCTTACGACGACCTGGGCGACTACACCGTTGCCGTCGACTACTTCCGCCGGGCCGTCACCGACGACGCCGAGTACGCCGACGCGTGGTACGGGATGGGGTGCGCCCTCGACGCGCAGTCGCTCTACGCCGAGGCCCTCGTCGCCTTCGGCCGGGCCATCGCGCTGGCGCCGGAGGAGGGCGAGTACTGGCACGCCCGGGCCGACACCGAGTACAACGGCGGCCACCTCGCCGACGCCCTCCGGTCCTACACGCACGTCGTCCGGCTCGACCCGGAGAATAAGGAGGCGTGGCTGGACCTGGCGGAGACGCGGCTCGAGGCCGGGTTCCGCGCCGAGGCGCTCGAGGCGTTCTCCCAGGTCATCCGCCTCGACCCGACCTCGAGCGAGGCCCACCTCCGGCAGGCGTGGGCGCTCGCGTCGGTCGGCCAGCGCGAGAGCGCCGTCCGGTCGTTCCGCCGCGCGGCCGAGCT
Source organism: uncultured Rhodothermales bacterium (assembly GCA_964504495.1). GTDB lineage: Bacteria > Bacteroidota > Rhodothermia > Rhodothermales > Rubricoccaceae > Rubrivirga. The sequence goes on from CAZDFV010000037.1 coordinate 3,501, forward strand.
GGACCCGTCGCGGGCCGACGAGATCCGCCGGGCGTACCCCGACCTGTGGAGCGACTCCCGCGCGAGCGGGCTGGGCCGCTCGCCCCGCTCCGGCGACGAGCGCGCCTAGCCGGTGCCCGACGGGCCGACGGCACGGACGGGGCTGATCGTGCTCCTCGGCGACCCCGTCGGACATTCGGCCTCGCCGGCGATCCACAACGCGGCGTTCCGCGCGTCCGGGCTGGACCTCGCGTACCTCGCGTGCCGCGTCGAACCCGGCGCGCTGGCGGAGGCCGTCGCCGGGCTCCGGGCGCTGGGCGCCGTCGGGGCGAACGTGACGATCCCGCACAAGACGGCGGTCCTGCACCTCGCCAGCGACGCAACCGAGACGGCGCGGGCGCTCGGCGCCGCGAACACGCTCGTCCGCGCCGACGGCGGCTGGTGTGCGGACAACACGGACGTCGAGGGGTTTCTCGCACCGCTCGACCCGCACCGCCAGCGCCTCGCCGGCCGGCCGGTCGTCGTGCTCGGGGCGGGCGGGGCGGCCAGGGCCGTCGTCTACGCAGCGCTCACGGAACTGCGGGCGGGTCGTGTGGACGTGGTCGCCCGGCGGCCGGAGCAGGCCGACGGGCTCCTCCGGGACCTCGCACCCCTCGCGCGCGGGGTCGAGGCACGTGCCCTCCCCCCCCAGAACGCGAGCGCGGCCGTCCGGGAGGCGGGCCTGGTCGTCAACGCGACGCCGGTGGGGATGGGGGACGGACAGACGCCGTGGCCGGACGCGACCGACATCCACGAGGGGCAGATCGTCTACGACCTCGTCTACCGCCCCGCCCGGACGCCGCTCCTCCGGGCCGCTGAGGCGCGTGGGGCCGCAGTGATCGGCGGCCTCCCCATGCTGGTCGCCCAGGCCGCCGCCTCCTACCGCCAGTGGACCGGCCGGGCGATGCCGCTCGACGCGGCCCGCCGCGCCGCCCACTCCGCCCTCGACCTCCCGTGACCGACGCCGTCCTCCGTCCCGCCATCTTCCGAGACGCCCCGGACGTCGAGGCCGGGTTCACCACGCGCGACTTTGCCCCGGCCGGCGAGCCCCCCGACGCCGTCCGCGCACGGCTGGCGGAAGCGACGGCCATGTCGGTCGCCTCGGTCGGGCAGGTGCACGAGGCCGACGTCGCCGTCGTGCGCGGGCCGGGGCACGTGCCGGCCCACGACGGGCTCGTGACGGATCGGGCCGGCCTGCTCCTCACCGTCGTCGCGGCCGACTGCGCGCTCGTCCTGCTGGCGGACGCCGAGGCCGGCGTCGTCGGGGCGTGCCACAGCGGGTGGCGCGGGACCGTCGCCCACGTCGTGGGAGGGACCGTGAGGAAGATGGAGGGCCTGGGGGCGGAGCCGGGGCGCGTGCTCGCGTACGTCGGCCCGTGCATCTCGGCCGAGGCGTTCGAGGTGGGGGAGGAGGTGGCCGCCGCGTTCCCCGCGTCCGCCGTCGTCCGGCGGTCGGAGTGGCCCCGTCCGCACGTGGACCTCCGGGCCGAGATCGTCCGCCAGCTGGCCGAGTCCGGGGTCGACCGCGTCGAGGCGTCCGGCGCCTGCACCGCGGGAGACACCGGCCGGTTCTACTCGTACCGCGCCGAGGGCGGCACACGCGGGCGGCTGGTCGGGTTCATCGGCCGGCGTCCGTAGGTCAGGAGATCTCTGACGAGGCCGGGGCCGCCGAGTATCTTCGGGTCAACAGAGAACAGAAGCGGGGCGGTCACGTCTCGCCCACCGATGCCCGACGATGCGATGGACGGCGCCTCACCCGAGGTGCACGAGACGACAACCCGCTGGACGCTCCGCGAGGTCGAGGACGAGGCCGCCGTCGACACGCTGGCCGCCGAGCTCAACGCGCTCCCCGCCGCGCTCGCCCGGTCGCTCGTGCTCCGCGGCGTCCGCTCGTTCGACGACGCGCACACGTTTTTCCGCCCGGCGCTGGGGCGGCTCCACGACCCGGGCCTGATGCGCGACATGGGCGCCGCCGTCGAGCGCGTCGCCCGCGCGATCCGCCAGTCGGAGCGGGTCCTCGTCTACGGCGACTACGACGTCGACGGGACGACGTCGACGGCCATGATGCTCACGTTCCTGCGCGGACAGGGCGTCGACGCCACCTTCTTCATCCCCAACCGGTTCGAGCACGGGTACGGCCTGAGCGCGGCCGGGATCGACGTGGCCGCCGACCGAGGCGCCACGCTCATCGTGGCCCTCGACTGCGGGATCACCGCGGTCGACGCGGCGGCGTACGCCACGTCGTGCGGGATCGACCTCGTCATCTGCGACCACCACACGGCCGGCGACACGCTCCCCGACGCCGTGGCCGTGCTCGACCCGAAGCGGCCGGACTGCGAGTACCCGTTCAAGGGCCTGAGCGGGTGCGGCGTCGGGTTCAAGCTGATTCAGGGCGTCGTCGCCGAGCTCGGGCTACCCGAGGAGGAGGCGTGGCCGTACCTCGACCTCGTGGCCGTCTCGACGGCGTGCGACATCGTCCCGATGGTGGGCGAGAACCGCGTCCTGATGCGGGCCGGGCTCAAGCAGCTCTGCGACACCCCGCGCCTCGGGATCGCCCTGCTGGCGGACAAGGCGGGCGTGGACCTCGGGTCGTGCTCGTCCTCGAAGATGGTGTTCCAGATCGGCCCCCGGATCAACGCGGCCGGGCGGATCGACGACGCCGGGATCGCCGCCGAGCTCCTCGCCTCGACCGACGCCGTCGAGGCCGGCCGGCTCGTCGACCAGATCGAGGCCCTCAACCTCCGCCGCCGCGACCTCGACCGGCAAACGCGCGACGAGGCGTTCGCCATCGCCGAGCGCCAGATGCAGGCCGACCCGCTCGCCCTCGTCATCTACCACCCCGGCTGGCACCCCGGCGTGATCGGGATCACCGCCAGCCGCGTGGCCGAGCGGTTCCACCGGCCGACCGTCCTCATGACCTCGAACGGGTCGAGCACGACGGCCAAGGGCTCGGCCCGGTCGGTCAAGGGGATCTCGATCTACGACGCGCTCGCCCAGTGCGCCGACCTCCTCGACCGGTTCGGCGGCCACGCCTTCGCCGCCGGCCTTGCCCTCCCGGCGGACAGGGTGGACGCGCTCCGCGACCGGATGCAGGGGGCCGTGGCCGAGGCCGTGACCGACGCCGACGACCTCGTCCCCGAGATCGAGCTCGACGCCCCGCTCTCGCTCCCCGACGTCTCGCCCCGGTTCTGGAGCGTCCTCAAGCAGTTCGGGCCCCACGGGCCGGACAACCTCCGGCCGGTCTTCCACGGCCGCGGCCTCCGCGTGGTCGGGCAGCCGACGCGCGTGGGGAAGGAGAAGCAGCACCTCCGGATGCGCGTGGCCCAGGCCGACGGCGGGCCCACGTTCGCCGTCATCGGGTTCGGCCTGGGCGACCGGCACCCGACGGCGCTCGCGAGCGTCCGGCGCGGGCATCCGCTCGAGCTCGCCTTCCAGGTGGACGAGAACACGTGGAACGGGCGGACCACGCTCCAGCTCAAGGCCCAGGACCTCCGTCTGACGGAGGCGTAGGGTGGACGACGGTTCCGGCGGCGAGGCCGGCCGCCGTGCACATGTTCCCCGGAGCCCGGTGTAGGAGGAACACCCAGACCGGCCTCAAAGAGGGCAGTACGGCGTGCACTCGGGGACCAGGGCGGGTGTGGGGGCCGTCCACAGAAGGACCCGGGCGACCGGTACGCGCTCTTCCCACCCTGCCCCCCCCTTATGTCTACGCTCCACCTCCCCGACTCGGCGCCGACCAACCGCCGGGCGTTCTTTAAGCGGGCCGGCCTCGGGCTCGGCGTCGTCGCCTCGGCGACCGTCCTCCCGGCCTGCGACTCCGACGACGTCGACGAGGACGGCGACGTCGTCCTCGACTTTTCCGACGACTTCGGCGTGCTCAACTACGCCTACGCCCTCGAACAGCTCGAGGCCGCCTTCTACGCCGCCGTCGTCGCCGACGCCGACTTCTCCAGCACGTTCAGCGCCGACGAGCAGTCGATCCTCGAGGACCTCGCCGCGCACGAGGCCATCCACCGCGACTTCCTCGAGGCCGCCATCGAGGACGCGGGCGGGACGCCCCTCGACGCGCTCACGCCCAACTTCGACGCCGTGGACTTTTCGAGCCGGTCGAGCGTGCTCGAGACGGCGCAGGCGCTCGAAGACACGGGCGTCGGCGCCTACAACGGGGCGGGGCGCTACATCGACAGCGACACGTACCTCCTCCTCGCGGGCAAGATCGTCTCCGTCGAGGCCCGCCACGCCTCGGTCATCGCCGGGCTCCTGGAGGACAACGCCATCGCCGGCGACGGCGTGATCGACAACAACGCGCTCGACCTCGCGCTCCGGCCGAGCCAGGTGGTCGGGCGGAACGGGCGCGCGGCGCCGTTCATCGTCGAGACCTTCGGCATCCGGAACGTGCCGTCGAGCTAGGCCCCGCCGCTCCGACACGCCCTGACCTCCCCTTTTGCCCATTCTGATGACTGACCTCCTCAACCAGTTCAGCGACGCCTCGCTGAACGCCTTCTCCTCGCGCCGCGACGCGCTCCGCCGGACCGGCCAGATCGGCCTCGGCGCCGCGATCGCCGCGATCCCGTTCGTCAAGCCCGGCCGCGCGTTCGCCCAGGCGTCCGACGACGGCGACTTCGGCGTCCTCAACTACGCCCTCACGCTCGAGTACCTCGAGCGCTCGTTCTACCGTCAGGCCATCGACACCGACAACATCCCGTCGGAGTCCCTGCCGCTCTTCGAGAAGCTCCGCGACGACGAGGCCGCCCACGTCGACCTCCTGCGGACGACGATCTCGGGTGCCGGCGGCGACCCGGTCGAGTACACCGACGATGACTTCGAGTTCACGGGCTTCCTGGACAGCTTCGCCCTCATCGCCACGCTCGCCCAGGGCCTTGAGGACACCGGCGTCCGCGCCTACAAGGGCCAGGCGACGGCGATCATGAACGCGGACTACCTGACGGTGGCCTTGCAGATCCACTCGGTCGAGGCCCGGCACGCAGCGGCCATCCGCCGGCTCGGCGCGAGCGGGAACTCGACGCAGGGGTGGATCCCGCGCGACCAGCCGGACGCGCCCGACGCCATCGCCGCGGTCTACGGCCCCGGCATGGACACCGACGACGGCGACGACGACTCGCCCTCGGAGGACAACGTGACGCAGGGCGGGTTCGACCTCACGAGCGCGCTCAGCGGGTACACCCGTGCGCAGATCACCGAGGCGTTCGACGAGCCGCTCGGGATGCCGACCGTGCTCGCGATCGCTGGCCCGTTCATCACCGGCGACGAGGGCGACGGCGGTGACGAGGAGGACGCGGCCTAGCAGCGCCCCTCCCACAGCAAAGCGCCCGGCCCCTCCGCGAGGGGGCCGGGCGTTTTTTTGCTCGGCCGGCTGGCGGAGGCGTAGCGCGCTCACCCGCGAGAGCCGCCAGCGGGGCTAGGCCTTCGAGAGCTCGCTCTCGGACTTCAGGACGCGGTCGCCGTCGTCCTGTTTGATGAGGTAGGCCGGGTTGTTGTCGTCGGCGTCGCGCGTGACATCGTTGCCGTCGATCGTGCGCGTGACCTTCTCGGTGAACGACTCCTGGACCTCGCCCGTCCCGGTCCCGTTGCCCCAGGACCACTTGACCTTATCGCCCTTGTTGTACGTCGGCATGGCGTGCGTGTGAGGTGAGCCCATGCGACCGGAGCGGGGCGCGGAGGGTCCCGGCTCGGGGCGAATCAGGGCCGGCCCGACGTGCGACTCGACGGGCGCCCGCCGCCGCCCGCCTCCGCGGGGGCAGGCAGCCGGGCTACATGCCGGCCTCGGCGCCGGCCCGCTCGATCGCGGAGCGGACCGCCTCGGCCGCGTTGACGACCCCGCCCGTCGCCGAGAGCTCGCCGAAGGCGACCGCGTCCTCGCCGCCCGGCCGGGCCGTCTTGTCGTCGGGGAAGCGGACGGCCGAGTCGAGGAGGATCTGACGGACCTCGGCGGCCGAGAGCTCGGGGAAGTAGGCCATGACGAGCGCGGCGACGCCGGCCACGATCGGCGAGGCGAACGACGTCCCGTTCGCGGTCTGGACGCCGCCGCCCGGCTTCAGCGACGTCACGTCCGCGCCCGGCGCGAACAGGTCCACGCGCGCCCGGCCGTAGTTCGAGAACGGAGCGGCGAGCGCGCCGAGGTCGTTCGTACTGGCGCCGACCTCGAGCCACCCCGGCGCCTCCGTGCCGTCGAGGAAGACGCGGGAGGGGAAGTTGGGCTCCACGTCGATGTCCTCGGCCGAGTTGCCCGCGGCGTGGACGAGGAGGACGCCCCGCTCGGCGGCGTAGGCCACGGCCTCGTCGACGGCCGCCTTCTGGGGCGAGAACGCCTTCCCAAAGCTCATGTTGACGACGCGCGCCCCGTTGTCGACGGCGTAGCGGATGGCGTTCGCCACGTCCTTGTCCCGCTCGTCGCCGCCGGGGACGGCGCGGAGCGCCATGACCCGGGCCGGCGCGATCCCGTCGATCCCGAGGCCGTTCCCGCGCGCGGCGGCGACCAGCCCGGCGACGCCGGTCCCGTGGTTCGGGTCGGGCCCGGCCACGTCGGCGTTCCCGTAGAACCGCTCGGTCACGTCAGCGTAGTCGTCGCCGACAATGGGGCGCGGGTCGTACTCCGGGTTCAGGCCGTACTCCAGCCGCGAGGTGACGCTCTCGAGGTAGGCCTCGGCGTCGGCGACGGAGGCGCCCTGGTCGTAGAGGTAGACCATGAGCTGCTGGGCGCGCCCGGCCTCGGCGTCCATGCCCACGTCGAGGGCGGCGGGGTCCTCCGGGTCGTACGCCTCGCCGAACCGCTCGCGGAGGAGGCCGTCGGCGGCCTTCGCCTGCATCACGAACTGGCCGACCTGGACGGCCTGCCCGGCGAGCGGAGCCCGCTCCTCCTCCAGCTCCGTTTCGAGGGCGTCGCAATCGGGGTACGCCGCGTCCGGCGTGCCGGCGCGGCAGAGGGCCACGAGCCGGGCCAGCTCGTACGTGTCGTGCTCGACGTTCTCGCCGTCGGCGTTGCCGAGGAAGCTCCAGCCGTGGACGTCGTCGACGTAGCCGTTCGCGTCGTCGTCGAGGCCGTTCCCGGGCACCTCGTCGTCGTTCGTCCACAGGACGGGCGCGAGGTCGGGGTGGTCGGTGTCCACGCCGCTGTCGATGACGGCGACGACGACGGGCTCCGGCTGGCGGTCGCCGAGGAGGGCGTACGCCGCGTCGAGGCTGATCCCGGCGACGCCGTCGGCGTCGCGGTCGCGGAGGTGCCAGTCGTCGGGGGCGGCGTCTTGGGCGAGGGCGGGGGCCGCCGCCAGCAGGAGGGCGGCGAGGAGCGGGCGGGGCGTCATGGGCGGCTAGTCGCGGGCGAGCGTGAAGGTGCGGCCGAGGTAGGTGAGGTCGAGCGTGTCGCCGCCGCCGCGGACGGCCCCGCGCACGGTAAAGACGAACCCGCTCTCGCGGACGCTCGCCTCGACGTCGGGGTGGTCGTAGGTCCCCGCCCCGCTGACGGACTCGGCGAAGACGGCCCCATCGACCTCGGCGTCGACGTCGAGTTGGAACGTGAACGCCTCGCCGCTCCGCGTCGTGGGGAGCGTGAGCGTGGCGTCGGCGCGGCCGGCGCCCGGCTCTTCCGCCTCGCCCGCGTACGTCCCCCCGATCGTCGGCCGGTCGGAGGTGTCACAGCCCGCAGCGGCGAGCAGGAGGGCGAAGGTCGAGAGGCGACGGAGCACGGGGGGGGGCGGGACCGGAAGGCCAACGGCTCGAGGACGCCGTTCGCGCCAGGGACCCGTGTGCGGGCGCGGATTCCACACGCCGGCGGCGGGGACGTCTCGGCCACGTCCCGGGGCGCTGGCGGAGCGTGTGCGCCGGCGCCCCGGGCCGGCCGGCCTACTCGGCCGAGGCCGAGAGGTCCATCGAGGCGAGGACGGACGTGGCCGTGCCGCCGCCCATCTGCGGGCCCAGCCCGACCTCGCTCTTGACGACCACGCCCGGCGCGTCCTGCGCCACCCAGAGCGTCCCGCTCCCGCCGCCCGAGCCGTCGCCCTGCGTGAGCGCGACGACGAACGTCTCGAACGTGCCGGCCGGGACCTCGACGGTCTCGGTGCCCGTGACCTCGACGGTGAACGTGACCGGCTGAAGGGCCTGGCTGTCGAACCCGGCGAAGCTCGCGCGGTAGCCCTCCGCGAGCGGGAGCGTCCCCAGCCCGACGTAGAGCGACGAGCCCTCGACGGCGAGCGGGGCGTCGAGCGCGACGTCGACGGGGATCGTCTGGCCCTGCGCCTCGACCTGGCCCGTCACGCCGGCCGGGGCGTAGTCGAACGCCATCCGGGCCGGCCCCTGCGTCGCGCGCCGCGAGAGCGGACGGAGGTCGGAGACGGCGAGGCGGACCGTGTCGGCCGCGGCGCCCATCGGCGTCTGGACGGCGTCGACGAGGACGAACGTGTCGCCGGCCTCGGCGAGCTGGCGGGTCACGTCGAGCGTGATCTCCTGGCCCTGGATGGCGAGCGTGGCGTCGTACGTCAGCGTCATCGGCACGACCGCCGAGCCGTCGAACGCGCCGGCCTCGGCCGCTTCCGGCGCCGCGGCGAGCGTGACCGTCGCGGGGTCGACGGTGATGGCCTCGAGCTGGGCCTCGATCTCGGCCGGCATCTCGGTCTGCGCGCGGCCGCCGAGGTGCTCGGCGAAGAACACCTCCATCGCCGCCGCGAGGGCCATCCGGTTCGGCTCGCTCCGGAACCCGTGGCCCTCGTCGGGCGCGACGAGGTACTCGACGCCGACGCCCCGGTCGCGGAGGGCGATCACGAGCTGGTCGCTCTCGCGCTGCGTCACGCGCGGGTCGTTGGCCCCGTGGACGACGAGGAGGGGCGTCTCGATGCGGTCGACGAAGTTGAGCGGGCTCCGGGCCTCGAGGTCCGCCCGGTCCTCCGGGTCGGCCGGGTCGCCGACGCGGCGGTACCACGAGCCCTCGAGGAACGGCCGCCAGTAGGCCGGGAAGCTCTCGATCAGCGTGATCAGGCTCGACGGCGCGACGTACGGGACGGCCGCGGCGTAGAGGTCGGGCGTGAACGTGACGCCAGCGAGCGTGGCGTAGCCGCCGTAGGACCCGCCGAAGATCCCGACGCGCTCCGGGTCGGCGATGCCCTCGTCGATCAGCCACTGCACGCCGTCGGTGACGTCGTGTTGCATGGCGCCCGTCCCCCACTCGCGGTTGCCCGCGTTGAGGTGGTCCTTCCCGTACCCCGTCGAGGAGCGGAAGTTGGGCTGGAGCACGGCGTAGCCGCGGTTGGCGAAGAACTGGGCGTAGCTGTCGTAGCCGTAGCTGTCGCGCGACCACGGGCCGCCGTGGATGAACATGACGACCGGGAGGTTCTCGGGCTCGACGCCCACGGGGAGCGTGAGGTAGGCCGGGATCTCGTGGCCGTCGCGCGCCGTGTAGCGGACGGCCTCCATCGGCGCGAGGTGCTCCGTCGGGAGGTCGGGCCGCGAGCGGTAGAGGAGCTCGACGGTGTCGGCGTCGCGGTCGAAGAGGTAGACCGAGCCGGGGTCCTCGGCGCGCGTGACGGTGACGAGCATCGTCCGCTCGTCCTTCGTCATCGAGCCGGGGAGGATGTCGCCCTCAGGGAGCTCGGCGCGGAGGAACGCGAGGTCGGCCGCGAACTCGTCGTCCTGGGGGTAGATCCGGAGCCGGTCGCCGTTGTAGTACGTCGCGAGCACCTTGTCCTGGGCGTCGGAGTAGAGCATGCCGCCGAAGTCGACCTGGCCCTCGGGGTCGCGCTCGACGAACTCCTCGGTCTGGGTCTCGGGGTCGAAGACGACGAGCTCCGAGAAATTGCGGTCGCCCCGGTTCGTGGTCATGTAGAACCGCTCGTCGTCGGCGTGCGACCCGATCGGCGAGCACGCCTCCTCGTAGGTGCACGAGTACAGGACCTCGCCGAGCCGGCCGTCGGCGTCGACGGCGTAGAGGTCGGTGCCGCCGCCCGGCGACTGCTTGATGGCGAGGCGGACGTTCCCCGCGTCGTCGTACCCGAAACCGCCGACCTCCTCGGTGTTCTCGATGAGGAGCTCGCGCTCGCCGGTCGCCAGGCTCACGCGGTAGACGTCGTGGTAGGCCGGGTCGCGGTCGTTGAGCCCGACGATGATGTGGCCGGGGTCGTCCTCGGGGACGGCGTAGATGACGGCGCGGACGCCCTCGACGTCCGTCAGGTTGCGGGCGTCGGGAACGCTGGCGCCGGCCTCGGCCGGGTCAACGGCCCAGACGTTGTAGTTCTCGTCGCCGTCCTTGTCCTGGACGTAGAGGACGAACCGGCCGTCCTCGCTCCAGAAGTAGCCGGGCACGGGCCGCTCGTCGGCGGTCAGCGGGCGGGCGGCCTCGAACGGCTCGTCGATCCCCTTGACCCAGACGTTCCGGACGCCCTCGACCTCGCGGAGGAACGTGAGGTACTGGCCGTCGGGCGAGAGCTGGGCGCCCGAGATCTCGGGGTTGCCGAAGAAGACCTCGCGGTCGAGGAGCGGCGGGAGGGCGGCGCCTTGGAGGCCCGGGGCCGTCGCGGCGACGTCGGTCTGGGCGAGGGCGGGCGCGCTGAGGAGGAGGAGGCCGGCGAGGCCGGCGGAGAGGAGTCGCATCGGTCGTCGAGAGCGGTCGGTGTGGCGGAGGGGACCGGCTACGAACGCCCCCCGCCCGGGTTACGTGTGCGCGCTCGGCCGCTGGCGGCCCGCTTCCGCCAGCCGGGGGCAGCGGAGTGCGGAGAGCCCTCCCCCTGGACAGGGGAGTCCCCCCCCCGCCTGCGCGGGGGCATGCTCTGGGGAGGGGCCGGGCGAGCACGGAGCCGCCACCGGCGGAGTCCGTCCCGCTAGCGGCGCGGCTCCACCGGCGGGGCGGGGGCCGCGCGCTGAGCGGTCGACCACCTACGCCCCTCCTGTCCAGGAGGGGGACTCGTCGGGGCACGCTGCGCCCCGCTGGCGGCGCGCCGTCGCCAGCCGGGCACCAGCCGGCGGGGCGCCGCGTTCGTCGTAGCATCCGGCTCGCCCGACCCCCGCGCCCCTCGTCCGTCGCTACGCCCCTTTCCCCGCCAGCGCCTCGCCATGCCGCGCATCCTCTGGGCCGACGATGAGATCGACCTCCTCAAGCCCCACGTCCTCTTCCTCGAAGCGAAGGGGTACGCCGTCGAGACCGTCTCGAACGGGGCCGACGCCGTCGACCGCGCCCAGAGCGAGCGCTACGACGTCGTGTTCCTCGACGAGCAGATGCCCGGGCTCGGCGGGCTCGACGCGCTCCACCAGATCAAGGGGGCCCGGCCCGAGACGCCCGTCGTGATGATCACGAAGAGCGAGGAGGAGCACATCATGGAGGACGCGATCGGCCGCCAGATCGCCGACTACCTCATCAAGCCGGTCAACCCGAAGCAGATCCTGCTCTCGGTCAAGAAGATCTTGGAGGGCGAGGCGATCCGCGGCGAGGCCGTCCAGCGCGACTACCTCCAGGGGTTCGGGCAGCTCTCGGCCCGGATCGGGGGGGACCTCGACGCGGCCGAGTGGGCCGAGGTCTACGAGCAGCTCGTCCGCTACGACCTCGACCTCGCCGGGGCCGACGAGGGCGTCCGCCAGATCCTCGACGACCAGTACCGCGAGGCCAACCGGGCCTTCGCCGGGTTCGTCGAGGGCCGCTACCCGCACTGGATCGAGGCGGCCCGGTCCGGCGAGAAGCCGCGGCGCGACCGGCCCGCGCTCAGCCACGAGGTGCTCCCGACGCACGTTTTCCCCCACCTCGGCGACGTCGGCTCGAAGCCCGAGCGGCCCACGGTCTTCCTGCTGATCGACTGCCTCCGGTACGACCAGTGGCTCTTGTTCGAGCGGCACCTCCACGGGCTGTTCGAGGTCGAGAAAGACTGGCACTTCGGGCTCTTGCCCACGGCCACGCCGTTTAGCCGGAACGCCATCTTCGGCGGGCTCCTCCCGATCGACCTCGCCAAGCGGTTCCCGCAGCGGTACACGGTGGACGAGCGGCACGATGAGGAGAGCCTGAACGCCCACGAGGGCGAGTTCCTCGACGACCTCCTCGCGCGGAAGCACCGCGGCGACGTCCGCGTCCGCTACGACAAGCTGGTCTCGCAGAGCGACGGGGCACAGTTCGCCGACCGGATCACCGACTACCTCCAGCACGACCTCTCGGCCGTCGTCGTCAACTTCGTCGACATCCTGGCCCACAGCCGGAGCGACACCCGGATCCTCAAGGAGATCGCCCCGGACGTGCCGGCCTACCGGGCGCTCACGGGCACGTGGTTCGAGCACTCGTGGCTGCGGGCGGCGCTGCAGGAGCTGGCCCGGCACGACTGCACCGTCGTCGTGACGTCGGACCACGGGGCCGTCCGCGCGCTCAGCCCGACGAAGGTGATCGGCGACCGCGAGACCTCGACGTCGCTCCGGTACAAGCATGGCCGGAACCTCAAGGTGGACGTCGACGAGGCCATCTTCGTCAAGGACCCCGAGACGTTCGGGCTCCCGCGGCTCGGCGTGAACGAGAACTACATCTTCGCCAAGGGCGACTCGTACTTCGTCTACCCGACGAACTACAACCGCTACGTGAACCAGTACCGCGACACGTTCCAGCACGGCGGGGTGACGATGGAGGAGTGCCTGCTCCCCGTCGTCACGCTCCGGCCGAGGGGGTAGGCCGCCGCTGGCGGTTCGCGTCGCCAGCGGGGATCTACCGGGAGCGGGCGGCGTCGGAGCGGCGGAGACGCCCCCGACGCCATGTCCCAGGACCGAGTCGACGAAGACCCCGAGCGCGAAGACAGGATCGTGATGGAGGCCATCGTCGACGCCTACGGGCCCGAGGAGCAGGCGATGGGCTGGTACTACTACCTCCAGGACCGCCTCGCCGTCCCGTTCAGGGCGCGGTGCGTCGCGGAGCGCACGGCCTCGCCGCTCCGCGAGGGCGAGACGGTGACGGTCTCGGGGATGGCGCCCGAGGACGACTGCCGGGCCGAGATGGTGGTCCTGACCGAGTGGGCCGGCCGCCGCCGACTGGCGCTACTGGGTCGGGCGCGGGTACCAGCTCTGCGGCTGAGCCGGTGGGCGAGATCCCGCCCCTCTCGGCGGCCGCCGTCCGCTGGCAGCGCGCATCGCCAGCGGGGCGAGAACGGCGCGCGGGGTGGCGCGTAGGTACGCCTCCCCTCTCCCTGAACAGCGAGTTGTTCTAACGATGCCCGAGACAGACACCGCCCCCCCCCCCGAGGCCGAGACGGACGCCACCCCGCTCTCCGATGTCGAGACGGACGCCGCCGTGCCCTCCGAAGCCGAGGCCGCCGCCATCCCCTCCGACGTCGAGGCCGACGCCGCCCCGCCCCCCTCCTACAAGAACGCCCGCCGGCGTGGGATGCAGAACATCAGCCGGGTCGAGTCGGGCTCGACGCGCGGGTGGACGGTCCGCTTTCAGCGCGGGGGCCAGAAGCACGGCCGGTTCTTCTACGACAAGCACTACAAGGACGGGGCCGAGGGGGCGCTCCGGGCGGCCCGCCGCTGGCGGAACGCGAAGCGGAAGGAGCTCGGCCCGGTCCAGAAGTCCGACGCCAGCCGGATGCACACGCCCTACGCCCGCCAGAAGAACCGCCAGTCGGTCAGCCGGACGGGCGTGACGGGCATCGGCGTCCAGGTCCGCGAGTTCGCCGCGCAGCGGGTCCCGTACGTCACGGCCTACTGGATCGACGAGGGCGGGCGGCGGCGGATGACCTCGTTCTCGACCGCCGAGCACGGCGTCGACGGGGCGCTCCGGCTCGCGGCCCGGGCCCGGGCGCAGACGGCCGAGTGGCACGGCGCGACGCCGATGACGAAGAGGGAGATCTACAGCGCGGCGGCCGACCGCGTCCGCGAGCTGGCGGAGCCGCCCGCGGTCGAGCCGGCCGAGTAGGCCGCGGCCCGCTGGCGGCGCGCGCCGCCAGTCGGGCGCCCGTCCCTACGTTGCGGCATGGACGCCCCGCCCCGCGGCTACCTCCGCGCCACCGTCGAGCGCCGGCTCGACGTGACCGACGACCTCGCCGTCTTCTGGCTCCGCCCGGAGGCGCCCCTCTCGTTCCGCCCCGGCCAGTACGCCACACTCGCGGCGCCCGACGACGAGGGCCGCACGGTCAAGCGGGCGTACTCGGTCGCGAGCGCCCCGCACGAGCCGCTCGTGGAGTTGATGATCGAGCACGTCGAGGGCGGCGCGCTCACGCCGCTCCTGTGGCGCCGGCAGGAGGACGACGCCGTGTGGGTCCGGCGGAGGGTGGTCGGGCACTTCCTCCTCGACGCCGGGCGGCGGCGGCACGTCATGGCCTGCACCGTGACCGGCCTCGCCCCGTTCCTCTCGATGCTCCGCGACCACGCCGCGCGCGGGGCGGACCACGAGTTTCTCGTCGTGTGGGGCGCGAGCGACGCGGCCGAGTTCGGGCCGTACCGCGCCGAGCTGGCGGCGCTCGCGGCCGAGGGCTGGGTTGAGGCCGTCCCCACGGTCAGCCGGCCGTGGGCGAACCCGGGCTGGGCGGGCGAGGTCGGGCGCGTCGAGGACGTCCTGCGCAAGCACCTCGACCGGCTCGGGTGGACCGGGGCCGACACGGCGGGCTACGCCTGTGGGAATCCGGACATGATCGAGACGGTCCAGGGCGTCCTCCGCCGCGCCCGGTTCCCCGACGAGCACGTCCACGAGGAGAAGTACTTCACGACGGGCGAGGCGGCGCCGGCGGCGTCCGGGGCCGCACCGCCGCCCGCCCCTCGGCCTGTGCCGAAACGCCCGCCCGGCCCGCCCGGCGGCGTGACGCTCAAGACGGTCCCGCGGCCAAAGTGAACGCGGCACCGGCCCGTGCGTTGGCGCGGCGTGCCCGACACCGAAGACCTCCTCCCCGCCGAGACCGCCAGCGCCGCCGAGACCGTCGCCCTCGGCCGCCGGCTGGCGGCGCGCCTTGGGCCCGGCGACGTCGTGGCCCTCGACGGCGACCTCGGCGCCGGCAAGACGCACCTCGCCAAGGGCGTCGCAGCCGGGCTCGGGCTCGACCCCGGCGCCGTGACCTCGCCCACGTTCACGATCGTCCAGGAGCACGGCGACGGCGCGCTCCTCCACCTCGACCTGTACCGCGTCGAGACCGAGCGGGAGCTGGCCGGCCTCGGCCTCGCGGACCTCCTCGACACCGACGCCGTGGCGCTCGTCGAGTGGCCCGTGCGCGCGCGCGGCTGGCTCCCGGAGCGCACACTCTGGCTCCGCCTCGCGCACCGCGGCGGTGACCGGCGGCGCGTGGAGCGGGTGTAAGGCTCAAGGTCCGACCGGGCGGACGCCGCGCCCGTCTGGCTGGCGGCGGCCACCGCCAGCCAGACGGCCGTGCTCGGCTCGCCCTCACCCCGGCCCTCTCCCAGGGGGAGAGGGGGCCACGTACCAGGCAGCATCCGACCGCCCGACTGGCGCTGCCGTCCGCTAGCCGGGCATCTTCCCCGATCCCCGATCCCCGATCCCCGATCCCCGCCCCGTGACCGACGCCGAGCGCCGCCTCCTCGACCTCCCCCGCTTTGCCGACGCGGGCGCCGCCGCGTACCGGCCCGGCCTCGGGCGGGTGCGCGCGGTCCTCGGGGCGTTGGGGAGCCCCGAGCGGCGGTACCCGGCCGTCCACGTCGCGGGGACGAACGGGAAAGGGTCGACGGCCTCGCTCGTGGCCGCCGTAGCCTCCGCGGCCGGCCTGCGCGTCGGGCTCCACACGTCGCCCCACCTCCTCACCCTCCGCGAGCGGATGCGGGTCGACGGGGAGCCGGCGCCGGGCGCCTGGCTTGACGGCGCCCTCGACCGGTTCGGGGGCGTGTTCGGCGAGGTCGGCGCGAGCTTTTTCGAGGCGACCGTGGCCCTCTCCCTCCTCTACTTCGCCGAGCGCCGCGTGGACCTCGCCGTCGTCGAGGTCGGGCTGGGCGGGCGGTTGGACGCGACGAACGTGCTCCGTCCGGCCGTCTGCGCCGTCACGCACGTCGGCCTCGACCACACCGAGCTCCTGGGCGGCACGGTCGAGGAGATCGCGCGCGAGAAGGGGGGGATCGCCAAGCACGGCGTCCCGTTCCTCCACGCTGTTACGGGACAGAGCGCCGGCGCCCTCGAAACCGAGGCGGAGCGGCGGGGGGCGCCCGTCGAGGCCGTCCGCCAGTCGTGCGTGGCTGAGACCGACGCCCCGCCCCGCGTGCGGCTAGTGACGCCGGCCCGCGACTACGGCGTCGTCGGGGTCGGGCTGCCGGGCGCGCACCAGGCGTGGAACGCGGCGCTGGCGGTGCGCGCGGCCGAGACCGCCCT
>CAZDFV010000038.1:0-13086 GCA_964504495.1 uncultured Rhodothermales bacterium
TACGCGGCGGCGGCGCTCGACTGGATCCGCCACATACTTACGTGACGGGGCCTAGAGCGGGCAGGTCAGTACGGGGGGTACAGGGCCGGCTCTGCGCGACCGGCCCTCGCACCCCGTACCGACCCGAAGGGCGTTCTAGCGCTCTGCCAAGCCGCTACTGACGGGTGACGCGACCCCTGACGCTGACCGCGGAGTCCCCCTCCTGTCCAGGAGGAGACAGGGGGGGACAGGGGGGGCGACCGGGCCCGGCGGCGGCCCGTCAGTAAGGGCTCGATGCAGCACTAAGGCCGGGCCTGGAGGATCAGGTTGAACGGCGTCTCGGCCGCCCGGCCGCCGCGAACGCGACCTGGACGATCCCCTGCGCCTCGACCTGGATCTGGCGGAGGTGACTCTCCCCCCGGACGCTCTCCGCGTAGATCTTGTAGACGTCCTCCGTCCCCGACGGACGGGCGGCGAACCACCCGCTCTCCGTCGTCACCTTGAGCCCGCCGATCGGCGCCCCGTTGCCGGGCGCGTGCGTGAGGACGGCCGCGACCGGCTCGCCCGCCAGCCGGTCGGCCCGGACGTTCTCGGCCGAGAGCGCCTTGAGGGCCGCCTTCTGCTCGCGCGAGGCCGGGGCGTCGGTCCGCTCGTAGACGGGGCTCCCGAAGCGGTCCTCGAGCTGGCGGTACCGCTCGCCGGGGTCGTCGCCGGTCGCCGCCGTGATCTCGGCGGCGAGGAGGGCGAGGAGGATGCCGTCCTTGTCCGTCGTCCACACGCTCCCGTCGGTGCGGAGGAACGAGGCGCCGGCGCTCTCCTCGCCGCCGAACCCGAGCGAGCCGTCGAGGAGGCCGTCCACGAACCACTTGAACCCGACGGGGACCTCAACGAGTCGCCGGCCGAGCGCGGCGGCCACGCGGTCGAGCATGAGGCTGGAGACGAGCGTCTTGCCCACGCCGGCCTCCTCCGGCCAGCCCGGGCGGTGCGCGAACAGGTACTCGACGGCGACCGCGAGGTAGTGGTTCGGGTTCATCAGCCCGGCCGAGGGCGTGACGATCCCGTGCCGGTCGACGTCCGGGTCGTTGCCGACGGCCACGCTAAAGCGGTCCTGCATCTCGACGAGCCCGGCCATCGCGTAGGGCGAGGAGCAGTCCATCCGGATCTTCCCGTCGCCGTCGAGCCGCATAAAGGCGAAGGCTGGGTCCACGCGGTCGTTGACGACATCGAGGTTGATCCGGTACCGATCCGCGATCCGGTCCCAGAGGTGGACGCCGGCCCCGCCCATCGGGTCGACGCCGACCGTCACGCCCGACTGGCGGACGGCGTCGAGGTCGAGGACCTGGTCGAGGTCGGCGATGTAGGGACCAGCGAGGTCGCGGGCGTGCGTCGTGTCGGCGGCGAGGGCCTGAGCAAAGGGGACGCGCTTCACGTCCTTCAGCCCCTCGCGCAGGATCTCGTTGGCCCGGTCCTGGACGGACAGGGTGGTCTCGGCCGGGGCGGGGCCGCCCGTCGGCGGGTTGTACTTGAAGCCGCCGTCCTCGGGCGGGTTGTGGCTCGGCGTGATGACGATCCCGTCCGCCAGCCCGTCGGCGCGGTCGCGGTTGCGCGTCAGGATCGCGTGCGAGACGACGGGCGTGGGCGTAAAGCCGCCGTTCTCCTCGATCACGGCCTCGACGCCGTTCGCCGCCAGGACCTCGAGCGCGCTCTCGAACGCGGGCCGCGAGAGCGCGTGCGTGTCGAACCCGACGATCACGGGGCCATCGACGCCGGCCGCCGCGCGGTGCTCGCAGAGCGCCTGCGTGATGGCGAGGACGTGGGGCTCCGTAAAGCTGGCGTCGAGGGACGTCCCCCGGTGGCCGGACGTCCCGAAGGCCACGCGCTGCCCGAGGTCGTCGGGGTCGGGCCGGCCGGTGTGGTAGGCGTCGAGGAGGCGCGGGAGGTCGGGGAGCCGGCTAGAGGGGACGGGCTGGCCGGCGAGCGGGTCGAGGGGCATGAGCGGGGGGGGCGGGCCGGTAGGGTACCGCTCCGCTGGCGACGTCCGCCAGCCGCTGGCCGTGCGAGACACGTGGGTTCGGTGTGGCGTTGAGGCGGACTCCGCCGCCGACGCCATGCCGATGCTGACCGACGGCGAATGGGCCGCGCTCAAAGCGGCCCTCGACCACGCCCGCTCCGGTCGCGGCCGGCTGTTCCAGCACCCCCGTCCTCCAGAGCGCCCCGCCCGCGCCGCCCCCCGCCGTCGACGGCTCCGAGGCCGAAGCGCTCTCCCTCCTCGGCGACGGCCTCGCCCCCCGCGAAACCGCGACCGCCCTCGACCTGCCAGACGAGGCGACGGGGGAGGTCCTGGACGCGCTCCAGGCGAGGCTCGGGGTCTCGACGAGTCGACGGGTTCGGGCCGCTGTGCTCCGGCGGGGGGGCCTCGGCGGCTAGGGACCCGCCGGGCCGACGTGGGCGAGCGGCCACCCGGCGGGGAGTTGGCACGGACAGGGAATGGAGTTATCGTATGTGTACGATAAAACTCCGAGATGCAGCCCAAGACCGACCTCTTCCCCCCCGACCTCGCCCGACTGGCGGCGGCGGCCAAGGCGCTCGGGCACCCCGCCCGCCTCGCCATCCTCCAGACGCTCGCCGCGCGCGGGACGTGCGTCTGCGGCGAGCTCGTGAGCGAGCTCCCGCTCGCCCAGGCCACGGTCTCGCAGCACCTCAAGGCGCTCAAAGCCGCCGGCCTGGTCCGCGGCGAGGTCGACGGGCCGCGCTCGTGCTACTGCGCCGACGGCCCCGCCCTGCGCGCGCTCGCCGACGACCTCGGGACGTTCCTCGGCCCCATCCTGGCCGCCCTCCCCCCCGACGCCGATGGAGCCGACTGCTGCTGACGCCCCGGACACGTGGCGGGCCGCGCTCGCCGAGGCGCTCGGCACGTTCGCCCTCGTCTTCGCCGGCACCGGCGCCGTCGTCGTCGAGGCCCAGACGGGCGCGCTCGGCCACGTCGGCGTGGCGCTCACGTTCGGGCTCGTGGTCATGGCCGCGATCTACGCCGTCGGCGAGGTCTCGGGCGCGCACATCAACCCGGCCGTGACCGTCGCCTTCTGGGCGTCGGGCCGGTTCCCCGGCGCCCGGGTGGTCCCGTACGCGCTCGCCCAGGTCACGGGCGCGCTTGTGGCGAGCGGGTTTCTGCGAGGGCTCTTCCCCGATGCGACGACGCTCGGGCAGACCGTCCCCGCCGGGACCGCGCTCCAGAGCCTGGGGCTCGAGGCCGTCCTCACGTTCCTGCTCATGTTCGTCATCCTGGGCGTGGCCGTCGGCGCGCGGGAGGTCGGGCTGCTGGCGGGCGTCGCCATCGGGGGGACGGTCGCGTTCGAGGCCCTGATGGGCGGGCCGGTCTCGGGCGCGTCGATGAACCCGGCCCGGTCGCTCGGCCCGGCCCTCGTGGGGGCCGTCACCGGCCCCGGGGACCTGAGCGCGCTGTGGGTCTACCTCGTCGGCCCGACGCTCGGTGCCCTCCTGGCGGTGCCCGCCTACCGCGCCGTCTACGGCGACCGCGCGCCGCACCCACTCGCCCGCCCGACGGCCCGATGACCGACGCCGCCCGTCCGCTCGCGCCTGGCGAGGCGCTTCCGTCCGCCGAGCGTGACGTCGTCGTGGTCGGCGGAGGGCAGGCCGCGCTCGCCGTCGGCTACCACCTCGCCCGCGAGCTCCGCCAGTCGAGCGCGACGGTCGCCTTTTTCGACGACCGGCCCGGTCCGGGCGGCGCATGGCGCGAGACGTGGGACTCGCTCCGGCTGTTCTCGCCCGCCGAGTGGTCGTCGCTGCCGGGCTACCTCTTCCCGCGCCACCTCGGCGGCCGCGCCGAGGCGGCCGAGGCCCCGCACCGCGACGACGTCCTCGACTACCTGGCCGCCTACGAGGCCCGCTACGAGCTCCCCGTCTGGCGGCCCGTCCGCGTGGCGGGCGTCCACCGAGAGGAGGGGCACCTCCGCGTCGAGACCGACCGGGGCGACGTCGCCGCTCGGGCCGTGGTCGCGGCGACGGGGACGGCGGCCGCGCCCCACGTCCCGGACGTGCCGGGGCGCGAGGCGTTCGGGGGCGTCCAGGTCCACTCGCGTGGGTACCGGTCGGCCGCGCCGTTCGCCGGCCAGCGGGTGCTCGTGGTCGGCGGCGGCAACTCCGGCGCCCAGATCCTGGCCGAGGTCTCGGCCGTCGCCGACGCCTCGTGGGTCGTCGAGCGGGAGCCCCGCTTCCTCCCGCCCGACGTGGACGGGCGCGTCCTGTTCGACGCCGCGACGGCGCGGTACCACGCGCTCCAGAACGGCGAGGACCCCGGCCGGCCCTACGGGCTGGGCGACGTGGTCCAGGTGCCGCCGGTCCGCGAGGCCCAGTCGGCCGGCCGCCTCGACGACCTCCGCCCCCCCATCGCCCGGTTCACGGCCGGGGGCGTGGTCTGGCCCGACGGCACGGCCGAGCCCGTCGACGCCGTGATCTGGTGCACCGGCTTCCGCCCCGCCCTTGACTTCCTCGCCTCGCTCGGCGTCGTCAGCGCTGAGCCTGCCCTCGCGAAGGCGGCGGGCCACGTCGCCGTCGAGGGCACGCGGTCGGTCGCCGAGCCCCGGCTGTGGCTCGTCGGCTACGGGTCGTGGACCGGGTTCGCGTCCGCCACGCTCGTCGGCGTCGGCCGGTCGGCCCGCGCGACGGCCCGCGAGGTCGCCGCCAGCCTCTCCCCTGCTCCCGTCCCCTGACCTCGCTATGCCCACGACCCTCGCCGTCTTCTCCGACGTCCACGCCAACCTCCCCGCCCTCGAAGCGGTCCTCGCCGACATCGACGCCCGCCTCGGCCGCGGCGAGGCGGACGCCGCGTACTGCCTCGGCGACCTCGTCGGCTACGCGACGTGGCCCAACGAGGTGGTCGAGGCCGTCCGCCAGCGCGGCATCCCCACCATCGCCGGCAACTACGACGAGGGCGTCGGGCTGGGCTCCGACGACTGCGGGTGCGCCTACCAGACCGACGAGGACCGGGCGCGCGGCGGTGAGTCGATCGCCTACACGAACGGCGTCGTCACTGAGGCGACGCGGCGCTTTCTCCGGGGCCTGCCGCGCCACCTCCGCCTCACCTTCCGCGCCCCCCGCCAGCCCGACGCCGCGCCCGTCGAGGTGCTGATGGTCCACGGCAGCCCGCGCCGGATCAACGAGTACCTGTTCGCGGACCGCCCGGACCGGAGCTTTGTCCGGATGATGGCCTCCGCCGAGGCCGACGTGATGCTGTTCGGCCACACCCACAAGCCCTACCACAAGGCGCTGGCGGACGAGACGAACGGCGCGGAAGCCGTCTACCGCCACGCCGTCAACACGGGCTCGGTGGGCAAGCCGAAGGACGGGGACCCCCGCGCGGGCTACGTCCTGCTCACCATCGACGCGGAGCGGCCCACGACGGACCCCGCGTACTGCTCCGTCGAGCACGTCCGCGTGGCCTACGACGTCGAGGCGGCCGCCCAGGCGATCGAGGCGAGCCCACTGCCGGACGCCTTCGCCCGGATGCTCCGCGACGCCTGAGGCCGCCCGGCCGTCACGCCCGCTGCCGCGCGGCCTCGCTCGACTGGTGGGACGAGGCCGAGGTCGCCGGCGTGACCCTCGTGAGCACGCCCGCGCGCCACGTCTCAGGCCGCGCCTTCACCCGCGACCGGACGCTCTGGTCCGGTTGGGTCGTCGTCGGTGACACGGCGCGCGTGTGGTACTCGGGCGACACCGCGCTCACGCCCGAGTTCGCCGAGGGCGGGCGGAGGCTCGGGCCGTTCGACCTCACGCTCGTCGAGTCCGGAGCCTACAACGCCGGGTGGGCCGACCTCCACCTCGGCCCGGAGCAGGCCGTCGCCGCGCACCAGATGGTCCAGGGCGAGACGGGCGGGCTCCTCGTGCCGGTCCACTGGGGGCTGTCCGGCCTCGCCCTCCACGGGTGGACCGAGCCTGCCGAGCGGGTCCGCCGGGCGGCCGAGGCTGCGGGCGTCGTCGTCGCGTTCCCGCGTCCCAGCGAGAGCGTCACGCCGATCACGTGCCCGGCCGAGTCGTGGTGGCCCGACCTTCCCCGGGAGACGGCTTCGGAGGCCCCCGCCGTCTCGACCGGGCTCCCCGACTCCGTCCTTGCCCTCGTCCCACGCCCATGACCGTCCTCCTCTTCGGTGCCACCGGCATGATCGGCCACGGCGCGCTGGCCGCCGCCCTCGCCGACGACCGCGTGAGCCGCGTCGTCACCGTCGGCCGCCGCCCGACCGGCCGCCAGCACCCCAAGCTCGACGAGGTCGTCCACGCCGACATGGTGGACCTCGGGCCGCTGGCGGACCGCCTCGCCGAGGCCGACGCCTGCCTGTTCTGCCTCGGCGTCTCCGCGGCCGGGATGAGCGAGGGCGACTACCGCCGCGTCACCTACGACCTCACGCTGTCGGTCGCGCGTGCGCTCGCCGAGCGCAACCCGAGCATGACGTTCGTCTACGTCTCAGGACAGGGCACCGACGCCGCCAGCCGGACGATGTGGGCGCGCGTCAAGGGCGAGACCGAGGACGCCCTGCTCGCGCTGCCCTTCGGGGCCGCCTACAGCGCCCGCCCCGGCTTCATCCAGCCCGTCGGCGGGGCCGTTTCGAGTACGGCGCTCTACCGCGCGCTCTACGCCGCGATGACCCCGCTGATGCCGGTCTTCCGGCGCGTGTTCGCGCGGCACTACCTCGACACCGACCAGCTCGGCCGCGCGCTCGTCGAGGCCGGGGTCACGGGGGCGCCGAAGCCCATCTTGGACATCCCCGACCTCCAGATGCTCGCCGCTCGCGCCGAGCCGCACGCACAGGCCTGACCGTGCCCCTCACCCGCTTGCAACAGCAGACCGCCTGGACCGGCGCCCGCTACGCGCTGGGGTGGCTCCTCGTCGCCCTCGCGCTGACGCCCCTGCTCACGCCGGACTGGAGCGCGATCGATTGGGGCTGGCCGTGGTCGTTGGGCTCGGGTTCGGCGTGCTCGGCGCCGCGTTCGAGCTCGTCGCCATGCCCCGGCTCGCGCGCGACGCGACGCCGCTCCGGGCGGCGCTCGTGCGGACGGCGTTCTACGTGGTCACGTGGGTCGTGCTCGGGGGGGCGGTCACCGTTTGGCACATGGCCCGACAGGGGGGGGACGGGGTCGCCGAGGCGTTCGCGCGTCCCGAGGTTCAAGCATACTTCCGGGGACCGCTCTTCTGGCTCGGCCTGGCCGCCCTGATGATCGCGGCGGCGGCCATGAACTTCGGCCGCGAGGTCCGGCTCGTGCTCGGCCCGGCGACGCTCGCGGCCCTCTTCTCCGGCCGGTACCGGGTGCCCGTCCGGGAGGAGCGGGCGTTCCTGTTCCTCGACCTCACCGACTCGACCGGCCTGGCCCAGCGGCTCGGGCCGGAGCGCTACCACGCGTTCAAGAACGAGTTCTTCCGCGATGTGGCCGGGCCGATCGTGGCGACGGGCGGCCAGATCTACCAGTACGTCGGCGACGAGGTCGTGGTCACGTGGCGCGTCCGGGACGGGCGGCTGGCGCGGCACCCGGCCGAGACGCTCCTCCTGTTGGACGACGCCATCGCCGCGTGCGCCGAGCGCTACCGCCAGCGCTACGGCGAGGTCCCGCGTTACAAGGGGGGCCTCCACGCGGGCGGGGTGGTCACGGCCGAGGTCGGGACGTTGAAGAAGGACCTCGTCCACACCGGCGACGCGGTCAACGTGGCGGCCCGGATCGAGGGGCGATGCAACGCGCTCGGCGCGCGGCTGCTGGCGAGCGAGGCCGCGCTGGCGCTGGCGGCGCTGCCGAACGGCGTCGAGGCGGAGGAGGTCGGGGCGGTCGAGCTGCGCGGCCGGGCGGGCGCCGTCCGCCTGTACCGACTCCGATCGGTCGACGCTCTCGAAGACCCAGAGGACGCCCCACCGAGAACGTGGTGAGCGGTTCGAAGGCCCCGCGTGCTCACGCCGCGACGGTCGCCGGGCCGGAGGTAAACGGGGCCGGTGGCCGCCCGGCCCCTTCGCGGCCCCAGGCTCGCGGCGGCGCGCCGAACTGGCGCCGGAACTCGCGGCTGAACTGCGACGCGCTCGCGTACCCGACGGCGTCCGCGGCCTCGCCGACCGTCGCCCCCTGCCGAAGCAGCACGGCGGCGTCGCCCAGCCGCATCGTCTTGACGAACTGCAGCGGCGCGTAGGACGTGGCCTCCTTGAACCGGCGGTCAAACGCGGACCGGCTCATCCCGGCGCGCCGGGCGAGGTCATCGACCGAGATCGGCTCGTGGACGTGGTCGCGGACGTAGCCCACGACGCGGGCCATCTCCTGGCCCCCGCCGCGGTGGCCCAGGACGCGCGCCCCGGCCTCGCCCTGGATCGCGGCGTACAGGACCTCGCGGACGCGCCCCGGCCCCAGGACCCCGACCGCCTCGGGGTCC
Source organism: uncultured Rhodothermales bacterium (assembly GCA_964504495.1). Taxonomy (GTDB): domain Bacteria; phylum Bacteroidota; class Rhodothermia; order Rhodothermales; family Rubricoccaceae; genus Rubrivirga. The sequence goes on from CAZDFV010000038.1 coordinate 8,399, forward strand.
CCGAGGACGTCGAGCATCCGCCCGAGCGCGTCGGTGAACGCGGGGTCCCACCGGGCGACGCCGAGCCCGCTCGGGCCGTCCGCGCTGCCGGCCCCAGCGGCGGGCTCGGTCGAGGTGCGTACGGCCTGGCAGGCGACGATCGTCTCGGCGACGACGCGGCTCTCCAGGCTCACCAGCAGCCCCAGGAGCGGGGCGTCGGGCGTGGCTGCGGGGACCTCGGCCACGACGGGCAGCGGCATCGTCACGCAGAGCGTCTGGCCCGGCTCGAACACGTAGGCGTGTCCGTGGAGGGTCACCCGCTTCGACCCCTGCACCAAGAGGCACAGGCTCGGGGGGTACACGGCGGTCACGCGGGGGACGGGGGCATCGACCCGGAAGAGCTGGACCCCGTCGAGGGGGGTGTCAAGGAGGCCCGGCGCGGGGAGGTGTCGCGCGATGAGGGCGGGGAGGTCGGTCATGCCGGAGTGTACCCTCTTCGCCTGCCTGATCGAACAGGACTGAGGCAATCAGGCATGAAGTAGAGGGGATATGGAGAGTCCTGGCGCTGGGCTCAGGGGTATCGTGCACATCTCGCTGGTCCCTCCGTCGGGTCAGGAGACCGGCGGACACCGAACCCAGCGCACACCACACAGACTCATGAAGACTCAGAACCCGTTCGGGCCGAAGGGCTGGACCCCGGACCGCCTCGGCTCCCTCGCAGGGAAGACCTACGTCATCACCGGCGCCACCGCCGGCGCCGGCTTCCAGGCCTCGCGGATCTTCCTGTCGAGGGGCGCGAGCGTGGTGATGCTGAACCGGAATCCTGGGAAGTCGGCCGCCGCCGCCGCCGACCTGAAAGCGGAGTTCGGCCGGGACGCCGACGTCCGGTTCATCCGCATGGACCTGGCCGTCCTCGACTCCGTGCGCGAGGCGGCGGCGGAGGTGCTGGAGGCGGTCCCCCGCATCGACGCGCTCGTCTGCAACGCCGCGATCGCGCAGGTGCCGAGCCAGGAGATCACCGCCGACGGGTTCGAGAGCCAGCTCGGCGTGAACCACTACGGCCACTTCCTCCTGTGCGGCCTGCTCTTCGACCGCGTCGAGGCGACCGGGGGCCGCATCGTGGTCGTCGGGAGCGAGGGGTACAAGATGGGCCTCCGGACGATCCAGTTCGACGACATGAACTGGGACCACAACTACGACCCGAACAAGACGTACTGCCACAGCAAGCTGGCCCAGATGGTGTTCGCCTACGAGCTGCACGACCGGGTCGAGGCGGCCGGCGAGAACGTCGGGGTCTACGTGTGCCACCCGGGCGCGTCCGCCACGTCGCTGATCGAGACGAGCGGCGGCCTGGGCGCCCGGATCGCGTTCGGCCTGATGTCGAGGACCCCGCTCGTCCAGTCCGCGGAGAGGGGCGCGTACCCCGAGGTGATGTGCGCGACCGAGGACGGCCTGGACCCGGAGGCGTACTACGGCCCGACGGGCCTCATGAATTGGACCGGGCCCGTCGGCGCAGTCGAACCGGAGCCGCACGCCAGGGACAAGCCCGTCGCCGAGAGACTGTGGGCCGTGTCCGAGCAGGCGACGGGTCTGAGCTGGTCTCCGGGGGTGGCCTGCGAGTCGAGTCGGACCGAGCGGGTGTAGAGGAAAACCGCATGTCTGGATCGACCCTCTTCGGAATCGCCCTGGCCGTCCTCGGCGTCGCCGCGGCCGCGTTCCCCGGCTGGTTCGGCCCGCTCACGGGCGGCCCCGAGCCTCCGGTCGGCGTCTTCGAGGCCGTCGAGCGTCGCGTCCGCGGGGGCATGGTGCTCGGGGTGGGGCTGAGCTGTCTCGCCCTCAACGCGCTCCGTCCGTGGTCGACGAGCCTCCCCACGGCGCTCTTCTACCTCATGGCCGGCGCACTGGCGGCGCGGCTGCTCGGCTTGCTAGTCGACGGCGTCGTCCCGAAGCAGTGGCTCCTGGTCGCCGTGGAGGCCGTGGTGATGGCCGGCGCCGCCCTCTGGCTGTGGCGCAGCGGCGGGTCCGCGCCCTGAGCACCGGCGCGCGCTCGCGGTACCGGCTGCGACGAGCTCTCCGCGGGGCCGCGCCGTCGAGGTCCGTATCCTTACGACGTACGTCCAGCGCACCCACGATGACCCCCTCGATGCACCACCTGGCGGCGCTGGCGTTGATCCTCGGGCTGACCGGCTGTGCCGCTGGTGGGCCTGACGCTGCCGTGGAGTCCGGCGGGACGACGTACAAGCTGTACTTCCTCGGGGGGCAATCGAACATGGAGGGGTACGGCTACACGGGCGAGCTGCCGGGCAGCGCCTCGTTCGGCACGCCTCGGGCGATGGTGTTTGTAGGACAGGCCGCTCTCGACAACGACGTGGCCGGTGGGGTCGGGGTGTGGCACGCCCTGCAGCCCGGGTTCGGCACGGGCTTCCGCACCGATGGCGTGTCGAACACGTTGTCGGACCGGTTCGGACCCGAGCTGTACTTCGGCCAGACGATGGCGGAGCGTCACCCCGGTGCTCACATCGCGATCGTCAAGTACGCGATGGGGGGAACCGGGCTGGCCGACGGCGTCGGCTACGGCAACTGGCACCCGGACTTCTCGGACGGCCAGGGGGTCAACCAGTACGACCACGCGCTCCGGACCCTGCGGAACGCGCTCAGTGCCCCCGACATCGACGGCGACGGCGTTGCCGATCGGCTCGTCCCCTCGGGGATCGTCTGGATGCAGGGGGAGGCCGACGCGTTCGACAGCCAGGCGTCGGCGGACGCCTACCGTGCGAATCTCGAACGCTTGATGGGGTTGCTGCGCGCCGCCCTTCGCGTGGACGACTTGCCCGTGGTGGTCGGGAAGGTGACCGACTCGGGGATGGCCGACGACGGCACCGTCATGGACTTTGTCGGGACGGTCCAGGACGCACAGCGGGAGTTCGTGTCGGGTGACGACTGCGCCGCGCTCGTCACGGCGACCGACAGCCTCGGATACCTCGACGACGGGTGGCACTACGACACGGAGGGGTTCGTCCGCCTCGGGGAGGCGTTCGCCGAGGCGATGAGTGGGTTGGAGCAGGGGTGCGGGCGCGCTGGGGACCCGTTCTGACTCTCCCCTTTAACTCCCCGTTGTTTCTGCCCCCACGCTCATGCTTCCCTCCACCGCAACCACACGTAGGTCAACGAGAACGCTGGCGCTGCTCGCCCTCGCGCTCGGCGCCTCCGCTTGCACCAGCGCGCAGGTCGTCACCTCTGAACCCACGACCGAGGTCGTCCGCTACGCCGACGTCGAGTGGGGGCCGCTCAACGCCGCCCGCGGCGACGCCAGCCCCCGCGCGGGCGACCTGTGGGGCGACCGGACCGGCCCCGGCGCGACCGGCTTCCTCGTCCAGTTCGCCGACGGGTTCTCGTCGCCGCCCCACATCCACAACGTCACCTACCGGGGCGTCGTCCTCCGCGGGCTCCTCCACAACGACGACCCCGACGCCGAGGAGATGTGGCTGCCGCCGGGCTCGTACTGGACCCAGCCCGCCGGCGACGTCCACGTGACCTCGGCCGATGCGGCCGTCACCCTCGCCTACATCGAGATCCAGGACGGGCCGTACCTCGTCCGGCCGACCGACCAGGCGTTCGCCGGCGACGACGTCGAGATCAACCAGGACGCCTCGAACCTCATTTGGCTGGACGCCTCGGACCTCGTTTGGGTCGGCGCTTCCGGAGACGCCGCCAGCGGGCCGAAGGTGGCCCTCCTGTGGGGCGACCCGCAGGAGGGCGCGGCGAGCGGGAGTCTCGTCGAACTGCCGGCCGGGTTCGCCGGGACGATTCGCGGCCGGGGTGCCAGCCTCCGCGCGGTCGTGGTCCAGGGCACGGTCGGGTACCACACGCCGGGCGAGACCGTGGCCCTGGAGCCGGGCAGCTACGTCGGCTTCGACGATGCTGCGGCCCTTGACCTCGCGTGCTCGGTCGACGAGGCGTGCCTCGTCTACGTCCGCGCGGAGGGCGGCTTCGACGTCCTCCCGGCCGTTTCCGACTGACCCGACCGAGTCTCGCCACCTCAGCCACGCCAGACCCACCGACCGTCCCCGCTCCGCGTCCCGCCGTGGCGGACGAAGCGCGCGGTTTCCGGACCCTCAACCGGAGCTACCGCAGGGTCTTCGGCCTGGCCGACTCATGCTCGGGCTCGTCGCCACTCGGCCTCCGCAGCCCAGGGGCGTAGGACTCACGATCAGCGTCTTTATCAGGACTAGGCCGATAAAGAGGCCCCGCGATCACTCGTCGGTCCGCGTCACCGAGCAGGTCCGCAGGGGGGGGGCGAGCGGTCGAGGGCCCGCCCTGAGCGCAGCCGAAGGGGCGCCATGCGGTCGGTCCGGCTCTAGTGCAGCTTCAAGCGTAGTCTGTCGGCTTCCCCTTCTGAGCCGCCATGCCCAAACGCTACCGCATCTCGCTCTCTGACGACGAGCGCGCCGACCTCGAAGCCCTCGTCGCTCGCCGGAGCGAGAAGGCCGAGCCCGTCAAGCGAGCGCTCATGCTGCTGGCCGCCGACGAGGCCGGCGGCGCCCCGGCGCCGACCGACGCCGAGGTCGCCGACCGCTACCGCGTCTCCACGCGCGCCGTCGAGCGGCTCCGCCGTCGGGCCGTCGAGCACGGCTTGGAGGTCGCCCTCCACGGGCTCCCGCGCGGGCCGCGCGACCCGCTCCGGGAGGTGACCGGCGAGGTCGAGGCCC
>CAZDFV010000038.1:13096-18897 GCA_964504495.1 uncultured Rhodothermales bacterium
GTGGATGACGTCGCGGCCAGGGTGATAGTAGGCGCGCGGGTCGTCGCTCGTCTCCACGGTCCCGGCGAGGTCGATGCCCGGCTCGTCGCCCTCCGGTGCTCCGAGCCGCCCGAGGGCCGCTCGGCCTGGACGCTCCACCTCTTAGCCGACCGGCTCGTCGCCCTCGACGTCGTCGGCTCGATCAGCCACGAGACCGTGCGGCAGGTGCTCAAAAAAACGAGATCAAGCCCTGGCGCGTCCGCTCGTGGGTGATCCCGGAGGCCGACGCCGCCTCCGTCTGCGCGATGGAGCGGGCGCTCGACGTCTACGCCCGGCCCTACGACCCGGCCCGCCCGGTCGTCGGCCTCGACGAGAAGCGGAAGCAACTCGTCCGCCAGACGCGCGAGCCGTTCACGGACTCGCGCGGCGTCCGGTACGAGGACTACGAGTACGACCGGGCCGGGGTCGGCGTGCTGTACTCGGCGTGCGAGCCGCTGGCGGGGTGGCGTGAGGTGAGCGTCGAGGCCGGCCAGGACCGGCTGACGTGGGCGCGCGTGGTCGGTCGGCTCGTCGAGGGCGTCTACGCCGGGGCCGAGCGGGTCACGCTGGTCCAGGACAACCTGAGCGCGCACACCGAGGCGGCGCTCTACGAGGTGTACGAGCCGGACCGGGCGCGGTCGATCCTGCGGCGGCTCGAGGTCGTCCCGACCCCGGTCCACGGGTCGTGGCTCAACGTCGCCGAGGTCGAGCTCTCCGTGCTGGCGCGGCAGGCGCTCGGCCGGTGGATCGGGAGCCGCGAGGAGTTGGAGGTCGCCGTACGCGCGTGGTCGTCGGCTCGGACGGCTCAGCAGAAGGGCGTCTCGTGGCAGTTCACGACGGAGGAGGCGCGGGTGAAGCTAGCTCGACTCTACCCGACCGTCATCGCTTGAAGCTGCACTAGCGAGTGGTTGAAAATCCACCACGCACTGGTGGATATCCCACCACGGCTGCGCCCTCATGCCGGGAGGCGCGTCACCGTACGGGTTCACAAGAGGCCGCCCTGGTTGAAGCGGCGCGAGGGATCGAACGACGTCGCTACCCTGCTATACCGCGACGCTCGATCCGGCGAGGGACTCGACGGCCGCCGAGAATGCCGGCAGCGCCGACTCACTGAGTGCTCGGTCCATGCGAGCCTCCGACGCCCAACGCCGGAACACGCGCGCGTGGCGCTCCGCGAGGTCTTGCGCCTTCGACGCCGCCACGTACTCGGACCAGCCCCCCGCTTCAGCCCGCTCGCCCCACCCCGCCACGTCGAGGAGCACGGACAACCTCGGCGTCCCACCTCATGCCCGTCCAGGTCGTCTCTCCGACCACGACGGGGCGTACTTCACGCCAACCTTTCAATCAGCCGCCCTCCCTTCCTTTCAATCAGCCGAGGGCCAGGAGCGCCACGCATGTTACACTACGTCGGTAGTTGGCGCCAGATACCGTCGTTCCGTGACGCACGCCGACCGCCTCCTCACCCTCGCCCGCGAGCGCGGCGTCCTCCGCCCGAGGGACCTCGCCCCGCTCGGCATTCCCCGCCAGGCGCTCGCACGCCTCCACCACCGAGGCGTGCTCGAGCGCGTGGGCCGCGGCCTCTACGTCCTCGCCGACGCCGACGTCACCGAGCACCACACGCTCGCCGAGGCCGCCCGCCGAGTCCCCCACGGCGCCGTCTGCCTCCTCTCCGCCCTCCGGTTCCACGACCTCACGACACAGGACCCGTCCGACGTGTGGGTCGCCATCGAGAACAAGGCGCGCCGTCCCGAGCCCGAGTCCATTCCGCTCCGCGTCGCCTACATGTCCGGCGAGGCGTTCACCCATGGCGTCGAGACCCGCGAGGTCGAGGGCGTCACGGTGAGGGTGTACGGCGCGGCGAAGACGGTCGCCGACGGCTTCAAGTACCGGAGCCGGGTCGGCCTCGACGGCGACATCGAGGCGCTCCGGGACTACCGCCGGAGCGACGGCTTCGACGCCGACGCGCTCTGATGGGCCGCCCAGGTCTGCCGCGTCTCGACCGTCATCCGCCCCTACCTCGAGGCCGTCGCATGAGCGCAGAGTCGAGCAAGGCCGCGTCCGTCCGCTAGCGGCTCCTCAACCGCGCCCGCGCCGAGGGCGGGGACTTCCAGGCGCTCCTCACCCGCTACGTCCTGGAGCGCTTCCTCTACCGGCTGGGGCAGTCGCCCCACCGCGAGCGGTTCGTCGTCAAGGGCGCGATGCTGTTCGTCCTGTGGGAGGGCGACCTCCACCGGACGACGCGGGACCTCGACCTCCTCGGCTCCGGCCCCATCGCCATCGCCGCGCGCGTCGCCCATCGCCTCCGCCAGCGCGGCGGCGTCGGGAAGCGCGACGAGCGGTCGCTCATCCGGGGCGGGGGAGAGGGACAAAGCGGACACGGCGAAAAAATCCGGCAGTGTTTCCGGCAGTGCCTAAACTAGAACCGCCCCTCTTCAGCCGGACAGGCCGAAAAGGGGCGGTCTATTGTGGAGATGCCGGGAGTCGAACCCGGGTCCGAGAGGCGCTACAGTCCAGGCGTCTACGTGCGTAGTCAGCGCTTCAGAGTCTTTGCCCAGGGGGCGTGGCCCGCTGACGAGCTTCCCCAAGGGCGCAGGCTGATTGGGTCTCGTCCGTCGGCCTCAGCCGGAGGCCTCGGGACCAGCTCACTCTAGTCGGTGCTCTGCACGGCGATAGTGAGCGTCCGCCGTACAGAACAGCTAGCGGCGTGTGCTACGCGGCCAGCGAGTAGGAGTAGTCGTTCGCAGCTACAATTGCGGTTTGGTGGGTGTCACGGGCGTACCAAACACCACCCGGCGCGCAGCCTGCCGCACACGTCTCTCGTCGAAACCGTGTCATCCCCAAAGAACAGTCCAGCGCGAGGCCGGACGGAGAGCGAACGTACGAGCAGATAGGCCAGTGCCGCCAGTCGGCGGGGGCACTGAGACTTCACGGGGCGGGCCCACACGGCAGACCGGCCACAAAGAAGTCGGGCGGACACGCTCACCCGTACGTGTCCGCCCGACGTGCGCGGGCCTTATGGCTTCGATGCGCACTTGTAGAGTCTCTCCGCGCGCCCCCGGGTGTCACGCACCGCCGGAGCGTAGACATCGAGGGACAAGGGGCGTGCCAACGACCGGGACCGCCTGCCGAGCGGCCTGCAGACGGTCCACGGACCGCGTTTGCAACGTGAGGGACCAGGGGAGGGGGCGGCGGCGTCCTCGATCCCGGACGGGCATGTGCCTGATCTCGGACGCAGCCTCGTGTTCGACCGCGCAGGTCGAGCTGGCCGGCGGCGGGCCCGGAGCCGAGTCCGGTGTGAAGCCTCGCGGAGTCTGAAAGGAACGAGAGGCCGGCGGCAACGTCGGCGTTACCTTTGCGTCTTATCGCGACGAGCACACCTACCCCTCGGTCCCCATGCCCTGCGGACGCAAGCGCAAGCGCCACAAGATCGCCACCCACAAGCGGAAGAAGCGGCTCCGGAAGAACCGCCACAAGAAGAAGGGCCGCTAGACCAGCGCGCCCGCTGGTCGTCCTGCCCTTCCGCAGGCCGCTCCTGTGCTCAGGGGCGGCCTGCACCGGGTTGTAGGGGCGCCCCCCTAGCCGCGCCGCCCGTATCTTTGCCGGGCCCCTCCGGTCCCTCCACTCCGCTTCCCATGAGCCAGCGCAGCCGTGCCGCCCAGGCGTCCGCCTGGGGATTCCTCGTCGGCGGCGCCGCCGGCCTCACGCTCGGGCTCCTCCTCGCCCCCGACGAGGGGCGCCAGCTCCGCCGCCGCGTGGGGTACCTCCTCGACCGCTGGGCCAACGACCTCGCCGGCCTCCTCGACCGGCTCGACCGGGCCGGTGTCCCGAGCGACGCCCGGACGCAGGCGGACGCTCTCGTGGCCGACGCCCGACAGCAGGCCGAGACCCTCCTCAGCGAGGCCGACGCCCTCATCGTCCAGGCCCGCGAGAGGCGACCTCGGCGCTAAGGCCCCTCCCCCCGCGCCTGCCCGGCGCTCCCTTTCCCCCTCTCCCAGCCTGTGCGCTTCTCCATCCTCCTCCCGAGCGCGGAGGGCAAAGAGCCCGGCGGCAACCCGCTGGCGCCCGACATGTTCGACTACCGCTCGTCGAACACGTTCAACTACTTCTCCGACCTCAACCCCGAGCGGCGCGCGCTGATCGACGCGCTCCGGGCGCAGGTCGACGAGGCCGACGAGGACGCGCTCGAGGCCCTGTTCGGCGTCAAGGGCGGGGCCCTCGAGGAGGCCGTCCAGGTCACGCGCGACGTGTACCGGAGCCCGCTCATGGCCGCCGTCGATCGGTACAGCCCCGGCGTGATGTACGCGGCGATGGACTTCGCCGGGCTCCCGACCGGGTCGCAACGCCGGCTCCTCGAGAACGGGGTCATCTTCTCGGGCCTGTTCGGGCTCCTCCGGCCGGACGACCTTGTCCCGAACTACCGGCTGAAGATGGACGCCAAGGTCGAGGGGATGGGCAAGGTCTCGGCCTACTGGCGGGAGCCGCTCTCGGCCCAGCTCAACAGGCTGCTCACGGGGCAGGCCGTCTGGAACCTCCTCTCCGGCACGCACGAGGCGGCCTGGAACGACGCCGGGACGTACGCCCGGATGATCCGCGTCAAGTTCTACAAGGAGGACGAGGGCGGCGAGCGGAAGGCTGTCTCGCACGGCGTCAAAGAGCTGCGGGGCGCCCTCGTCGCCTACATCGTCAACGAGACGGCCGACAGCGTGGACGCCCTGGAGGACTGGGAGTCGCCCGGCGGTTACGAGGTGGACCACGACGCCTCCGAGATCGACGAGGCCGGGGGCGGGACCGTCGTCATGGTCTCCAGCCCGGGGTGGGAGGAACGCCGGAAGGCCCGGCGGAAGGCCCGCGCCCAGGCCGAGGCCGAGGCCGAGGCGGCCAAGCGGGCCCGCGAAGAAGAGGACGACGACTAGCCGCCGGCTGGCGGCGCGCCCCGGTACCCGGGCCTCCGCCAGCGGCCCGCCGCCATGTCCGTCGTCATCGGGATCGCCGGGGGCTCGGGGTCGGGCAAGACGACGGTCCAGCGCCGGATCATGGAGCGGTTCGGGCCGCGCCGGATCGCCCTCCTCGACCACGACGCCTACTACCGCGACCTCGCCCACCTCGCGCCCGAGCAGCGCGCCCGGTTCAACTTCGACCACCCGGACGCGCTCGAGACCGACCTCCTCGTGGACCACCTCGACCGGCTCCTCGCCGGCGAGCCCGTCGAGAAGCCGACGTACAGCTTCGAGAGCCACGGCCGGCTGGAGGCGACCGAGACCGTCGGGCCCCGCCCGGTCGTCCTCGTCGACGGCATCCTCGTCCTCGCCGAGCCGGCCCTCCGCGTGCGGATGGACGTCAAGTTGTTCGTCGACGCGGCCCCGGACGTCCGGCTCATGCGGCGGATCGAGCGGGACCTCCACGAGCGCGGCCGGTCCATCGAGTCAGTCCTCGAGCAGTACCGGCGGACGGTCCGGCCGATGCACCTCGAGTTCGTCGAGCCCTCGAAGCGCCACGCCGACGTGATCATCCCGCGCGGCGGGCGCAACCAGGTCGCCATCGACATGGTGCTGGCGCGCGTCCAGTCGCTCCTCGACCTCGACCGGACCGTCTAGCCCCGGCTGGCGGCCCTCTCGGTGAGCAGGCGGACGCCGTCGAGGACCAGGTGCGGCTCGACCCGGTCGACGCCGCCGACGTGGGCGGCCAGCCAGCCGGCCCCGCCGCCCGTCGCGACCACGAGCGCGTCGCCGCCGAGCGCCCCGACCGTCCGCCGGACGAGGCCGGCCACGCCGTCGGCGACGAGG
>CAZDFV010000039.1:0-18831 GCA_964504495.1 uncultured Rhodothermales bacterium
CGCGCTCGCCCGGCCGCTCCCGTGCCCGTTCGGGTGGGACGACCTCGTCGTGCCCGAGCCGCTGGCGGAGGCCCTGGCCGACCTCGCCTTCGAGGCCCGCGAGCGCGTCGCGTTCTGGGAGCAGCCGGCCGCGCGCCGCCTGTTTCCCCAGGGCCGCGGGCTCGTGGCCCTCTTTGCCGGGCCGTCCGGGACGGGCAAGACGATGGCGGCCCAAGTCGTCGCCGGGGAGCTGGGGCTCGACCTGTTCCGCGTGGACCTCTCGGCGGTCGTGAGCAAGTACGTCGGCGAGACGTCGCAGAACCTGGCCCGCGTCTTCGCCGAGGCCGCCCACATGGACGCCGTCCTCTTTTTCGACGAGGCCGACGCCCTGTTCGGCAAGCGAACCGAGATCCGCGACGCGCACGACCGCTTTGCCAACACGGACACGAACTACCTCCTCCAGGCGCTCGAAGGCTTCGACGGCGTCGCGGTTCTGGCGACGAACAAGAAGGCCAACCTCGACGCCGCGTTCGTCCGCCGCCTCCGCTACGTGCTGACGTTCCCGCGCCCTGAGGCCGCCGAGCGGCTGGCGATCTGGCAGCGCGTCCTCGGCGAGCTGGCCGGCCCCGACACTCTCGCGCGCCTGAACGGGACGACGGAGGTGCTGGCCGAGGCCGTCGACGTGACGGGCGCCCAGATCAAGGGGGGCGTCCTCGGCGGCCTGTTCGCCGCCCGCCGCGCCCGCCAGCCGCTGGCGCTGGAGCACCTGATGCGCGGGCTCGACCGCGAGCTGGCAAAGTCGGGCCAGGCCCTCAGCGACCGCGAGCGGGGCCGCCTCCACGCCCTCGACGCAGCCGCATGAGCGAAGCGACGGTCCAGATCGACGAGGTCCGGCTCCGCCTGCCCGGCGTCTCGGCCGAGGCGGCGCGGCGGATCGGGGAGGCCGTCGCCCGCGACCTCGCCGCGCGCGGGATCGAGCCCCAGACCGCGTCGCTGGCCGCGCTCGACCTCCGCCTCGCGCTCCCGTCCGACACACCGCCGTCCCGGCTGGCGGCCCTCATCGCCGACGCCGTCGCGCGCCGGCTGGCCGCGCTCTAGATGCCCGTCCGCCTCGCCCACCGCCAGCGGTCCGGTTCCGGCTCTGTCTCGCAGGGCGCGACGAGGCGGCGTGTGTCCGGGGCGCGCGGCGGGGCGGGGAACCACGCCCGGCTGGCGGAGGCGCCCGTCGCCCTCGATCTGAACGCCCCCGACGTCGCCATCCGCAGCCTGAGGGCGGCGGGCATCCAGCCCAAGCTGGACGTGTCGCCGGCGTCCGACCGTTTCGAGCGCGAGGCGGACCGCGTGGCCGCCGGCGCTCTCGGCAAGCCGCTCGAGAGCGCCGGCCCGCTACTGCGCGCTCCGTCGCCGACGGCGCTCCCGAGTGCGGCGCGTGTGCCCTCGTCCGTACGGGAGGCCATCGCAGCACCGGGGCGGCCGCTAGGCGAGGCTGTGCGGCATGACCTCGAACCCCACCTCGGGCTGGACCTGAGCGCCGTCCGCGTTCACACCGACGGGCGGGCGGCGCGGGCGGCCCGAGCCGTCCGGGCGCGGGCCTTCACCGTGGGGCGAGACGTCGCGTTCGGGGCCGGCGAATTCCGACTGGGCACGCGCGCGGGGCGCCTCCTCCTGGCACACGAGCTGGCACACGTCGCCCAACAGGCGCGCGGCGGCACGCCGGCCGTCCAGCGCCAGCCGGTCGTCGTGGAGGTGCAGACCGACGAGACGGCGGTGCGGAACTACGTCCACGGGTTCGCCAGCGCCGAGGCCCGGGCGGACCTCCGCCGGCGGGCCTTCTCGCTCGCGGAGTCCGGCGACCTCGCGGCGCTCCGGCGCCTCGCCGGTGTGGCCCGGGACGCGGCGGCCGGCCCGGCCGCCGGCGAGATCCTCGACCGCGCGGGGTGGGTCGAGAGCCTGATGAGCCGGACGGCCGACCTCGTCGAGCGGCAGCGGGAGGGGGGCACGCCGGTCGCCTCGCTCCTGCCGTCTCCCGGGGCGCCCACGGGGAGCGCCCCAGCTGCGGAGGAGATGAGCTACGACGAGCGTCAGAACGCGCTCATCCAGCTCGTCAGCCGGCTCGGTAGCGCGGAGACGCACTTTGTGGCCGCGCTCACGACGGAGCGGGAGGCCATCGAGGCCACCGCCAGCGCCCAGAGCGACGCCCTCAAAGCTGTCGTCGGGGTCGCCTTCACGTTCTTCCTCACGCCGGCGATTGGGCGGGCGCTGAGCACGCTGGCGAACACCATCAGCCTCGACGCCTCGGTCACGACGTACCGGATCGCCATCGCCCTCGACGACAACGCCTCACAGATCGCGGGCGCGATCAGCGCCGTCGCCAAGCCCCGCGCGACGGCCCACATCAACCGCGTCGGCCAGCCGCCGGCCGACTACCAGGGGATCAGCTCGCTCCTCGCCACGGCCTTCTCCGTCGGCAAGGACGACCTCGTCGGGCACGTGCGCGGCCACCTCGACAACCGCGACGCGCTCCCGGACGAGGACCTCCTGATCCTGGTCGCGGCGTGGGACCCGAGCGTGAAGACGCAGGCCGTGTACCGGCAGGCCGTCCGCGACGTGCTCGGGGCGTTCCGCGCGCAGGTCCTCCGGATCGGTGAGCGGCAGCAGAGCGGCGTCGGCACCTTCTTCGCCAGCGGGACGCGGCGGTCGGTCCGGTGGGTCCAGACCTCCGGCAGCCGGCGGCTGGCGGTCGTCTCGATCGGCTATCCCGGGGGCGGCCACGGGCGCTTCGTGACGTGGGTGGACCCGGCGTTCGAGCGCGCGGCCATCCAGCAGTGGCTGCACGAGCCCGTCGCCCGCAACATCTACGGCGGCCGGATCGACGCCGACGAGCCGCAGACGGTCACGCCGGGCGAGATCGGCGCCCCCGCACGATGACCGTCCACTCCCTCGACTGGCGGACGCCCGCCGCCAGCCGGGCGGCCTCTACCTGATTCTGGACGGATGCCGACCGGCTACTCCCGCAGCCCGCTCCTCCTCAAGGGCGCCCTCGTCGAGTTCTCCGAGCGGTTTATCGGGCCGGTCCCCAACGTCATCGTCTTCCAGTACAACCCCGAGTCGCTCACGCGCTCGCTGGAGGTGTGGGACCCTTCCGCCCGCGACGGCGCCGAGGCCACGCCGGGCGTCCCGCCGGCCGCCGCCGCGACGGCCCAGCCGGCCGACCCGCCCGAGACGTTCTCGCTCGCCCTCGAACTCGACGCGACCGACGAGCTCGAGACCGGCGACCCCGTGGCCGTCCTCACCGGCGTGGCCGACCGGCTGGCGGCGCTCGAGATGCTCCTCTACCCCGAGGGCGACAGCCTCCTCGACGACCTCGTCGGCGCGGTGTCGAGCGCGCTCGGCGGCGGTGCCGATGCCGAGCCGGTCCCCCGCGGCCGCGTGCCCGTCGTCCTGTTCGTGTGGGGGCCGGGGCGGATCGTGCCCGTGCGCGTGACCCGCTTCCAGGTCGAGGAGCAGGCGTTCCTCCCCACGCTCTACCCGATCCGCGCGAAGGCAACGGTCGGGCTCAAGGTCCTCACGCCGGCCGACTTCCCGGCCGAGGGGCGGACGTTCGCCGAGGACCTCGCCGTCGTCTCGTTCCAGTTCACACGGACCCAGAAGCGCGGGCTCGCCGCCGCCAACCTGGCGAACAGCGTGGACTCGATCCTCGGGATGCTCCCGTTCTGATGCCCGAGCGTGGTCCGTGGGGCGGCTCTCAGAGACTGCTTCGTGATTGCCGAGGTCCGTCCCCCTCCTGGATAGGAGGGGCTAGGGGTGGTGGATCGTCGGGGCACGGAGTCGAGCGGGCCTCCGTACTCGGGCGGTTTACCCCCTCCCCCTGTCCAGGGGCAGGGCTGCTACGTTCTCAGACGTGAGTAGGGTTGTACATACAAATGCAACCCGTCCTTCCCGCGCAGGTGGGAATCCAGGGCTCGTCCGGCCCCGTGCTCGTCCGTCCTGGATCCCCGCCTGCGCGGGGATGACGACACGTGTTTGTCTAGCAAGCACAGAACGTAGCAGCCCTGCTGTCGAAGGAGAGGACTCTTCTTGGATCGGTACTGAACAGCCTCCCGCGCTCCACGCCTTGCGCGCGGCCTCCGGCGCCCGCCCGTCCCGCCCGGCGCTTCCGCCAGCCCGCCGCTGATGGCCCACTTCGACCCCAAGAGCCGCTACGCCGGCCTCCCGCTCTACGAGGTGCCCGGCCCGGGCGGCCTCGTGGCGACGGTCGTGCCCGTCCCCGACAAGCCCAGCCAGACGCTCCGCGGGGTCCACCGGCGGCGGCAGGGGCAGCGGCTCGACCACCTCGCCTTCCGCTACCTCGACGACCCGGCCGGCACTTGGCGGATCGCCGAGCTGGCAGACGCGATGTGGCCCGACGCCCTCGCCGAGACGCCCGAGGTCCCGATCCCCACCAAACGGTGACCGACTCCATCCCCTTGATCGCGGTCGACGACGCCGTCCAGGACGACCTGGGCGGGTTCGCCCACGTCGAGGTGACCGAGCGCGTCGGTGGCGCCACGACGTACCGCCTCCGCTACGACCTCGACATCGAGGGCGGCGACCTCCCGCGCCTCGCGGACGGCCGGTTCGACCCGGGCGCGACGCTCTCCGTCCTCGTCCCGACCGACGCCGGAACGGAGTGCCTCGTTAAGGGGCCGGTGACGGGCCAGCGCGCGCACCTCGCGCACGGCGGCGAGGGCTCGTGGCTCGAGGTCGAGGGCGCCGACTCGACGGTCGAGATGGACCGCGAGACGAAGACGCGCGTCTGGGCCGACGTCACGGACCGGGACGCCATCGAGTCGGTCCTGAACGAGTACGGGTACGCGGCCCTCGACGTCGAGAGCACGCCGGCGCTCCACGCCGAGGACAAGCACGCGCTCGTCCAGCGCGAGAGCGACCTGGGCCTCGTCCGCCGCCTCGCCCGGCGGAACGGGTTCCACTTCTGGGTCTCGTGCAGCGACGGCGGCGACGAGACGGCCCACTGCCGCCGGCCCGCGCTCGACGCCAGCCCGGCGGCCGCGGTCGTCATCAACCTGGAGGGTCCGAACACGGCGGCGCTCGACCTCCGGTGGGACGCCGAGCGGCCCACGAGCGTCGTCGGGAGCCAGCTCGACCTCAACGGCTTGAACGACCTCGACGGGTCCGTCCCCGCCTCGCCGCTGGCGGCGCTCGGGGACCAGTCGCTCGCGGACGTGGCGGGGGGCACGCGGTCGGTGCACCTCGCCGCGCCGGCCGACGACGCGGGCGATCTGCAGGCGCGGGGCGAGGCGGCGCTCATCGAGGCCGGCTGGTTTGTCGAGGCGCAGTGCGAGACGAGCCTGAACGCGCTCCGCGCGATCGTCCGGGCGCACAGCGTCGTCGAGGTGCGCGGGGCGGGGAGCCGCCACAGCGGCCCCTACTTCGTGGCCGGCGTCCGCCACCGGGCCGACCGGACGGCGCATACGATGCACCTCACGCTCTGGCGGAACGCCTGGAGCGGAGGCGGCGGCCTCTCCATCCCCTCCCTCGTCTAGCCGATGGACGCCGACGTTCTCCGCGAGCTGGTCGACTGGATCCGCACCCGGTATTTCGGCAAGTACCGTGGCGTCGTGACCGACACCGAGGACCCGACGCGGCGCGGCCGGCTCCGGGTGCGCGTGCCGGCCGTGCTCGACACGCTCGAGGTCTGGGCCATGCCGTGCGTCCCGTACGCCGGCGACGGCGTGGGCTTCTTTGCTCTGCCGCCCGTCGGGAGCGGCGTCTGGGTCGAGTTCGAGGGCGGCGACCCGTCGTTCCCGATCTGGGCCGGCTGCTTCTGGGCCGACGGTGAGGCCCCGGGCGACGCCACGGCCTCGGTCAAGGTCTGGACGACCGGCGCCTTCACGATCCGCGTGGACGACGACGCGGGGACGCTGGAGGTCGAGAAGCACGACGGCTCGGTCCTCACCGTCGCCGACGACATTACGAACGAGAGCGGGGGCTCGACGCTGACGATCGGGAGCGGCGGCGTCACGGCCGAGGCCGGCGCCAGCCGGTCGGAGCTCTCGAACGCCGGGTTCGACGTCAACAACGGCGCGCTCAACGTGGTCTAGTGCCGCAACAAGCCGCCGTTGCCGGACTGGCGGCTCGGTCGGTCGGCCACCCCTGACCCCTCCTGTCCAGGAGGGGGACTCCTCGACAGACGACGCCGCCAGTCCGGCCCGCAGAAGCTGCCCGGTAGAGGAATAGCAACTCGCTGTCGCCTCTTTGCAAACCGTCAACCGTGGCCGGACACAGCCTCACGATTGCCTCGACGCTCCAGTGCCCGCACGGCGGGGCCGTCCAGATCGTCAGCACGAACGTGCGGGCCTCGGCCGAGGGGCCGCCGCTCGCGCTCGCGACGGACACGTTCGTCGTCGCGGGGTGCCCATTCCAGATCCCCGCCGTCGTGCCCATCCCGAGTCCGTGCGTAACCGTTCAGTGGCTCGTCCCCGACACGCGCGTGACGGTCGACGGGCAGCCGACGTTGAGCCGGTCGAGCACGGGGCTGTGCCTGAGCGCGGCCCAGGTGCCCCAGGGGCCGGTCGTGATCGCCAACACGCAGACCGCCGTACGGACACTGTGACGCCGCGCCACCCGTCCCGCCGATGGTTCAGACGCATAGGGCGGTTCAACGTCTCCTCCCGCCGGGGGAGGCCGGGAGGGGGGAGCGCCCCACTGGCGGAGCGCCTCCGCCAGCGGAGCGGGCGCAGTGCGCTGAGCGGTCGACCACCCCTATCCCCTCCTGTCCAGGAGGGGGACTCTCCTGCACTTCACCACACTCCCCACCTTGTCATCCTGAGCCGAAGGTGAAGGATCTCAATGCCGGACTCGGTCGCTCCCGCCACCGGCGCCTACGACTCGCACACCGCGTCGAGATCCTTCGCTGACGCTCAGGATGACAAGTCAGATATCGTGGTAAGCCCGCCCGCCCCCGCCGCCAGTCCGGCATGAACGAGATCACGAGCATCCGCCACCCGGTTGCCGTGGACGCCGGCCTGGGCCGGCTCCGCGTCGAGACGGACTACGCGGCGCACGTCGAGCAGATGATGATGCAGGTGCTCCTGACCGCGCCCGGCGAGCGCGTCAACCGGCCCGAGTTCGGGTGCGGCGTCCGCCGGATGGTGTTCGCGCCGAACAGCGTGGTCTCGGCCAGCCTCGCGCAGGTGTCGGTCGTGCAGGCGCTCGAGCGGTGGCTCGGGAGCGTGCTCACGGTCGAGGACGTCGAGGTGGTGCCCGTCGAGGAGCGGCTCGACATCAAGATCCGCTACCGGATCCGCGCGCTCGGCGAGCAGCGGTTCCTGAACGTCCCCCTGGTCCCCTGATGCCCGCCCCCGACCGACCCGAACGGCTCCGGGCCCAGAGCGCGGTCACGGGCCTCGACTTCGTCGCCGTCCACCCGGACCAGACGACGCTCGACGTCCACTTCCTCCGCAGTCCGGCGACGCTCGACGCGCCGCTCGTGGGCGATGTGTCGCCTGCCCAGGTGCGCATCGAGAGCGCCGACGCGGACCCGCCCGAGGCCGAGGTCACGGGCCTGAGCTGGGAGACCGTGGACGGCGCCGACGTGCTCCGCCTGACCGTCTCGGCGCCGGGCGACTTCGCTACGTACCGGCTGCACCTCGACGACGCCCGGGTCGACCCGTACTTCAACGGGATCGCGTTCAGCTTCAAGGCCGCCTGCCCGCAGGACGTGGACTGCGAGCCCGCCGAGCCGCCGTGCCCCGACGAGCCGTTCGACGTCGCCCTCGACACGACGGCGCGGGACTTCTGGAGCTTCCGCCGGGCGCTCCTCGACTACGCCTCGCTCGCCTACCCCGCCTGGGAGGACCGGCTGGCGGCCGACGTGGGCGTCATGCTCGTCGAGGTGCTGGCCGCCCTCGGCGACGAGCACGCCTACTACCAGGACCGCGTCGCGCGCGAGGGCTACCTCGCCACGGCGACGCAGCGGCGGTCGGTCCGCCGCCACGCCCGGCTCGTGGACTACACCGTCCACGACGGGCTGGCGGCCTCGACGTGGATCGACGTGACCGTCACGCCCGGCGGCAGCGGCGTGCTCCCGGCCGGCTACGACGTGAGCGCGATCGCCGACAACGGCCGCCCGGTCTCGTTCGAGATCGGAACCGGCCTGGGCGACACGCTCGCCGGTACGACGTACGCCGTCGACGCGGACCGGAACGCGCTCCTCCCGCACCTCTGGGACGAGGACGACACGTGCCTCCCCGCCGGCGCGACCGAGCTGTTCGTCCGGGGCCACCACGCCGCCACGCTCCCGCTCGACGACACGACCGACAGCGACGTGCCCGGCCGCTGGGTCCTCCTCCGGACCGACCCGCCGGACGCGGGCGTCGAGGCGCGCCGCCAGCCGGTCCGCTTGATCGAGGTCGAGGAGACCGACGACCCGCTCCTGAGCGACCCGGTCACGGGCTCGGCCATCACCCGGATCGCGTGGGAGGAGCCGCTCCCACACGCGCTCGACCTGACGGCCCTCACCATGCGCGGCAACCTCCTCCGGGCCACGGCGGGGCGGACGGAGACGGCCCGGTTCAGCATCGGCCCGTCGCTCGATCCGGCCGACCACGACGCGGCGGTCGAGCGCCAAGGCCCGGGCGACGCCGTGACGTATCTGTTCACGCTCCCCGGCACCGCCAGCGAGGGGCTCGCCTGGCTCGGCCCGGACCCGCGGAGCGCCGCGCCCGAGGTGTTCGTCCACGAGGTCGAGGACGTCGGCGGCGTCTGGGTCGGCGGCGACGAGTGGGAGTGGCGGCGGTCCCTTCTCGGCCGCTACTCGTCGCAGGCGTACGACCGGCACGTCACGCTCGACGACGGCGCGTGGCAGCGGATCGTCGGCTACGAGCGGGCCGGGACGATCATCGAGCACCGGGACTACGCGCACGGCGAGGGCTTCACGGTCCGGTTCGGTGACGGCGTGTTCGGGGCGGTCCCTGCTGAGGGGACCGTCTTCGAGGTGCTTTACCGCGTCGGGGGCGGCGGGGCCGCGAACGTCGGCGCGGACACGGTGACGGCGTTCGATCCATCGGCCTCCTTTGTCGAGGCTGTGACGAACCCGCTGGCGGTCGTGTCGGGCGAGGCGCCGGAAGCGCTCGACACGGTCCGCCAGCTCGCGCCGGAGGCGTTCCGGGCCGTCACCTACCGGGCCGTCCGCGCGGAGGACTACGCCGAGGCCGTCGAGCGGCTGACGGACGTCCAGCGCGCCGGCGCCGCCTTCCGGTGGACGGGCTCGTGGCTCAGCGTGTTCGCCACACCCGACCCCGTCGGCGCGCCGGTCCTGGAGGACAGTCTCCGGGCCGAGGTGCAGCGCCAGCTCGACCGCTTCCGCCAGGCCGGCCGCGAGGCCCACGTCCGCGCCCCGCGCTTTGCCGACGTCGACGTCGAGGTCACGGTCTGCGTCGCCCCGGACGCCTACCCGGCCGACGTCCGCGAGCGCGTCCGCGAGGCGCTCGTCGGGCCACCGGGGACGCCGGGCGTCGGCGGCTTTTTCGCGGCCGACCGTTTCACGTTCGGCGACCCGCTCGACCGCTCGCAGCTCGAGGCCGCCGTCCACGCCGTCCCGGGCGTCCGCGCCGTCGAGGGCGTCCGCGTGCGGCGCCGCGGCTTTTTCGACTGGCGGGAGATGACGGAGGCCGCCCTCGACGTGGGCGTGGACGAGACCGTCCGCGTCGAGGACGACCCGCTCCACCCCGGGCGCGGGACGCTCCGCATCCTCACCGACGGCGGCGCCTAGTCGGGTGATGCGTGATCCGTGATGCGTGACGCTCCCGCCTGTCTCTCGCGCATTTCACGTCACGGGCCCACCACGCGCGCGCCGTCTTGTTCGGAACGCTGCGTCGGAGAATCACGCATCACTCGTCACGCATCCCTGCGATCTGTCAGAGGAGCCTGATCCATGCCCTGCCCCTGCGACACGACGCCTCACCCGCCGCCGCCGGCGATCCCGGCCGGCCTCGACTGGCTGCCCCGCCAGCCGGCCGACGCGGCGGCGTTCCGGCGGGCCCTCCTCTCCGACGCCTCGCGGACGCCTGCCCTCGCTGGCTGGCGGGCCGACACGCCGGGCGACCTCGGCGTCATGGTCCTCGAAATGGGCGCCTACGTCGCCGCCGTGCTCGCCTTCTACGACGAGGTGGTCGCCAACGAGCTGTACCTCCGCACGGCCCGGCGCGACCCGGACGTTCGGCGCCTCGTCGAGCTGCTCGGCTACCGTCCGCGCCCGGCCGTCGCCGCGACGGCGCTCATGGCGGTGTGGGCCGAGGGGCGGCGGCCGGTCTCCGTGCCGACCGGGACCGCGTTCCGCTCGGCGGCATTCGGCGACGAGGCGCCCCAGGTGTTTGAGGTCACGGCCGACGCCGTCGTCCACCCGCTCCTCAACGGGTGGGCGCTGGCGCCGCCCGTGCCCGAGACGCTGGGCGACGCCCTCGGCACGGGCGGCACCGGCGCCGACGTGTCGCTGGACCAGATCCTGATCGACCCGGCCGGTCCCCAGCCGGTTGCCGGCGCGCCGCTCCTCGTCCGCGCCCGCGACGACGACGCGCTCACGGCCGTGACGGTCGCCAGCCGGCTGGAAAAGACCACGGGGGCCGACGGAGAGCCGTACGTCCGCGTCGAGCTAGACCCAGCCATCGCGTTGTCCGACGACGTAGCGCCCGACGAGATCGCCCTGTCGCGGCCCACGCGGTCGGCCTCGCTCTGGACGATGACAGACATCTCCGGCGACCCCGATGCCGTCGAGGACGCGGGCGGCGTGACGTGGCTCACGCTCGACGGCCTCTACCGGCTCGTCAAGCCGGGCGGGTTCGTCGTCGTCGAGAAGGCGGGCGCGCTCCGCTGGTTCCGAGTCACGGAGACGGCCGAGGTCTCGATGCACGTCACCGTGGCCGGGTTGATCTCGCTCACCGACACGGACGACAGCACCGTCTCCGTCGCCGTGCCCGCGACGACGACGCCCGTCACGCGGCTGAAGCTCGACGCGCTCCTGAACGACACCAGCCGGACGGACGCGGGCGGGGCGACGTGGGACAACGGCGACGCCGCGACGCTGGTCGTCCACCACCACACGGTCGGTGCGGGGGCGCTCCGGCTGGAGGCGTCCACGACCGTGACCGCGTCCAGCGCCCTCGCGCTCGCCGCGCCGCCCGAGGTGCCGGCGGACGGCTCGGAGCCGGGCGCGCTCGTCCTCCGCGACGTGAACGGCGACGCCGTCGCCCTCGACGCGGCGCTCGACTTCGAGACCGGCGCCATCACGCCCGGCCAGGGCAGTGCCGTGGACAGGGCGCTTCAGCTCCCGGTCAAGGTGCTGGGCAACCTCGTCGAGAGCACGCGCGGCGAGACGGTCGAGGGCGAGACGCTCGGAAGCGGCGACGCGAGCGTCGCGAACCAGTCGTTCAGGTTGAAAAAGAACCCGCTCACCTACGTCTCCGCCCCCACGAGCGAGGACCCCGCCGGCGTCGCCAGCACGCTCACCGTCTGGGTAGACGGCGTCCGGTGGGACGAGGTGCCGTCGTTCTTCGGCCTCGGCCCGTTCAGTCGCGTCTACACCGTCCGCCACGACGACGAGGGCGTAGCAACCGTCACGTTCGGCGACGGCGTGCGCGGCGCGCGCCTCCCGACGGGGACGGATAACGTGGTCGCGTCCTACCGTCACGGCGCGGGGGCCGCCGCCCCGCCTGCCGAGGCCATCAACCAACTCGCGCGGCCGACAGTCGGGATCCAGCGCGTCGAGAACCCGCTGGCGGCCTTTGGCGGCGCCGACGCCGAGGGCCCCGACGAGGTGCGGACGCTCGCGCCGGCCTCGGCGCTCCTCCTCGGCCGGGCGGTCTCGATCCTCGACATGGAGACGGTCGCGGCCGGTGTCGCGGGCGTCCGGGCGGCGCAGGCCCGGTGGCGGTGGCGTCCGCGCGGGCAGGGCGCCGAGGTCCACGTCTGGTTCCTGGGCGACGCGGCCCTCGCCCCGACCGTCGCCGCCGCGCTGGCGGCCGCCACGGAGCCCGACGTGCCCTCGACCGCCGAGGCCGCCGCGAGCGTCCCCGTCGCCGTCTCGCTCGACGTGGCTGTCGATGAGCGCTACGTCGAGGGCGACGTGGTCGAGACCGTCCGCCGGTCCCTCGTGGGAGAGGGCGGGGCGCTCACGCCCGAGGTGCTGGGCATCGGCCGGCCGGTCTACCGGAGCGCCCTCTACGCCGCCGTCCTCGCCGTGCCCGGCGCCGTCTCCGTCCGCGCCCTCGCGTGGGGCGGCGCACCCTTCGGCGTCTTCGCCCAGACGCCCGGCGCCGGCGCCTACTTCGACGTCAAGGCCGGCGGCCTCACGCTCAACGGCACGCCCGTGCTCTACGGATGACGACGACGAGCCACAGTCCCCCTCCTGGACAGGAGGGGTTAGGGGAGGGGTTAGGGGTGGTCGACCGGCCAGCGCGCCGCACCCGCCCGGCTGGCGGGGCCGTCCCGCCAGCGGGACGCGAGCAGTCAGAGACGGGGCGCGGCGCCCGCCCGGTCTACCCCCTCCCGCTCTGCGGACTCCCCCTGTCCAGGGGGAGGACTGACCTTGTCCCGCTGGCGGTGCGCCCCCGGCCCTCCCCGCCTGCGCGGAGACTCAGGGCGGGCGAGCACCGCCCTACCCGGACGCCCTGGATTCCCGCCTGCGCGGGAATGACGGGTTGTGGGAGTGGAAGGTTGGTCGTGAAAGTCCCCCTCTATCCGCAGTTCAGGGGGAGGACTGATTCTGCCCCGCTGGCGGCCGGCTCCCGCCAGCCGCCCTCCCCCCGCTCCTGATGGCAACCGACGCCAACGACGGCTTCGAGGTCTACTTCGCCGAGAAGCTCTGGGACATGATCCCGGCGACGTACCGGCACGAGGACGGGCTGGCGAGCCCGCCCGGCGCGCTCCGCGGGCTCGTCGAGACGATCGCCCGGCAGGCCGCCGTCCTCCGGCGGAGCCACGACCGGCTTTGGGAGGACCAGTACGCTGAGACCGCCGACGACTGGGCCGTCCCCTACCTCGCCGACCTCGTCGGCACGCGCCTCGTCTCGGCCCTCAACGCGCGCGGCCGGCGCGTGGACGTGGCAAAGACGATCTACTACCGCCGCCGGAAGGGGACGCCGCGCGTGCTCGAAGAACTCGTCGGCGACATCACGGGCTGGGAGGGCGTCCTCGTCGAGAGCTTCCGCCGGCTTGGGCGGGCCTGGCACGGCCTCGACCCACCGCCGGCCGGACGGGGGGGGCGCCACTCCGGCACGCCGCCGGGCGGCTGGGCCGACCTCCGCGTCCCGCACGCCGCCGAGCTGGCGGACGGCCCGTTCGGCGAGTTCCACCACACGCCCGACGTCCGCCAGCACCGGGGGGCGCTCGGTCGCTACGGGATCCCGAAGCTGGCCTTCCACCTGTACCGCCTCCGCGCCCTGGAGGTCGAGGGCGTGACGCCGCGCGCCCGGGCCGGCGGCGACACGTTCTGGTTCGACCCGTCGGGCCGCGACGTCCCCCTCTTCGCCCCGCGCGCCCGCCCCCTGGGCTTCGACTTCGACGCCTGGACGCCGCCGCAGGAGTGGGAGGTGCCCGTCCCGATCCGGTGCCGGCTGCTCGGGCACGCGGCCTACGAGGTCCCGCTCGCCCTCGCGCAGACGCTCGAAGACGACGGCCTGCCCGCCGCCGCGGCGGACAGCCTCCGCGCGCTCGCCGGCGTCCGGTTCGCGTCGGAGCGGCGACTGCGGACGATGCTCGAAACGCTCCCGAGCGCCGACCTCCTCACCCCGCCCGGCGCGACGGCGACGTACCACGCGATCCTCGACGGCGCCCGCGTCCCGGACTGCGGGAAAAGTCGCCTGCTCCCCGACGCCGTCCGCGTCGAGACGCCGCCGGGCACCCCGGTCCCGGTCGCGGCTACGGTCGCGGGCGGCCTCGCCGGATGGACGGCCCCGGCGCCGGCCGACAAGCGGCTCGTGATCGACCCCGAGCGCGGCCGGTTCTTCTTCCCAATAGGACCGCCAGCGGACCCGGTGGAGGTCGCCTACGTCTACGGGATGCCGGGCGAGATCGGCGCCGGCACGTACGACCGCCGCCACGTCGAGGCGGGCACGCCGGACCTGGAGCACACCGGCGGCGGGCCCCTCGTCGCGGCCGACGTCCTGAACGCAGGCGTGGTCCAGATCGGCGACAGCGCGACGTACGGGCCGGTTGCCAACAAGGCGAGCGTGTCGGCACTCGCGGTGCAGGCGGCGAACGGGACGCGCCCCTACCTCCGCCTCGCCGGCAACTGGGTCCTCAACACGGGCGCGAATGAGGACGCCGAAGCCACGCTCGATGGCCTGTGGATCGGGTCGGACGGCGGCGCCCTAATCCTTCGCGGCGACTACGAGACGGTCACGCTCCGCCACGTCACGCTCGACCCCGGCGGCGAGGACGGCGACGCAAATGCGATCCCGCCCGTCCCGCTCGTCGTGGAGGGGACGGTCGAGAACCTCGTCGTCGAGGCGTGCATCCTCGGGCCGATCCGCACGGACTCGGGCGGCACCATCGAGCGGCTGGCGGTGTCGGACAGCATCGTCCAGTCCATCGACCCGGCAACGCCGGCCGTCGCCCTGGAGGCGGGCGACGTGCACCTCGACCGCGTGACCGTCTTCGGCGGCCTCGACGTGCACCGGCTGTGGGCCAGCGAAGCGCTCGTGACGGGGCTCGTGGACGTGACCGACACCCAGGCCGGCTGCTTCCGCTTTAGCGCCGCCGCGGAGGGGAGCCGCCTCCCGCGCCCGTACGAGTCGCACGCCCTGGGCGACACGCGGGCGGCCTTCACCTCGCGCCGGTTCGGGCACCCCGGCTACGGCCAGCTGGCGGAGGCCGCATCCGCCGAGGTCCGTCTGGGCGCCGAGAGCGGGTCCGAGATCGGCGCCTACAGCGCGCTCCTCGCCCCGATCCTCCGGCGCGGGCTGGAGGCGAAGGTCGAGGAATACATGCCGTTCGGGCGCATCCCCCTGTTCGTCCACGAGACGTAACCGCCGGCTGGCGGAGGCGCCAGCCCGCATCACCACGCTGAATCATGGCTACGAGCGACATCTCCCGGTCCGCCTTCGAGCAGGGCAAGCACTACACGGGCGTGCGGATGCAGCAGGGCCGCGTCCTCACGGACGAGGACTGGAACGCGGACCGGCGGATCGGCGCCGAGGACCTCCGCCGGACGCGCGCCGACGTCATCGGCCCGGCCGGGACGCCCGACGACGGGTTCCGCATCCAGAACCCGCGCGCCGACGCGGACGGGAACGTCGAGTTCGACATCGGGGCGGGGACGTTCTACCTCGGCGGCCGGCGCCTCGCCCTCGAGGACGCGCAGACGTTCCGCACCCAGACCGACCGGCTGCTCCTCCCGCCCGACGCCCACCCAGCGCCTGCGGCCGAGCGGACCGACCTCGTCTACCTCGTCACCTACGAGGTCCCCGTCGAGGCCGTTGAGGACGCCGAGCTGTTCGAGGTCGGGCTGGGCGGGCCGGACACGACGACGCGGACGCGGACGGTCCAGCAGGTCGTCCTCCGCGAGGGCGTCGAGGGCGACTGCGCCGACGCCTGGGACGCCCTCGTCCAGACGTGGGAGGCGAACGGGGTCGGCCGCCTGAGCGACGACCACGAGCTCCGGCCCGACGTGCGCCTCACGGTCGGCTACCAGCCCGGCGGCGACCCGGACGACCTGTGCACGCCGCTCGCGGCCGGCGGCTACCTCGGCGCCGAGAACCAGGCGATCCGCGTCCAGCTCGTCGACCGCGACCACCTGACGTGGGGGTTCGACAACGCCGCCCCGCTCTACCGCGTCGAGGCCGCCGCCGACCGCCAGACGCTCACGCTGCTCACGCCCCCGCGCGACCAGGCCCACTGGCCGCTGGCGGACCAGACGGTCGAGGTGCTGCCCTGGGACGCCGTGCTCCCAAACGGCGAGAAGGTCGCCGGCGTGCGCGGCCACCTCACGCGCGTCTCGGCCTCGTACCAACCCGACGACGGCACCCTCGTCCTCGCCGACGCGATCCCGACGGACCCGTTCGACCACTGGCAGAGCCGCCCCGACGTCGCCGACCTCGAAGGCGACGGCGCGTATTACTACCTCCGCGTCTGGAACCGGGGTGCCGACCTCGCCTCGGACCCCGCGATCCCGTTCACGCCCGGCACGCCGCTCGCCCTCGGCACGACCGGCCTCGAGGTGACCGTCGAGGGGCCGGACCGGATTCCGGCCGACCACTGGATCATCGCGGCCCGGCCGGAGACGCCTAACCAGGTCGTCCCGTGGTCGCTGGAGACGGGCCGGCGGCCGCACGGCATCCGCCGGTTCTACGCCCCGCTCGCCCTCGTCCGCTGGCAGCCGGTGGCAGGCGGCTCGCTCACCGCCGACGTCCTCGACTGCCGCGAGCCGTTCCTCCCCCTTACGCGGCAGGGCACGTGCTGCACGCTCCGCGTGGGCGACGGGTCCGCCAGCCACGGCCAGTACGACTCGATCCAGGCCGCCGTCGACGCGCTCCCGCCCTCGGGCGGGCAGGTCTGCGTGCTCCCCGGCGTCTACCACGAGGCCGTCGTGCTCGACGGCCTCCGCGACGTGGCGATCACGGGCTGCGGTCGGCGCTCCCTCGTCGACGCCTCGGCGCTGGAGGACGGCGACGTGCCGGCGATCACGGTCCGGGGCGGCGAGGGCGTCCGTATCGAGGGGCTGGCGGTCGAGGCGGCCGACGACGCGCCGGGCGTGCTCGTCGAGGGGATCGACAACCAGCAGGGCCTCGTTGAGGAGCCGGAGCGCGTCCGCCTTCTCCGCCTGCACGTTCGAGCGGCCCGGCGGAGCGCGGTTGAGGTGGCCGCCGCGCACGGCCTCGTCGTCCGCCAGTGCCGGCTGACGATGCGCGACACGGCGAGTGTGTGGCCGGCCCTGTGGGTCTCGGCCCGCGACGCCTGCATCGAGCGGAACACGCTCGCGGTCGTCGCCGAGGAGCGCCAGCCCCCCCCGCTGGCCGAGCGCCCAATCGAGCAGCCCATCAACCGGCCCATCGAGCAACCCGTCAATCGCCCGGTCGAGCTCCGCCTCCGCCAGCCCCTCGCGGAAGCGCGCTCGGCGCTCGGTGGGATGCAGCTCGCCGGCGGCTGCGAGAACGTCCGTGTCGAGGAGAACCGGATCGTCGGCGGGCTCGGCCACGGGATCACGCTCGGCTCGCTCCGCGAGGTCCGGGCAGACGGCGGGCGCGGGCCGTCGATTGGGTGGGTCGTCAACCGCTTCGACCCGTGCAACCCGTGCGCGCCCGGCGACACCTACATCCCCCCCCGCGACGACGACGAGGAGGACGAGACGCGGCTCGAATCCGACGGCGCGCTCTACGACCTCCGCATCGCCCGCAACACGATCCGCGACATGGGGATGTGCGGGATCGGCGTCGTAGGCTTTTTCAGCCTCGAAGAGGACGACCAGTTCGTCAGCGTGTTCGGGCTCGACGTCGTCGGGAACGAGATCGAGGGGTGCCTCCGCCGCGAGCTGGCGGAGATCCCGAGCGAGATGGTCGACGCGATGGGCTACGGGGGAATCGCCCTGGCGGACGTGTCGGACCTCGTGGTCCGCGAGAACCGGATCGTCGGGAACGGGCCGAGCCGCCGCGAGCCGGTCTGCGGCGTGTTCGTGCTCCACGGCGAGGGCCTGGCGTTCGTCGAGAACGAGATCGGCGACAACGGGGCCTGGGCCCGCATCGAGGCGCAGCGGCCGGGGCGGCGGGGCGGCATCCACGTCGTGTTCTCCGTCGCGCCGGTCGCGCCCCCGCTCGACGACGACGTGCCGCAGAGCGGGCGGTCGGCGGCGGCCGCGCGCGTCCACGGCAACACGGTCCAGGCGCCGCTCGGGCAGGCCCTCACGCTCCGCGCGTTCGGGCCGGTCCACGTGACCGACAACCGCTTTACGAGCCAGGGCGTCGTCGTCGGGTCGGACTACACGACGCTGGCAGCGGCGACGGTCGGGATCCTGAACCTCGCGGTGGCGCCGGAGCTGGCGGCCCTGGGGTCGCTCGCCCGTCCCAGTCAGGTCGCAACGGGCGAGGCCATCGCTCAGCCGACGCTCTCCAACCGGGCGACCCCGCCGTCCCTGGAGGACGACGGACCCTTCCTGGCCGCGCCGGTCCGCGAGGGCCAACCGGGCCTCGACGACTTCGCGGCCGGCGTCCACCCCGCGGGCGGGGGCGTCCTGTTCTGCGACAACCAGTGCCTCCTCGACCTGAGCTCGACCGACCAGGAGTTCCTGTTCTCGTCGGTCCTCGTCCTCGGCCTGGACGACGTGGCGTTCGAGGACAACCAGGTCCTGATGCGGTCGGGGAGCGACCTCGCGCTCCTCGACGCCCTCGTCCTGGGGTTCTCGGTGCGCGCCGTGGGCAACCGCTTCAGCGAGCAGTTTGTCCGCCTGTTCCTGTCCGCGGTCACGTTCGGCCTGATGAACACGACGGCCGCGAACCAGTCCACGTACTGCATCTACGTTCGGGGCGTCCCATCGCTCACGGTGAACGGCCCGAACACGTCGCTCGTCGACGGGCTCGTCTCGCTCGACGACGGGTTCTGCGGCCGGATCACGGAGTTCCTCAACGGCCTGTTCAAGCGCGGCTGACCCTACCTCCTCCTGTCATGGCAAAGCAGAACCCCCGCCGGAAGCGTCCGACCGGCCCCTTTAAGAAAGGCCGCCCCGTCGAGCCGGCCGCGCTCTCGGCCCGCCAGCTAGCGGAGACCGTCGCCCAGGGCGTCGCCGCCGCCGACGAGGCGCAGGCCGAGGCCGTCTCGGGACTGGCGCGGCTCCGGCGCGCGCGCGGCCGCCTCCTCGACGCCGAG
>CAZDFV010000040.1:0-18470 GCA_964504495.1 uncultured Rhodothermales bacterium
CCGCCGCCCTCCGGGCGGCCGCCGCCCTCGCCCTCGCCGTCGCCGGCCTCCTCTGGCTCGGCCCGCGCCCCGGCCTCGCCGACGCCGACGGGACGGAGGCCCGGACCGTCGCCGCGGTCCAGGAGATCCTCGACGACCCCGACCTCCCGACGGCCCACTGGGGCCTCCTCGTCCAGGATGCCCGGACCGGCCGCGTGGTCCTCAGCCGGAACGCGCAGAAAAGCTTCCTTCCGGCCTCGACGCTCAAGCTGCTCACGACGGCCGCCGCGCTCGACCGGCTCGGCACCGACTTCCGGTACACGACGCGGCTCTACCAGTTCGGCCGGGTCGCGCCCGACGGGACGCTCCGCGGCGACCTCGTGGTCCGGGGCGCGGGCGACCCCACGTTCGGGAGCGAGACCGACCCGCTGGAGGCGTGGGCCGAGGCGCTCGCGGCCTCCGGCCTCCGCCGCGTCGAGGGCCGGATCGTCGGCGACGACGACGCCTTCGAGGACGCCCGCTACAGCGACGGCTGGGACGTCTCGCACATCGCGACCGAGAGCTACGCCCCGGCGTCGGGCGGGCTGGCCTGGGACGACAACCTCCTCTCGATCCGGATCGAGGCGGGGGCGCCGGGCGGGCCGGCCCGGTTCGAGTCCATCCCGGCCGGGTTCGCGACCGTCCGCGGCACGCCGACGACGCAGCGCGGGCGCGGACGGCTCGTCATCGACCGGACGCTGGGGACCGACGAGTTCGCCCTCCGCGGCGGCGTCCCGGCCGGGTACCGGGGGGCGCTCCAGGTGCCCGTCGCCAACCCGACGCTCTACGCCGTCCACGCCTTCGCCGAGCGGCTCGCCGAGGCCGGCGTCGACGTCTCCGACGCCGCGCTCGTGGACGTGGACGACCTCGACGCCCCGCTCGACTACACCGACGTGGAGCCCATCCAAACCGCGCGGTCGCCCCGGCTGGCGGAGATCGTCGAGCGCGTGAACGTCGAGAGCGACAACCTCTACGCCGAGCACCTCTTCCGCACGCTCGGGGACGGCACCGTGGACGACGCGGCCGACGCCGTCGAGGCGTTCGTCGAGCGGGCCGGGGCCGACCCGGACGGCCTCCGCATCGCCGACGGGTCGGGCCTCTCGCGCAAGGACCTCGTGACGCCCGAGGCGCTGGCCGCCGTCCTCCGTGAGATGCGGCGGCACCCGGCCGGGGCCGCGTTCCGGTCGTCGCTCCCGGGCGGCGGCGCCGAGGGCTCGACGCTCCGGTCGCGCCTCGACGACGTGCCGGTCCGGGCCAAGACCGGGTCGCTCCTCGGTGTCCGGTGCCTGGCCGGCTACGTCCGCGGGCCGGAGGGGGCGCCCTACGTGTTCGTCCTCATGGCGAACCACTACACCGAGCGCGGCGGGCCGATCGCGCGGGCTCAGGACGCCATCGTCCGCGCCCTCGCGACGGGCGAGCGGCCCCCGGTCGAGGAGGACGAGTAGGCCCCGGCGCGTCCGCGCCGAGACGCCCCGTTCGCGCTCCCGCCCTCCCCGGGGGGCGGCGTAGTTTCGGGCGCCCCTCTGTCCTCGCCCCTCCGCATGCCGTACGCCCTCCGCCAGGTCGCCATTGGGATCGGCGTGGTCCTGCTCCAGTGGCTCCTGAGCAACCTCACGCTGTGGGGCGTCTGGCCGGACGTGGTCTTGCTGTTCGTAGCCTACGTCGCGCTCCGGCGCGGGCGCGTGGCCGGGGCCGTGGCCGGGTTCTCGGCCGGGCTGGCGATGGACCTCCTCGTGATGCCGGCCGTGCTCGGGACGAACGCGCTCCTCAAGACGGTCATGGGGTTCGTGATCGGCCTGTTCCAGTCGGAGCAGGGCGACGCCCTCCGCCTCACACCGGTGCAGGCGTTCGTCGGCGCCCTCGCGGTCGCCGCCGTCCACCACGGGCTTATGACGATCCTGCTCGCGCTCGACGAGGGGACGCGGACGCCGTTCCTCGTGTTCGGGCTGTGGCTCGGCGGCGCGCTCTACACGGCCGTCGTGGCCCTCGTCGGCGCCCTGTTCCGGCCGCGGTAGGGCCGGCTACCGCTCGTCGGCCCCCTCCGGCCGCTCGGCGAGCGCGTGGAACCGGAGGCGGACCCGGCCGCGGGAGGCCCGGCCCTTGAACCGAGGCGCGACCCAACGGGCGTCGAGGTCGCCGACGAGCCCGCCGTCGGCCGCCCGCCGGAGCCGGAGCGTGCCTGGACCCGGACCGAAGTTGAGCCCAGCGGTCCGGACCGTCCCGAGCGCGACCGGACGGCGTGGGTCGTACTCCCCGAGGTCGTACGTCCCCTCAGGGATCTCCGTGAACGACCCGTTCGGCTCCACCGGTTCACCAATGTAGAGGCCGACCTCGACCTCGTCCCCGTCGGCCAGACTCGACTGAAACGCGATGGGAATGCCGACGGCCCAGTACTCGTCGGGGGACCCGACGTTGCCGCGCCCGGAGTCCGGGGCGGCGACCCAGACGGGGCCGCCAGCGTGCTCGCCCTCGGCGTCGCCGGTCACGACCACCTCGAACGTCCCGGGCGCGAGCGGCTCGTCCCCGGACAGGTCGCACGCGGCGAGCGCGAGGGCCGCCAGCACGGCGAGGAGGAAAGGCAGCCGGCGCATGGGGAAGAAGGCGGGACGCGGCGAGGCTACGGCCGCTCCGCCCGCCCGACGTAGTCCGCACGGACTACCCCCGGACGGCTGGCGGCGGGCTCGGCCGAGGGCGGTCGGCTAGCGGAGCGCGTCCTCCAGCGTCGTCGCGGCGTCGGTGCTCGCGTCGCGGTACTTGACGACGCACGGGGCGGCGAGGCTCAGCCCGTGCGCGCGGCCGAAGTCGGAGTCGACGGCCCGCGTGCCGGGCACGACGACGGCGCCGGCGGGGATCTCGAGCGGCCGGTCGCCCTCGGCCCGGTGGACGGTCTCGCGCGCGAGGTCGTAGACCCGCGTCGACCGCGTGAGGACCACGCCGGCCGCCAGCACGGCGCGCTCGCGGACGACCGTGCCCTCGTAGACGCCGCACCCGCCGCCGACGAACACGTCGTCCTCGACCACGACCGGGGCCGCCCCGACCGGCTCGAGCACGCCGCCAACCTGGGCCGCCGCGCTGAGGTGCACGCGCGCGCCGATCTGCCCGCAGCTCCCCACGAGCGCGTGGCTGTCGATCATCGCCCCCTCGCCGACGTAGGCGCCGACGTTCACGTACATCGGCGGCATGCACACCACGCCGGGCGCGACATACGCCCCGCGCCGGACCGTCGAGCCGCCGGGGACGATCCGCACGCCGCGGTCGGCGCCGAACCGCTGGATCGGGTACGTGTCCTTGTCGAAAAAGGCGAACTCGTCGCCCGAGAGGTCGACGATCCGGCCGAGCCGGAACCCCAGGAGGATGCCGCGCTTGACCCAGGCGTTCGCGCGCCACGCGCCGTCGTCGGCGCGCTCGGCGGCCCGGGCCTCGCCGGCTTCGAGCGCGTCGAGGAGCCGCCCGAACGCCGCCCGCGCGGTGGGCTCGTTGAGGGCCTCGGCCGGCTGGCCGGCGTGGTGGTCGATCTCGGACAGGAGGGCGGAGAGGTCGGTCAAGGTGAGGAGCAGAGGGGGAGGACGGGCTCCGGGCGGACGCTCCGCCAGTGGCTCGTGCCTCGATAGGTTCACCGTGTCATCCTGAGCGGGGCGAAGAGCCTGCCCCCGCGGAGGCGGGGGATCTCGACGCGGTGCCCCGGCCGTAGGCACCGACGCTTACGTCCTGGGAGGCCGGCGTCGAGATCCTTCGTCGCTGCGCTCCTCAGGATGACGATTCCTCGGGGTTGCGAACGGGGCCCCCGGCTGGCGACGCACGCCGCCAGCGGGGCGCTAGAGCACCCTTCGGGTCGGTACGCGGTACCGGGTACGAGGTACGGCCCGAGGTCACGGCGGACGGCCACGTACCGTGTACCCCGTACCGCGTACCAACCTGCCATTCGCTCTAGTTCGGGTCGATAAAGTGGACGACCCACTCGAGGCGGACGTCCGTGTCGAGCGTGCCGACGACGGCGCCCGTCCACACCCCGTCCTCGCCCATCCAGCGGACCGGGAGGCGGACCGTGCCGAGGACGAGGTCGGGCGGGCCCGTGGCCTCGACGCGGCCGCGGCGGCTGTGGGCGGGGTCGGCGTGGGCGGCGAGCGCGGCCTGCCCCTGGACGGGCCCCTCGGCGTCGGGGTCGAGCAGGACGACGGCGTCGGCCGTGGCGGCGTGGACGTGGGCCCACCGGCGGTCGGCGTCGTCCGTGTTCCAGGCGTCGAGGTAGCGCTGGAGCGTGGTCTGGGGGTCCGGGGTGTAGGCCATGCGTCGTGGGGCGGGCCGCTCCTACGCCCCAGCGGCCGCCGGCGTGCCCGCCTCGACGAGCGCGGCGTACGCCGCCATGACGCGCTCGCGCGCCCCGTCCGTGAGCGGCGCCAGCGGCAGGCGGACGGCCTCGTCCATCCGCCCCTGCGCGGCGAGGACGGCCTTGACGGGCGTCGGGTTGGACTCGACAAAGCTCGCCCGCATCGCGTCGAGGAGCGCGTAGTGCAGGGCCCGTGCGCCCTCGACGTCGCCCGCCAGCGCGCGGCGGACGAGCTCGGCCGTCGGGCCCGGCGCGGCGTTGGCGACGACGGAGATCAGCCCGGCCCCGCCGAGGCAGACCGTCGGGAAGGCGAGGTCGTCGTCGCCCGAGTACACGGCCACGCCCTCCGGCGCGCCCGCGATCACGTCGGCGATCTGGCCCAGGTCGCCCGACGCCTCCTTCACCCCGACCACGCTCGGTACGGCCTCGGCGATGCGGAGCGTGGTCTCGGCCGTGAGGTTCGAGCCCGTCCGCCCGGGCACGTTGTAGAGGACGACCGGGCAGTCGGTCGCGTCGGCGATGGCGGCCACGTGGGCGAGGACGCCGTCCGGCGTCGGCTTCGAGTAGTACGGCCCGACGACGAGGAGCCCGTCGGCCCCGGCGTCGGCGGCCTCCTTCGAGAACGCGGCCGACTGGCGGGTGTCGTTCGTGCCCGTCCCGACGACGACCGGCACGCGCCCGGCCGTGTGCTCGAGGGCGAGGTCCACGAGCCGGCGGCGCTCGTCGTGCGCCACGGTCGGGTTCTCGCCCGTCGTCCCGAGCACGACGAGGGCCTCGACGCCGGCGAACGCCTGACCGTCCGGCCCGGGGCTCCCCTCGACCTGAAAGTCAATGAGTCGGCGAAAGGCGTCCTCGTCGACGCGCTCGCCGCCGGGCGTGAACGGGGTGACGAGGGCGGGGGCGGTGCCCCGGAAGACGGGCTGGCGGTCGGGACCCATAGCGGGGCAAGGGGGATGGGGCAGAGGGCAAGAGGCTAAACGACGGGACGGCGGGGAAGGCTCCGACGAGCGCCGCCCCTTGCCTCATGCCCTGTGCCCCGTGCCCTCCTCGATCATGTCGTCCAGGGTGAACAGGCCCCGCCGCCCCCGCACCCACTCGGCCGCGCGGACGGCCCCGACCGCGAACGCCCGCCGACTCTTAGCCCGGTGGACGACCTCGATCTGGTCGACCGGGCTGTCGAGCGCGACCGTGTGCTCGCCCAAGACGTGCCCGACGCGCGCGCTCGTCACGTGGAGCGCGTCGGCGCCGATCGCCCCGTGCTGCGTCTCCATCTCCGCGCGCGTCTTGCGGCCGAGCCCGCCGAGCAGCACCTCCGCCAACCGGAGGGCCGTCCCGCTCGGGCTGTCCAGCTTGCCCGCGTGGTGCGCCTCGTGGACCGCCACGTCGTACTCGCCGAGCCGGTCGAGGAGCGGGAGCATCCCGCGCAGCGCCCGCTCGACGAGGGCGAGCCCGAGCGAGAAGTTGGGCGCCCACAGGAGGGCGCCCTGCCCCTCCTCGACCCACTGGCGGACCCGGTCGAGGTGCTCCGTCCACCCCGTCGTGCCGACGACGGCGTCGGCGCCCCAGAAGGCGTAGCGGTGGATGTGGTCGAGCGCGACGTCGGGGACGGAGAAGTCGACGCAGACCTCGGCCCCGTTCAGGGCCCCGTCGTCGCGGGCGTCGAGGAGCGGGGCCTCGGCGTCGAACCGGGCGACGACGGCGTGCCCGCGCTCGGCGGCGACGGCCTCGACGGCCCGGCCCATCCGTCCGGTCCCAACGAGGGCGATGTTCATGCGAGGCGGGCTGTGCGCGAGCCCCAAGCTAGCCGCCGGCCCGGCCCGCGGGGCGGCCCCGCCCGCCCGGCCCGCCGGTCTACACGGGCCACGTCTGGCGCGTCCACGCCTGCTCCCAGAACATCCACTCGTAGCGGACGCTCGTGGCGAACGCCGTCGTCGCCCGCTTCCGAGCCGCCCCGTCTGCGGCGTCGGCGAACCGCTGGAGCCGCTCCAGGAGGTCCCCCATGTAGTCGTTGAAGGCGGGGTCGGCGTAGGTCCGGAGCCAGTCGGCGTAGGGGTGCCCGTCGGACGGCGGGCCGAGCTCGGCCTCGAGCCGCTGCCCGAGCTCGACGTAGAGCCACGGGCACGGCGCCAGCGCGGCGACGGCCTCGACGGGCGTCCCGCGCTGGGCCGTCGCGACCATGTGGTCCTGGTACGCCCGGCTGTTCGGGGTGGGCTCGAGGGCCGCCACGTCGGCCGGGGTGTAGCCGAGCTTGTCGCCGTAGCCCGCGTGGAGCTCGCCCTCGACGACGAGTGCGAGCCGAGCCGCGTCGACGAACCACAGCTTGTCGCGGGGGTCCGGGCAGCGGACGGAGACGAGCGACGAGGCGTCGGCGAACGCCTCGAGGTAGCGGGCGTCCTGCATCTGGTAGAACCGGAACCGCTCGGCGTCGAGCGAACCGTCGGCGAGGGCGCGGACGAACGGGTGCTCGAACGCGGCCCCCCACGCCTCGCCCGCCGCGTCGAGGCACGCCTCGGCAAACGGGGGGACGGGAAAGGCGCGGGTCGGGGCCGGGGCGGCGAGGGTGGACACGGCGGCGTCGGACGGGGGGGCGGAGCCGGGTGCCCGCGCGAGACGTGGCCCCGAGAGCTTCCCTCCGCTGGTACGGGTCGGATCAGGTTCGGAGGGCGCCTCTCAGCCCCGGTGCGTGGCGGGGCGCCCAGCTTCGCCCGCCGTGAACGGCCGCGGCGGCCGGAGGTTCGCTGGGCGGCTGGCGGCACGGGCCACCAGCGAGCCGGGCAGCGACCGGCGGCCCGTCGCCAGACCGTCGGCCCCCCGCTGCTGCCGTCGCGTTGGAACCCCACCGCCCGGGCCCGACTCCGCCGCCCGCGTCCGGGCGGCGGAGCGTGTCAGAGAGAGGGCGCCGCCTGCCGAGCTAACGTGCGCCCACGCAACGGCGGGCGAGGCCGCCCTCACTCATGGCAACCCAACCGAAGCCCCGGCTGACAAGACACGCCGTCGACGACCTCCTATCCGCCTCCATCGGACCTGGGACGGGGCTGGCGTTTGCGCGCGCGTACTTCCCCCTGGCCGGCGCGACGCTCCGCATCGCGACGGCGTACTTCAGCGTGAACGGGTACAGCCGGGCCGAGCGCTACGTCCCAGACGCGACGCGCATCCGAGTGCTCGTCGGAAGAGGCGAGCGGGACCGACGGGCGGTCCAGGCCGTCGTGCTCGACGAGGTCGCCGGGGAACTTCAGGCCGTAGAGGCCGACGCGCTCACGGCAGCGGTCGAGGGCATGGTCGCGCAGATCGCATCGGGACGTCTCCGGGTGGCCGACGCGAGGGGCGTCCGCCCGAAGTTCCACTGCAAGTACTACGTCGTCTCTGACCGGGCCTTGTGGCACGGGTCGGCCAACTTGTCCGACAACGGGCTCGACAGGCAAGCGGAGCAGGCGACGGCCGTGACAGACCCCGCCGTCGTCCGGCAGTGGAGTCAGTGGTTCGACGACGTCTCCGCCGAGTCGGACGATCTGACGGAGGACCTCGCCCAGGAGCTCCGGGAGTGGCTCGGCCTCGCGACCCCGTTCAGCGCGTACCTGGCAGCCCTCGCCGCGCTCTTCCCTGTACCCGACGTAGATCGGGAGGCCGAGGCGCTGGAGCCGGCCTACTATCAACGAGCGCTGGCGGCCTGGGGCCTAGAGCAACTGGACCGCTACCGTGGGGCGCTGTTCGTCGTCTCGACCGGGCTGGGGAAGACCGTCATCGGGGCCGAGATCGCGGGGGCGCTAGAGGCGCGCGGCGACCTCCGCCGTCTCGTCCTCGTCGCGCCGCTCGCTGTGCACCGGAAGTGGCGCGTGCAGCTGGAGGCCCGTCACGTCGTGCCGTCCACGTTCGACACGGGGCTCCTCTTCAAGGAGCCCTCGGGCGACCGGCTGAGCCGGGTGGGCGAGCTGGACGCGCTCGTCGAGCGGGCCGACGCACGTACGCTGATCCTCATCGACGAGGCCCACGTCTACCGGAACCAGGTCCTCCGCTCCCACACGGAGCCGGCGGCGTCCCGAGTGCTCCAGCGGATGCAGCGGGCCGCCGAGCGCGGGGCCTCGGTCGTGCTGATGACGGGGAGCGCCTACGCGACGGACGTCCAGAACCTCCTCAGCCAGCTCCGCCTCCTCCCTCCAGTCGGTCCGCTGGATTTCGCGGGCCGGCCGGCGCCGTGGGTGGCGCAGACCACCGGGGCGTTCACGGCCCTCCCCGTCGTCGCCACGCTCGGGTACCCCCACGTCCTCGCAATGGCTGAGCGGCGGGGCGACCGAGACGAGCGCGGCCCGTACCTCCCGTTCGACGCGCCGGCCTACGTCCCGACCGCCTTCCGCTCCCGGATCGTCCGGTACGCCCTCCCCGTCCAAGACGTGGCGATGGCAGCGTTCGACGCCGGCGCGTTCGACGCGAAAGTCAAGACGCCGCACGTCCGCTACGACGACGAGGCCGGCGTCACCGACGAGGTCACGGACACGCTCTTCAATACGGGTCTCACGGCCTGGGCCAGCTCGCCGCGCGCGTTCCGCCTCGCCATCTGGTGCAACCTCGCCACGATCCCGGACGGCGAGACGAGGCCCCTGGAGTTCGACGGACACCCGGAGCACCCGACCGACCTGTTCGGCGCTCCGGGCCCGGTCCGCCGTGTCAGCCCGCCCTGGGTCAAGGGCTACGAGGCGTCGTTCCGCCGAAGCTACGCCGGTCGGCGGGCCGCGCTCGAGCCGCTCCTCCCCGCACTGGTGCGCTCCGCCGACGACAAAGTCCAGCGGCTGGCGGACGAACTGCGAGCGCTCCACGCGGAGCAGCCGCCGCTGAAGGCCCTCGTGTTCGTCGAGCGGCTCGAGACGGCGCTCCACGTCGTCGCTCAGCTCCGACGCCGGACCCGACGGCTCGGCCTCCGTATCGGGACGACCGTGGGGGCGCGGGGGCGGAAGGCGGTGCTCAAAAGCGAGAAGGAGCGGCTCCGGCTCCGCTGGCGGTTCGCGCCCCGAGCGCACGGGGAGGAGCCGGGGCCCGACAGCCTCCACGTCCTCGTCTGCACCGACGCCGACGGCGTGGGCGTAGACCTCCAGGACGCCTCTGTGGTCGTGAACTATGACCTCCCCTCCGGGGCGGACGGGCTGGTCCAGCGACTCGGCCGGGTCCTCCGCGCGACACCAGAGCCGCGCCCCTTGACCGTACTCACGTTCGTGCCCCGGGTCGCACTCGACCCGCCAGACGGCCGGTCCGCCCGGAGCCTCGCGTCCCGCTACGACCGGCTGGTCCGGCGTGAGGGCCGGTCCCGAAGAGTGCTCGGCTCAGGGGCCTTGCCCCCGCGAGGCGAAACGGACGCCGTGATCTCGCTCCGTACCGCCGTCGATGTCGCCGCCGCCCTCACGCCAGCGGCCGACGGCGAGGTCGGCGGGCTGGCAGGGCACTTCGCCGTGCTGGAAGAACACCGGGACGAGGCCGAGCGGCTGGTCGCGCGCCCGCGCCATACGTCGCGCCTCGCTCCAGTCGAGCGCCAGCGGCTGGTGGTCGTGTTCCGTGCGGCCGGCCGCGTCCGTACGGTCGTGTTCGACCCGAGGGGGCGGGGCGGCGAGGGCGAGATCGAGAGCGACCGGGTAGCGGACGCGCTGGGTCTCCTCCGGTGCGCGCCCAGCGCGCCGCCGGCGCCGCCGCTCGAGGCGAGGCCGTCACGCATCCCCGGGGTTGCAGGCCGGGCCATTCGAGCCTGGTGCGAACGCGAGGGCGTCGAGCCGGACCCCGACGCGCGGATCGCAGCCGTCCTCTTGGTCCCCGGAGACCCCAACGCCCCCGCAGGCGTGGTCTGACACCACGTCCGGTTGCTCTGTACCGGTCCGGGCTCGTGTCCCCCTCCCCCCTCATTCCCGCGCAGCCGATCCAGGGCGCCCAGACACGGTCGCGCTCGCCCGTCCTGTCCCCGCCTGCGCGGGGGTGACTCAGGGGGGGACACACCAACCAGGCTTGATCTGGCGCTGAAGTAGTCTGCTTCCGGAACACAAAAGGGGCCGACCCGCGTGCGGCGGGTCGGCCCCTCGAAGACCGGCTGGCGGATGGCGCCCGCCAGCGGGCCTACGTGCCGGCCGAGTAGTCGGTGGCGTAGGCCACCTGCTCGTCGGTCAGCGCGTCGATCTCGAGGCCCATCGTCTCCAGCTTCACGCGGGCGATCTGCTGGTCGAGCTCCTCGGGGAGGTCGAGGACGTCCTTCGGCATGTCCTCGCCGGCCTCGTGGGCTTGGATCAGGGCGAGGTGGGCCTGGAACTGGTTGGCGAAGCTCATGTCCATGACCTCCGAGGGGTGGCCCTCGGCGGCGGCCAGGTTCACGAGCCGGCCGTCGGCCAGGACGTACACCTTCTTCCCGTTGTCGAGCGTGTACTCGCGGTTGTCCTCGCGGATCATGCGGGTGTCCTGGGACACCTCGGCGAGCTCCTTGAGGTTGAGCTCGACGTCGTAGTGGCCCGTGTTGCACACGATGGCGCCCTCCTTCATCGAGACGAAGTGCTCGCCGCGGATGATGTCCTTCATGCCGGTCGCGGTCACGAAGATGTCGCCGACCGTGGCGGCCTCGGCCATCGTCATCACGCGCATCCCGTCGAGCGTGGCCTTGAGCGCCGCCGTCGGCTTGACCTCGGTGACGATGACGTTCGCGCCCATGCCCTTCGCCCGCATCGCCACGCCGCGGCCGCAGTGGCCGTACCCGGCGACGACGAAGTTCTTGCCGGCGACGAGGACGGACGACGCCCGGAGGATGCCGTCGAGCGTCGACTGGCCCGTCCCGTAGACGTTGTCAAAGTCCCACTTCGTCTCGGCGTCGTTGACGGCGTAGACCGGGTAGCCCAGCTTCCCGTCGTCGGCCATCGCGCGGAGCCGGTGGACGCCGGTCGTCGTCTCCTCGGACCCGCCGATGATGTCGTCGAGCTTCTCGGGGAACGCGCTGTGGACGCGGAAGATGAGGTCGGCCCCGTCGTCGAGCGTCGTGTCGGGCGTCTTGTCGATCGTCCGGTCGATGGACCAGTAGAAGCCGTCGGTGTCCTGGCCGTACCAGGCGTAGATCTCGACGCCGTCGCCATCGCCCTTGGGTCCGAGCGCGAGGGCGGCGGCGACCTCGTCGTTGGTCGAGAGCGGGTTGCACCCGCTCCAGGCCACCTCGGCCCCGCACGCCTTGAGCGTCTCGATGAGGACGGCCGTCTCCTTGGTCACGTGGAGGCACCCGGTGATCTTGTAGCCGCTGAACGGCTTCGACTGGCTGTACTCCTCGCGGAGCCGCATGAGCACGGGCATCCGGCTCTCGGCCCATTCGATCCGGCGTCGGCCGGCGTCGGCGAGGCCGAGGTCGGCGACCTTGTAGTGTCCTTCCTTGTGGTCCATCGTGTTTGTCGGGTTGGGAGGATTGAACCTACCACGCGGGCGTGTCGGCCCTTCCCCGTTCACCCGTTCTTACCTGCTGGAACGGCGCCGTCGGCGAACGCGAGCCCGCTGGCGGCCGGGTTCAGCGGCCGTCCCCACCGAGCCGGGCCGCCAGCCCGACGCCGAGGCGGAGCCCGCTCCACCCGACGGCCGGCCCGTCGCCGGCCCACCCGGCCCCCTCGGGGAGCCCGTCGGCGGCCCCGAGCGCGGGGCGTGTCGAGAGCTCGTAGCCGAGGCGCGCGCGGAGGCCGAGCCGGTCCGACACGGCCGTCTCGGCCAGCACGGCCGGCTCGACGCCGACGGGGACGGCCCGGAACGTGACGTCGGCGGCCTCGACGGTCTCCTCCCCTACGGCCACGGCGCGCCGGTAGCCCACCCACGTCGGGCTCGCGCGGAGGTCGAGCCGGAGGCCCACCCACGCCCGCTCCCACCGGGCCGCCTCGTGCTCGGCGTAGACGCCGAGCGCCAGCCGCCGGGCCCGCCGGTCGACGGCGAAGGCGCCCGAGTAGTCGGCGTAGTAGAGCCGCCCGCCCGTCATCCCGAGCCCGGCCGCGACGCCGACCTCGTAGCGGATGTCGCGCCGGCGGTTCCACCGGGCCCCGAGGTACCCGACCTCGACGCGGACGGACGGGAACGCGGGGAACGCGGCCGTCTCCGCGAGCGCGACCCCGGCGTCGGCGACGGCGGCCTGCTCGGCTCGCTGCCAGCGGGCGAGGTCCCCGACCCCGTGCCCGTCGACGCCGAGCCCGGCGCGGACGGAGAGCCCGGTCGGGAGGTACCGCGACTGCGCGCCGGCGGGGGCCGCCGGCCCGCTGGCGGCGAGCGAGAGAGAGAG
Organism: uncultured Rhodothermales bacterium; assembly: GCA_964504495.1. GTDB lineage: Bacteria > Bacteroidota > Rhodothermia > Rhodothermales > Rubricoccaceae > Rubrivirga. The sequence goes on from CAZDFV010000040.1 coordinate 12,606, forward strand.
GAGGGCGGCGCGGAGGGCCACGTGTCGGGCGGTCATGGCAGGCGTCGGTAGCGGCCCCGGTTCCAGACGGCCCCGCCGGCGAGCGCTAGGTCCGGCTCGGCAAAGGGGAACCGGCCCGCGTCGACAACCGCGTCGAAGTCCGCGACTTTAGACCCGCTCGCAGCGTCGTACACACGGACACGGCCGGCCCCGCCGTCCACGACGAGCACGCTGCCGGAGGCCCGGTCCACGCGGAGCGCGCCCCCGCCGACGGGCGGTCCCAGGTCGCGGACGGGCTCGAGCGAGGGGACGGCGAAGACGCGGGCCTGGCGCTCGAACCCGCCCGGCCCGTACGCCAGCACCGCGAGCCGGTCCGGCCCGAGGAACCGGGCGTCGACGACGGACTCGGGGAGCGCCGCCGCGCGCCGGTACCCGGACGGGTCGTCCGCATCTCGTTCGTAGAGCACGTACGTGTTCCGGTCCCCCGCGACGAGGTACCGGCCGTCTCCCGAGGCCGCGGCGGGCCAGCGCGGGGCGCCGTCGCCCTCGTCCTGGTCGAACCGCCCGACGACCTCGCCGCTCTCGAGGTCGACGGCGAGCAAGAACGGGAAGGTCTCGCCCGGCTCGAAGTCGGGCTCGAACCCGAGGACGAGGACGCCGTCGTCGGTCATCAGGACGCGGCTGGGCAGGTCCCGCGCCACCTTGCCGACGGTCACCCGCCCCAGGTCGAGCCGGTGGAGGACGGCGAGCGTGGCCGGGTCGAGCTCGTAGGCGACCGACGGCCAGAAGTGTCCGGCGAGCGCGGCGATGCGTCCCGACGGGCTGGCGACGAGCGCGCGGAGGTCCTGGACGCTCGGGAGGTCGGCGACGGCCCGGCGCTCCAGCGTCGCGGCGTCGAACAGGGCCGGCTGGCCCGTCTCGGCGTCCAGACCCAGGACGGCGTCCTGAGAGGGGACGCCCACGACCGGGACGCCGCCGTGGCCGTGGACGAACGGCGAGGCCGGGTCGAGGTAGACGTCCAGCTCGCTCTCGACCTCGGCGCCGGACCGCCCCTCCGTGGTCAGCGTGTAGCGCGCGGGCTGGCCGAACACGTCGTCTGCCGGGACGACGGCGACCGTGTCGTCCACGGCGTCGGTCTCTCGGACGACCTCGCCCGTTCCGTACCGACCCGACCGGGCGAGGACGTAGCGCTGGAAGGCGCCGGGGAAGAGGGAGGCCGTCCACGCGATTCGCGCCTGTCCCTCCCCCTCGCGGACGGCCTCGACCAGCCGGGGCGTGGGGTACGAGACCTCCAGCGGGTCGATGCCGACGGCCTCCCCCCGAGCCCGGAGCACGACCTGGTACGTCGTCGGCCCGCCGAGGTAGGTCGGGTCGGCCCAGACCGTCTGGTCGCGGCCGTCCGTCTGGCGCCGCGTCTGCCAGGCCCCGTGCCGCCTCGTCCGCTGGCGGACGGTGTACGACTCGAAGTTGTACCGTCCGTACCGCTCCCACCGGAGCGCGAGGAGGCCGTCCTCTACGGTCGTAGTGAGCCCGTCGACCGGCTCGACTGGCGCGTTGTCGACGACGGCCACGCGCTCGGCCTCGGACACGACCGTTTCGCGGCCCAGCTTGTCGGCCAGGCTCCCCGTCCCCGACGACGCCCGTGCGCGGACGCGGAGCGGGTACGGCCCGTCCGCCAGCCCGGCCGTTTCGATCTCGACCGGGCCTGGGCCCTCGCGCTCCGCGACGAGCCGGTCGCCGAGGAATACCTCGACCGAACCGACTGGACGGCCCTCGTACTGGAACGCGACCGCGGCCGTCCCCCAGAGCCCGACCGTGTCGGCCTCGGCGAGGTCGACCGTGAACGCGGCCGGGGTCGGGTCGACCTCGGTGAAGGGCTCGTCATCGAGCGCGAGCGCGTCGCACCCGGCGAGGGCAGCCGCCAGCAGGGCGGCGAGGGGGAGCGGAGACAGACGCATCGGATGACCAGACCGGGGCGCGGAGGATAACGGACTCGCGGCCGTCACATCCAGGGCCGTATCGGCCACCCCCGCCGCTGGCTGAACCCCGCTACGCGAGCGCCCCGGCCGCGTCGCCCAGCGCGTCGACGAGCGAGAGCTGCTCCCACGGGAAGTCCGGCCGGCCGAAGTGGCCGTAGGCCGCCGTCGGGCGGTAGATCGGGCGCTTGAGCGCGAACCGCTCGATGATCGCCGCCGGGCGGAGGTCGACCGACCGCTTGACAGCCTCGGCCAGCCGGGCGTCGGTGAGCCCCTCGGCCGCCGTCCCGTTCGTCTGCACGCGGACCGCGACCGGCTCGGCCACGCCGATCGCGTAGGCCACCTGGACGAGGGCCTCGTCGCAGAGCCCGGCCGCGACGAGGTTCTTCGCCACGTGGCGCGTCGCGTAGGCCGCGCTCCGGTCCACCTTCGACGGGTCCTTCCCCGAGAACGCGCCGCCGCCGTGGGCCCCCTTCCCGCCGTACGTGTCCACGATGATCTTCCGGCCCGTGAGCCCAGCGTCGCCGTGCGGGCCGCCGATGACGAACTGGCCCGTCGGGTTCACGTGGAGGACGAGGCCGTCGTCCACCAAGTCGTCGGGGAGGACGTCGGGGAGGACGTGCTCGCGGACGTCGCGCTCGATCTGCTCCAGCGAGACGCCGGCGTCGTGCTGCGTCGAGACGACGACCGTGTGGACGCGCCGGACGGTCCGGCCGTCGTCCTCGTACTCGACGGTCACCTGGCTCTTCGCGTCCGGCCGGAGGTACGGCATGAGCGTCGAGCCCTTGCGGACGGCGGCGAGGCGGCGGACGAGCCCGTGCGAGAGCATGAGGGCAAGGGGCATGAGCGTCGCCTCGTCCTCGCGCGTGGCGTACCCGAACATCATCCCCTGGTCGCCGGCTCCCTGCTCGCCCTCGGCCCCCGCATCGACCCCTTGGGCGATGTCGGGGCTCTGGGCGTGGATCGACGTGAGCACCCCGCATGACTGGGCGTCGAACTGGAGGGCCGGGTCGGTGTACCCGATCTCCTTGATCGTCCGCCGGGCGACCTCCTGGACGTCGACGTAGGTCTCGCTCGTGACCTCGCCGGCCACCACCACGAGCCCCGTCGTGCACAGCGTCTCAATCGCGCACCGGCTCTCGGGGTCGTCGGCCAGGAAGGCGTCGAGGAGCGCGTCGGAGATCTGGTCCGAGACCTTGTCGGGGTGGCCCTCCGAGACGGACTCGGAGGTGAACAGGAGGGCCATGTGTCGGGGCGGAGGGGAGGCAGAGCGGCCCAAGGTAGGGCCGGGCCGGCGGCGGAGGGGGGGCCGCCGGATTGCGGGGCCCGGCCGGGTGGCGTAGCTTGGCCGGCCGGCCGGCGACGCCCGCGCGGCCCCCCTCTATCCACCCGACCCGCCCCTCAACATGGCCGACGAGACCACGGAACAGCGCATCAAGGCGATCATCGTCGAGAAGCTCGGCGTCGACGAGGCCGACGTCACGCGCGAGGCCTCGTTCACGAACGACCTCGGCGCCGACTCGCTCGACACCGTCGAGCTCATCATGGAGTTCGAGAAGGAGTTCGACATGACGATCCCCGACGAGGACGCCGAGCAGATCGCGACCGTCGGCGACGCCGTCGACTACGTCGAGGAGAAGAAGGCGGCCTAGGCCGCCCGGGCGGCGCGCGCCGCCCCCTCCCCCCCGGTCCCGGCGGGGCGTCCCTGGGCGCGCCGCCGGTTTCGTTATCCCCGCCCCCGCTGGCGGCGCTCCCCGCCGACGACGCGGACCGCCAGCGCGCCGCCCCCCGTCTCATGACCATGCAGGACCGCCGCGTCGTCGTCACCGGGCTCGGCGCCCTCACGCCCATCGGGAACACGGTCCCGGAATACTGGGAGGCCATGATGGCGTCCGCGAGCGGGGCCGCGCCCATCACCCACTTCGACGCGAGCGGCTACGCGACGCAGTTCGCCTGCGAGGTCAAGGACTTCGACGCGCGCGACCACCTCGACCGGAAGGAGGCCCAGCGGCTCGACCCGTTCGCCCAGTACGCCATCGTCGCCGCCGACGAGGCGCTCGGCGACGCCGGCCTCGACCCGGCCGCGTTCTCGGACCGCGAGCGGGCCCGGACCGGCGTGGTCATGGGGAGCGGGATCGGGGGGATGAAGCTGTTCCAGGACCAGGTCGTCGGGTTCGCCGAGCACGGGCACCGGCGGCTCAGCCCGTTCTTCGTCCCGATGATGATCATCGACATGGCGCCCGGGCTGATCTCGATCCGCCACGGGCTCCGCGGGCCGAACTACGCGACCGTGAGCGCGTGCGCGACGGCCAACAACGCGATCGCCGACGCCGCCCTCGTCGTCCGCGCCGGGCTCGCCGACGTGATGGTGGCCGGGGGGACCGACGCCTCGATCACGGCCATCGGCGTCGGCGGGTTCGGGAACATGAAGGCGCTCTCGACCCGGAACGACGACCCCGCCGGCGCCAGCCGCCCGTTCGACGCCGGCCGCGACGGGTTCGTCATGGGCGAGGGGGCCGGGGCCCTCATCCTCGAGGACTACGAGCACGCCAAGGCCCGGGGCGCCCACGTCTACGCCGAGCTGATCGGGATGGGCATGAGCGCCGACGCCCACCACATCTCGGCGCCCCACCCCGAGGGGCTCGGCGCGAAGCTGGCGATGGAGCAGGCGCTCGAGACGGCCGGGATCGCGCCCGAGGACGTCGACTACCTCAACATGCACGGGACGAGCACGCCGCTCGGCGACGTGGCCGAGACGAAGGCGATCAAGGCCGTCTTCGGCGACCACGCCTACCAGATGAACCTGTCGTCCACGAAGTCGATGACGGGCCACCTCCTCGGCGCCGCCGGGGCCGTCGAGGCCATCGCCTCGATCCTGGCGATGGAGCACGGGCGCGTCCCGCCGACCATCAACTTCGAGACGGCGGACCCGGCCTGCGACCTCAACTACACGTTCAACGAGCCCCAGGACCGCGACGTGGACGTGGCGCTCTCGAACGCGTTCGGGTTCGGCGGCCACAACACGTGCCTCGTCTTCAGGAAGGTGGAGGCGTAGCCGGCCCGCCGACGGGCGCCGCCAGCCGGCGCCTCACCCGCCCGTCTCGCGGCGCCACAACGAGTCGACCACGTGGTCGACCCCCCGGCCGAGGTGGCGGCGGTACGTCGAGAACGGGAGCCCCAGCCGCTCCGCGGCGACGGCCTGCGTCGGCGCTGGGCGGAGGTAGGTGAGGTCGAGGGCGCGGAAGTAGGCGTCCTCCCGGCGCCCGCCTTCGAGCTCGCCGGCCGCCTCGGCGAGCAGGTCGCGGAGCGCCTCGACCGGGTCGTCCCCAGCCCGCTGGCGGACGGCGACGGACCGGACGAGCGGGCTCTCGGCGAGCGCGTGGGGCCGGGCGTACGCCTTGAGCGCCTCGCGGACGGCCTCGGCGAACGCCTCCTCGCCCAGCACGACGGACGCGTCGGAGTGGGGGGGCGGGGCGGCGGCGGTAGGGACCCGGTCGGCGAGGGCGTCGAGCCAGGCGGTCGGCGGCGTCGCCCGCCAGTCCTTCCCGAACACGGCCGGGGCGTGGCCGCCGACCTCGGCCTCGGCGGCCGGCCACCGCTCGAGCCCGGCGAACTGGAGCGCCGGGGCCCACAGGCCGGGGTCGGCCACGGGCAAGAGCGAGAGGGCCAGCCGGGGCGTCGAGAGGTAGAGCTGGACGGTCCGCGCGAACACGAGGCTCTGGACCGCGGAGACGTCCTGGTACGCCTCGGCGTCCATCCACGCGCGGAAGAAGAGGGCCCGCTCGCCCGGCCGGAGCCGCTCGCGGACGGCCGCCCACGCGGCGTGCGCGGCGGGGTCGGCGTCGCGGTCGTCGCGTGGGAGCGCTTCCAGCGGGAGCGTGAGGAGGAACCCGGCCACGCCCCCGCCCCG
>CAZDFV010000041.1:0-18461 GCA_964504495.1 uncultured Rhodothermales bacterium
CTCGCCACGGCCGGCGGGAAAGAGCCGGCCGGCCTCGACGACGCGCTGGCGGCGGCCGCGGGCGAGGTCCGCGCCCTCCTCGGCTAGCCCGCCCGGAGCCACCGCCAGCGCCATGATCACCACGACCGTTCCGATGTCCCGACACGAGGCCGTCCGTCCGCGCGGGCTCCGCGAGGCCGCCGCGTTCTACGTCGCGTTCGGCGCGGTCGCCGCCGCCGTGCTGGTGCTCGGGCCGGGCCCGTTCGGCGTCCGCCTCCTGGCGCTCGTCGCCGTCTGGCACGTCGCGTTCCCGCTCCTCGGCCGCTGGCGCGGGCGGACGACGTGGGTCCGGCTGTGGGCGTTCCTCGTCCCCCTCAGCCTGTTCCAGATCGGCCCCGACGCCTTCCTCGCCGACGTGCTCGGGACGCTCCGCTTCACCGACGTCGGCGGCCCGCACGTCGGGCCGGTCCCGCTCGCGCTGGGGGGGATGTGGGCCGTCGCGCTCTGGGCCTCGACGTTCGCCGGCCTCCGCACGCGGTCGGCCGCGGTGGCGGCGGTCGTCGCCGGCTTCGTGTTCGTCGCGTCGGAGTTCGTGTTCGGGACCGGCGCCCTCTGGCGGGCCGTTGGCGTGGCCGACGGGGCCGGCGTCGCGGCCTACGTCGTCGTCCCCGAGATCCTGCTGGGGGCCGCGACCTACGTCGCCTTCGTCTGGGCGTCCGGGCGGCCGTGGTGGCAGCAGGTCGGCGCGGCGGCGGCCGTCTCGGTGTTCTACCTCGGCGCGCTGGCCGCCAGCTACGGCCTCCTCGACCGGGTGCTGGCGTAGAGCCGAGGTACGAGGCGGAGGGCCGGTCGTCCACGCCCTCATCGTTCCGTGAGATCGTTGCGTTAGACCGCCCGTCGAACGGGGGCGGACTGGCAGCGGAAGAAGGAGACGGGGGGATGAGATGAGATGAGCCAAAGACGCAGCCAGGGCGCGTGGTTTGGGGACGACCGCGCACATAACCTCAAAGGTGACAAGGCCGAAGCCGGTCCGCTTGCTTGAGACGCTCACGCTCCGGCCCCGACCCCAACCCCACACCCCAACGACGTCACATGCAACGCCGGATACTCCTAGCCGCTGCCTGCGCGGCCGGGCTCGTGCTCAGCGCGGGCTCTGCAACTGCCCAAGACATCACCCCCATCGTCGAGTGCGTCACCGACAACGGCGACGGCACGTTCGACGCCGTGTTCGGATACGAGAACAGAGAAGGCGAGGAGGTCGAGATCCCCATCGGAGGCAACAACAAGATCACCGGCGGAGGGCTCTCGGGCCAGGACCAGGGCCAGCCGACCACGTTCGAGTTCCCGGCTCCGGGCGCGCCAGACGGTCGGCCCGGGCGGACGTCGTTTGACGGCCTCTTCAGCGTCGAGTTCGACGGGAGCCAGCTCGTCTGGCGGCTCGCCGACGGCGGAACAGCCACGGCAAGCTCGAACACGAGGGCGTGCCCGACGCCCCCGGCCCCCGAGCAGAAGATCAGCCCGGTCCTCGAGTGCGTCGTCGACAACGGCGACCAGTCCTTTACGGCTCGGTTCGGCTACAGCAACCCGAACAGTGGTCAGCCGGAGACCTTCATCCCGATCGGGAACCAGAACAAGTTCACCGGCGGTGGGGTCGACGGGTTCGACCAGGGCCAGCCGACCAACTTCTTCTACCCGGCCCCGAACAACGTGCCCGGTCAGCCCGGCCGGACATCCTACGCCGGCCTCTTCGAGGTGGTCTTTAACGGTTCGAACCTCGTCTGGACCCTCAACGGCAAGACGACGACCGCCAGCTCGGGCAGCGAGGCCTGCCCGGAGGGCTGCGACGCGAGTGCGCGCCCCTCGTGGGACAGCGGCGAACTGATCTCGAACGGCGACGGGACCGGCTACATCGTGATCGACTCGCCCAACGGGTTCCTCCAGGTCCAGCTCCTCACCGAGTCCAGCGCGAACATCGCCCTCGTCGGGCTCCAGGATGCGAGCGGGAATCCGATCACGGAGGTGGAGACGTCCGGTAGCCTCACCGGCTCGCTCGGGAGCGGGTTCACCAGCATCAAGTACACCGGGAGCGGCGAGCCGGACCAGGTCCGCGTCGTCGTCCGCCAGCTCGAGCCCGGCACCTCGTCGTTCATGTTCCGCGTGACCGACCGGTGCAAGTACAGCCTCCAGGTGGACCCGGTCGTGAACCTCAGCGGCGCGACGTCCGCCAGCCCGGCGGCTGAGGGGGCGTTCAGTCTCCACACGAGCCGGCCGAACCCGTTCCGCACGGCCACGACGATCGCGTTCACCCTCCCCGAGCGGGCCGACGTCACGCTCCGCGTCTACGACGTGCTCGGCCGCGAGGTCGCCACGCTCGCGGAGGGGAGCCTCCCCGCTGGCGGCCACGAGGTCGAGTGGGACGGCCGCGACGCCGCGGGCGCCTCCGTCTCGGCGGGCGTCTACGTCTACCGCCTCGATGCCGGGTCCCTCTCGGCGACGCGACGGGTGACCGTCCTCCGATAACGCCGCTCCCACTTACCGAACACTCTGAATCCATGAACCACGACCTCACCACGCCCAACGGCTTCGACGCCCGCCCGGACGCGGCCTCCCCCGAGGAGGCCCGCCCGGACCTGCCGGCCGAGCCGTACGCGGCCCCCTCCGTCACCGTCATCGGCAGCACCGTCGGCCTGACGGGGAACGTCGGAGAGTGCCTCGGGATCGGCTGCAGCTAGCGGCCCCCCGCACCTAACCCCGTGCCGGCGTGGCGACCGCGGTCGCCACGCCGGCACATGTGTTGACGATCTTCCAGGGCCCGGGCCGACGGCGGCTCCGGGCCCTTCGGCGTGAGACCGATTTCCCTATGAATGCGACCCTCCGCACCGCCTGCGCCCTCGCCCTGGCCTTCGCCGCCAGCGCGGCGCTGGCGCAGCAGCCCGTCCAGATCGTTGAGACCTCCCCGACCGAGGACGCCGTGAACGTCCCGCTCGAGACCGAGGTCCAGTTCCTCCTCAACAAGCCGACCCCGCGGCAGGGGAGCGCGTTCGCCGACAAGTTCTTCTGGTCGCCCGAGGACTCGACGACGCTCGGCGCCTTCGGCCACGACTGCCCGGCGCGGACGGGGTGCAACACGGAGCCGCTCACGCTCATCTTCTACACGCTCACGCACACCGACGACACCGACTTCACCTTCGTGGCCTACGGCGTCCAGGCCGCGGACGGGGCGCGGATGGCGCGGCCCTTTACCCTCAACTACTCGACGGCGCCCACGCGCGGACAGCGGGCCGTGAGCGGCCGCGTGTCCGTGGCCGACGGCCCGCCAGCCAGCGCCGGGGCGGGGCACGCCCAGGCCGGGGCCGTCCTGAGCCGGATGGTCTCGCGGGCTGCCCCGTCGCAGGAGCCCGAGGTCCGCCGCGTCGCCGCGCGCCGCCAGCCGGCGCCCGGCGAGGCGTCCGTGCGGATGGTCCACGCCACGGCCGCACCGGCGGCGTCGATGGAGCGGGCCGTGGTCCTGCTCCTCTCCGACTTCTCGACGAACGCGGACTTCTGGGCGGCCCGGTCCTCCACGGTCCCCGCCCTCGACGGCGCCTACACCCTCGACGGCGTGCGACCGGGGACGTACTACCCCGCCGTCTTCAGCTACGCCGACGAGGAGGGCGAGCGGATCGGGGCCTACGGCTACTACGACCCCGACGGGGACTTCGACCCCGACCCGATCACGGTCGCGACGGGCGCCGACCTCTCGGACGTCGCCCTCGCGCTCTACGCCTACGCCCCGGCGACGGCGCTCGACCGGCGGGCCGTGGCCGAGCGGCTGGCGGATGGCGCGGCGGACGGCCAGCGGCTCGTCGAGGTCCGCTCCCTCGTCGGCCGAGACGCGAGCGGCGCCGTGTTCGCGGACGGGACGGCCTACGAGTGGCTCTACACCTTCTACTCCCCCTCCGAGGACCGCCTGACGTACGTGTCGGTCGGGCCGGTGGAGGCGTCGCTGAGCACGGGCGCGGCGTCCGGCGGTGAGGCCGACCAGGCGGCGATCGGCGACGGCGGGGTCGACAGCGACCGGGCGCTCGAGACGGCCGACACCGAGGCCGGCGACGCCTTCCGCGCACGCTACGACCAGCCGGACGACGTGGCCGCGACGCTGGCCGCCGGGGACCTCGACCTCGCGGTCCGCCCGTTCGGGTCCCGGGCGTTCTGGGCCGTCACCTACACGTCGCCCGAGGGCGAGCCGTACGACGAGGAGACGGTGTTTATCGACGCCGCGACGGGCGCGGTCCTGGAAGGGCGGCCCGTCGTCGGCGAGCCGAGCCCGGTCGCCGCGCGGGCCGCCCTTCTGCCCCCGGCCCCGAACCCGACAACGGGGCCCGTCACGGTCCGGTTCAGTCTGGTCGAGGGCGGCCGTGCGCGCCTCGACCTGTTCGACCTCCAGGGCCGCCAGCTGGCGACTCTGGCCGACGGTCCGTTCGGGCCGGGAACGCACGCGGTGGCGTGGGACGGGGCCCTCCCCGCCGGCACGTACGTGGTCCGGCTCTCGACCGGGGCGGAGACGGCCTCGCGCCTCGTCGTCCGGGCGCGGTGAGCGCCGCCCGCCAGCCGCCCGGGCCGGCGGTCTACCGTCTCCACGGCGTCCGCATCGCCCTCGCGTGTTCGGACGCGGAGGTCCGCCGTGTCGTCGAGGACGGGCTCGTCTACAAGGGGGCGCAGGCGGCCGGCGCGGGCGCCGCGGACCTGCACCTGACGTTCCACAGCGCCGCGGACCTGCCCGAGCTGCCGACCGGGCTCCGGCGGCTCGGTGGCCACGGGGAGAGCGGGATCGACGTGTGGTACGGGGACGACGGCTATTGGCTCGCGGGCGGGGACGAGGTCCGAGCCCGCATCGACGTCGAGGGCGGAGCGGCGGAGGCCTGGCTCCGCGCGGGGCCCGGGGCCTCGGCCGGCCGGCGCCGGACGGCGCTCCCGTTCTACGTCCTCACGATGTCGCTCGTCCTCCTCCTGACCCGGGTCGGGCGGTACGTCCTCCACGCGGCGGCCCTCGTGGGGCCGCGGGGCGGGAGCGTCCTCATCTGCGCCCCGAGCGGGGCGGGGAAGAGCACGATGACGCTCAACCTGCTCCGCGCCGGCTGGCGGCTCGTCACCGACGACTCCGTCCTGCTCTCGGTCGAGGGCGACGGGGTGCAGGCGGGGACCTTCCGGCGGGACCTCAACCTCAGCCCGGACGCCGCCGACCTCCTCCCCGTCCTGACGGCGCGGGAGTGGCCCCCGCCTCCCGGCCTCCGCGACAAGTGGCGCGTGGCGCCGGAGGATCTGTTCCCGGACTGCTTCCTGCCGCGGACGACGCCCACCGCGTTGGTCTTCCCCCAGCGGACGGAGTCGGGCCCGAGCCAGATCCGCCCGCTCCCGACCACCGAGGCGTTCGCCCGGCTCGTGAGCCAGAGCGCGCTCGGGTTGGTCCAGGGGAAGCGGGGACGGTCGGGGTACGTCGAGGGGATCCGCCGCCTCGCCCTCCAGTGCTCGGCGTGGGGCGTCGAGGCCGGCCCCGACCTCCGGGACGATCCGGGCCTCGTGAGCGGCCTCCTCAAGGACGCCCTGACGCAGAGCGCGCCGGCGTCCTGATGTGGAGCGCGTGCGCACGCCAGCGTTCCGGGACTTTTCACCCGGCGCGGCCGGGGGGCAGGGGGCTCCCGTGCTAGTTTGGGCGCCCCCACGGAGGGGTGCCAGAGTGGTCGAATGGGGCGGTCTCGAAAACCGTTGTGCCCTCACGGGTACCGTGGGTTCGAATCCCACCCCCTCCGCCGAGCGCCCCGCTGGCCGTCGCCGCCAGCGGGGCGCGCGTGTGTCTGGGCTAGGTGCCGAATGTCTCGCGGAACTGGGCCGAGGCGCCGCCGACGATGGGCTTCCCGTGTCCGAACACGGCCGTCTCGAACTCCAGCGCGGCGAGCCGGCGGAGCGTCTCCCGGCCCTCCCCGAGATCCTCGTAGACCACCGAGAACGTGAGGACGGGGAGGGTCGTGCAGGCGTCGGCCGCGACGAGGACGCCGCCGTGCGCCGGCCACACGAGGGCGATCTGGCCCTGGCTGTGGCCCGGCGCCCAGACTGCCTGGAGCCCGCCAGGGAGCGGGTCGCCGTCTCGCACCTCGTGGCGCACCGGCGCCGGGCGGAACGCCGGCGGGGTGGGGCGGACGGAGACCCGATCCAGCCCCCAGTTCAGGACGCCCGAGGCCGGTTGGACCGGCCGGAACCCGTTCCCGGCGCGGACTTCGGCGGCGTCCCACGGGTGCATCCACGCCTCGGCGCCCGTCGCGTCGAGGACGTCGGCGAGGGCGCCGGCGTGGTCGGGGTGGAGGTGCGTCACGACGACGGCCTCGACATCCGACGGCGCGTACCCAAGCTGGCGGACGGCGTCGAGGACGCGCGGCGCCGAGCCGGGCGATCCGGTGTCGATCAGGACGAGCCCGCCGTCGGCCTCCAGGAGGTAGGCGTTGACGGGCCCGAGAGCAAGCCGGTGGAGGCCGGGGACGACGGGTGTGAGGTCGGACACGGGTGGCGGGGGCGGCCCCGGGAAGTTCGGCCACGCGCGCTCCGCTGGCGGCTGTCGACAGCGGGGGCACCCGGGCTGTCCTCACCCGCGATGGGCTCGGCGCTTCGGTCTCGGCGCTGGCCCCCCTCACCCCGGCCTTCCGCCCAGGGCGGGGACGTCTTGGGGGAACGCGACCGCCAGCGGGGCACGGCCGTCCGCCGGGGCCCGTTTAGGGCCGTGCTACCTTCGCTTCCCCATCCATCACGCCCCATCGATGCGCCGACTCGCTGCTCTTCTCCTCGTCGCCCTCGCCGTCCCCGCATTCGCCCAGCCGGCCCTGACGTTCGACCCCGACACCGTCCGGGCGGGGGCGCTTGACGGGGGGAAGATGTGGCTGTTCGAGGACCCACCGACCGAGTACCTCGCCGGGACCTACGGCTTCCGCCCCGACGAGGCGTGGTTCGAGCGGGCCCGGCTCGCCTCACTCCGGATGCCGGGGTGCTCCGCGTCGTTTGTGTCCCCGCACGGGCTCGTCCTCACCAACCACCACTGCGCCCAGGGCGACGTCGTCGCCGTGGACCGGGGGGGCGAGGGGCTTCTCGACGGCGGGTTCACGGCAGCCTCGCTGGAGGAGGAGCGCCGCGTGCCGGACCTCTACATGGACCAGCTCGTCGCGATCGAGGACGTGACGGCCGAGATGGCGGCGGCCGTGGACGCGGCCCAGACGGCCGCCGAGCGCGAGGCGACCTTCGACGAGGCCGAGGCCGCGGTGACGGCCCGGCTCCTCGCGCCCTACGGGATCACAGAGCCCGACGCCGACCGCGACGACTACGTCGTCCAGACGGTCGCGCTCTACGACGGCGGGCGGTACTCGGCCTACGTGTTCCGGCGCTACCGGGACGTCCGCCTGGTGATGGCGCCCGAGCGGGCCGTCGGCTACTTCGGGGGCGACTACGACAACTTCACCTACCCCCGCTACGCGGCCGACTTCGCCTTTTTCCGCATCTACGGCGACGACGGCCGGCCGCTCGACTCGCCCCACTACTTCACGCTCCCCGAGGACCCGGGGGACGGCGTCGAGGAGGGGACGCTCGTGTTCGTGATCGGCAACCCCGGCTCGACGTCCCGCGGGCTGACCGTCGCCGAGCTCGAGTTCGTGCGCGACGTGACGCTCCCGTCCACGCTCGCCTTCATCGACAGCCGGGCGGCCGCGCTCCAGGCGTACCTCGACAGCGGGCTGGCGCCCGAGCCCGACCGCGTGCGGAGCCAGCTGTTCAGCCTCCTCAACGCGCAGAAGGCGTACGGCGGCCGGCTCCGCGGGCTGAGCGACTCCTACATCGTCGCGCGCCGGGCGGCCGCGGAGCGCGACTTCCGCGCGGCGAGCTCCGAGGCCGGCGCCCTCATCGACCGCCAGGCGGCGGCGCAGGCCGAGAAGCGGCGCCTCGGGGCGGCCTACCGGGCGTTCCCGTTCCTGTTCAACGCGCGCTACGGGTCCGCCACGCTCCGGCGGGCGCGCGCCGAGGCGACCGGCGGGGACGCCGAGGTCGAGGCGCTCCCCGACGCCGTCGAGCGCGGCTTCCTCACGGCCGAGGTCGAGGCGCTCCGGGCGTACTACGCCGAGGCCGGGCAGCCCCTCCCCGACGTGCTGGCGGGCGCCTCGGCCGAGGCCGTCGCGGACCGGCTCCTGAGCGACGGCGCCGCCGCCGTCGCACTCGTTCAGGAGATCGAGCCGGCGCTCGCCGAGTTCCAGTCGGCCGCGGCCGGGCTGGGCGCCGAGGAGCGCGAGGTCGCCCGCCAGCTCGGGCGCGAGCGGTTCGAGACGTTCGGGAGCGCCGTCCCCCCGGACGCCACGTTCTCGCTCCGGTTCACGGACGGCGTCGTGATGGGCTACCCGTACAACGGGACGATCGCGCCGCCGATGACGTCGCTGTTCGGGATGTTCGACCGGTACCACAGCTTCTGCACGTCGGGCCGCGAGACGGCCGGCGCCTGCGACTGGGCGCTCCCCGCGCGCTGGCTCGAGGCCCGGGACAGGCTCGACCTCTCGACGCCGGTCAACTTCACCTCGACCTCCGACACGATCGGGGGCAACTCGGGCTCGCCGGCCGTCACGCGCGATCTCGACCTCGTCGGGCTCAACTTCGACCGGACGATTGAGGGGCTCGTCCGCGACTACCTCTACGCCCCCGAGCGCGGCCGGAACGTGATGGTGGACACGCGGCTCGTGCTCGAGGCGCTCGACGGCGTCTACGGCCTCGACGGCCTGCTCGACGAGCTGACCGGCGGCGACCTCCGCCCGTAGCTCCGACGCAGAAACGCCCCGCTGGCGGCGACGGCCAGCGGGGCGCACCGTGCTGGAACGGGCCGGGCGGGGCGGCGTCGTAGCCGTACAACTGCCGACGCCATGCCCGCCACCGCGCAGCCCCCGTACCGCCAGCGTGTGATCGAGGAGGTCCGCGACGTGCCGGAGGAGTACCTCCCGGCCCTCCTCCGCGTCGTCTCCGCCTTCCGGGAGAGCGTCGCCCTCGGCCCGGCGGAGGAGAGCGTTCGGCGGGGGTGGGAGGAGGCCCGGCAGGGCGAGGTCCGCCCGGCGTCCGAGTTGTGGGACGGGATCGGGAGTGAGTGAGCCGGACGCGGGGGGGCCTCGCTCGGGCGATCCCGGGCGGGTCGCGGTGCTGTTCACGGCCGAGTTCAAGCGGAGCCTCCGCCGGCTCGCCAAGCGGTACCGGAACGTCCGGCGGGACGTCGAGCCGCTCGTGGACCGGCTCGCCGCCGGCGAGACGCCCGGGGACCGGGTGCGCGGGACCGGCCACGTCGTCTACAAAGTGCGCGTGCCGAACGCCGACGCCCGGCGGGGCACGAGCGGCGGCTACCGCGTGGTCTACTACGTCCAGACGGCGGAGCGCGTGGTCCTCGTCACGATCTACTCGAAGTCGGACCAGGGCAACGTCTCGGCCGCCGCGCTCCGCCGGATCATCGAGGGCGAGCCGCCCGACCGCTCCGGTTGATTCGCCACACGCGCGACGCAGAAGCGCCCCGCTGGCGGCGACGGCCAGCGGGGCGCGGCGGTCCGGGGGAGGGGTCCTCGGCACGGGGTGCGTGGCCGCCCGTCGCGGGCTCGGACCGTACCGCGTACCCGGTACCGTGTACCTAACCAAAGGGCGCTAGGCCGCGTCCTCGTCGAACAGGATCATGAAGCTCGGCGCCAGGTTGTTGTCGCGGGCCAACGTCATGAGCGTCTCGGCCGCCTCCTCGGGCGTCGGGTACGTCCCGTGCTCCTTGCCGTCGACGGCGAGCGCGTAGTCGACCTCGCCGTCCTCGTCGGCGTCGAGCTCCTCCCACTCGACGGCCTCCTCGATGAGGAAGGTGTCGCGGTCGGGGTCGTAGGACGCGAGGTACCGCTCGCGGACGCTCTCCTTGTCGATGAGGCTGACGTTCCCGAGCGCCCCGTACTCCTCGTCGTAGAAGAGGGCCTCGGTGAGAAGCTGGCGGGCGAACTGGTCGACGTTGAACGGGGGCATGGGGGCGGGCGTGGGTGAGAGGGCGCCCGATGGTACGCACCCCGCCCGGACGCGGGTTGCCCACTCGCGGACATTTTACCCGCCCTCGACCGCCGGCTCCGCCAGCCTGGCGAGCGCCCACGCCCCGGCCGGGTCCCGCTCCCTCGCCTCCAGCCCGAGCCGGTTGGCGAGGTGGAGGAGGAGCCGGTCGGCCACGGCCTCGGGCGCGACCGGCCCGGCGGCCTCCTCCGCCAGCGAGGTCACGCCCCGGTCGGCGATCCCGCAGGGGACGACGAGGCCGAACCAGCCGAGGTCCGTCGTCACGTTCAGGGCGAGGCCGTGCGTCGTGACCCACCGGCTGCACCGGACGCCGAAGGCGCACACCTTCCGCTCTGGGCCTCGGTCATCTGGGCCCACCCACACGCCCGTCCGCCCGGCCACGCGCCCGCCCTCGACGCCCCACTCGGCGCACGTCCGGATGGTGGCCTCCTCCAGCTCGCGGAGGTAGCGGTGGAGGTCGCGGAGCCGCTCGCCCTCGGGCGTCGCCAGCCGGTCGAGGTCGAGGACGGGGTAGACCACGACCTGCCCCGGCCCGTGGAACGTCACGTCGCCGCCCCGGTCGACGGGCACGAGGTCGGCCCCGCGCGCGCGCAGCTCGGCCTCCGAGAACAGGATGTTGGCCCGGTCGGCGCTCTTGCCTAGGGTGAAGACGGGCGGGTGCTCGACGACGAGGACGGCGTGCGGGGGCGTGTCGGGCGGGTCCGCCCGCTTGGCCGCCACGAGCCGGTCGCGGAGGGCCCCCTGGAGCGCCCACGCCGCCCGGTACGGCACGCGGCCCAGGCGGTACACGTCGGCGGGCTGAGGGGCGGGGGGCATCGGTGAACGGGGCTCGGCGAACGGCAGACCAGGGACACGGTGCGGCGTGACCGGGTTCGCCACCAGCTGGCGGCGCGCGTCGGCAGCGGCTCCCGCGCGCGGTGGACGCCCCCCGTTCACCGGCTCCCGTCCGCCGTCCGTCAGTTCGAGAACAGGATGCGGAGGTTGACGCCCCCGTCGAAGCTCCGGCTCGGGAACGCGGACGTCCCCTCCGTCAGGAGCCGCTCGTAGCGGACGAAGACGTCGGCCGTGACCTGGTTCGAGATCGTGTAGCTGATCCGGGGCGAGAGCTGGAGCCGCTGCTGCGAGCGCACGGCCGGGACGGGCGCCTCGACGTCGGGGGTCAGGAACGCGATGACGTCGTCGCGGAACGGGCGCGTCGTCGACGCCTCGTCCGAGACCACGCCGGTGAGCGTGAACCGGAAGTTGTTGTTGAGCCGGCGGAGCCCGAGGAGCCGGAGGCCCTGCTTGGTCCACGACACGTCCACGCGGACGTCCTCGGTCCCCTTCTCCGTGACCTGAGTCTGGGTCGGCTGGAGTTGGAGGAGCGCGCTCCGGTTGTACGTCACGGTCGTCTGGAGCCCGCCCTTCCACCCGACCGTCAGCCCGACGAGCGGCTGGAACCGCTCGGTCACGTTCACGCTGTTCGGCTCGTCGAACGCCTGGCCGGCGAGGTCGGCCGCGCCGACGAGCGAGAGCCCGGCGCCGAGCGGGTCGGTCGGGTCCGCCGCCTCGCGCGTGTTCGTCTGGTACCCCGTCTGCATCTCCGACGAGTACCCGTGCTGGAGCGTGACCTGGTCCGCGAGGGCTCGGACGAGCGGGAGCCGCTCGAGCCCGGAGTACGTGACCTGCCAGTTCGGGAGCGGGACGCGGACGAACCCGCCCGGCCCGAACGAGCCCAGCCCGCGCGCGAGGACGGCCGAGAAGTCGTCGGCCAGCCCGGTCGGCGAGAGGAACTCGGACTCGACCACGCCGTCGGGCCCGGGCTCCGCGACGTCGGCCCGGTAGCGGTCGGCGTGGCGCCGGACGACGGCGTCGTAGGAGCCCCCGAACGACCACACCGTCGAGGACCCGTCGCCGCGGCGCGTCGAGAACTGCTCGACGAGCGTGTTCTCCTCGGTGACCGAGAACGGCGTCGTCTCGGCCTCCTGCCACCCGGCCCGCCACGTGAGCCCGACGGTGAGGCCCGCCAGCGGGCGGAACGAGGTCCGCGCGTCGAAGTCGTGGCGCTCGCCGAGGAGGTCGTTGAACGTCGAGTAGGCGTCGCGGCTGGCGAGGCGCCGGTCGACGCCGAGCCGGCGCTCGAGCCCGAGCCGGTACGCCAGCGGCGGGGCCGAGCCCTGGAGGCCCGAGAGCAGGTTGTACTCCTGGCCCCGGAGCCCGCCCGTCGACGACGTGAGCGACCCGCGGTAGCCCACCGTCACGTCCTCGACGCCCGTGAGCCCGAGGAACAGCCCGCGCGCGAGCCGGAACGGGCTGAACCCCCGCGCGCTGTCGGCCGGGGCGTCGCGGGCCTCCTCCAACGCCCGGTAGAACGGGAACAGCCGCCAGAACTCGCGCGGGACCACGCGGAGCGACGACTGGATCTGGGCCGAGGCCCCCGCGCTGGCGACCTCGAGCGTGTCGGCGGAGGGGACCGGCTGGTCGCGCCAGTTGTAGTCGGCCGAGTAGCTGATCGGCTGGGGCTGGATCCAGCGGAGCCACTTGAGCCGGCCCGTGCTGATCCGGAGCGACGACGTCAGCCGCTGCCCGTAGGCCCGCGTCCGGCCGCCGCCGGCGAACACGTTCTGGAGCGCCTCGCCGAGCGGGAGGACCTCCAGGCGCGGCCCGCCGAGCACCTCGACGCCGTCCGGGAACCCGCCGTCGGGGTCCTGGAGCCCGGCCGCGGCGAGGTCCTCGATCACGCCCAGGTCGTTCCGGGCCTCCGCCGGCGTGAGCGTGTACGTCCGGGCGAACCCGGCCCCGAGCGTGTCGCGGACGAGGACGCGCGCGGTCTCGAGCTGGCCGGCCGCCCCGAAGTCCTGGTCCGTCGTCGAGGCGTAGCCGAACTGGAGGAACGGGAGGGGCACGTAGCGGAGGTCGAGCTGGCGGCCGTGGTCGAAGCTGTGCGTCCGCCGCGTGAGCGCCCGGAAGTCGCGGACGGAGTCGGCCTCGGGGAGCCCGTCGGGCCCGAACAGGAACTCCGACCCGAGCCGGTCCTGGTTGGCCGTCGTCCGGCGCCCGGCGTCGGCCGAGAGCGCGAGGTTCTGGGGGAGCACGTTGATCCGGAGCCCGCCGAGCACCGGGAGCCCGCCCGTGAACCAGAACGGCCGGACGGTCACGGGCTTCGGCGGGGTCAGCCGGTACGACACGTTCCCCGACCACGAGTCCGTCGCCGACAGCCGTTGCTGCGGGCTCGCGCCCGACTGCGACGAGGCCGAGAACGTGGCCCGGACCCCGTCGAGCGTGTACTTCAGCCACGGCGACCGGCTCCCCGTCTTCGAGACGGCCACGCGGAGGTTCCGCGAGGACCGGACCGTCCGGGCCCGCTCGAGCACGTCCTCCGGCCGGAGCGCCCCCGGCTGGCCCGACTGCGAGCCCGTCGTGGCCGCCTCGACCAGCTCGCTCACCTGGACGTCCCCACGGTCCGGGTCGAACCGGGGCGTCGAGGCGTTCTGCTCCACCGAGACGTTGACCGGGACGGCCCACCCGAACCGCTCGGGGAGCAGCTTGTGCGCGTTGAACGACGACGTGAGCGTGAAGACCGTCCGGCTGGCGAAGTCCCGCCCGCCGAGGGCCCCGCCGAGCTCGCCGAACCCGTCGTCGGTGAACGCGAGCCGGGCGTTGACGGTCGCCACGTCCGCCAGCTCGACGTTCGTCGTGAGGAACCCGCTCGTGCCCCCGGCCTCGTCGTAGCCGGTCACGCGGAGCTCGTTGAACCAGACCTCGACGGTGTCGAGCGGGACCGGGCTGCCCCCGCGCCCGTTCCGCACGCCGAGCACGACGATCTGCACGTCCTGGACCGACGGCTGCCCCACGACGCGGACGACGGCGCCGGGCGGGGCCCCCTCGGGCGCGCGCGGGAGCTCGTACGGGAGCGCCGGGTCGGCCCCGGCCTGGTCGCGCAAGAGCTTGGCCTGGTTCAGCTCGGCGAGCACGAGGTTGATCGGGTTGAGGTCGACGCGCTCGCCGCCGACCGGGACGTTCGTCTGCCACAGGCTGTCCGACCGGGCGCAGTTGAACGGCCGCTCCGGGTCGGTGCACGGCCCGAGCCCGAGCGCGTCGAGCCGGTCCGGGCTGAACGGGTACACCGGCTGCTCGATCTCGTAGTAGTCCTCGGCCTCGTTGTCGCCGAGCCGGAGGAACACGCGGACCGAGTCGGACCGCTCGAACCCGTGGCCGTGGACGGCCATCCGGAGGTTGTCGTACTTCGTGAGGTCGAGCGGGCGCGTCGTGTACGACCGGACGACGGCGGCGCGGCGGCCGTCGGCGAGGTTCTCGGCGCGGAAGACGAGGGCGGCCTCGCGCGTCCGCTGGATCTGCCCGCTCTGCGAGCGCGACGTGTTGAGGATGGTCCCCTTGGGGACGGCGTAGATCGGCGCGTTCTCCTCGTTGTTGACGGCCTCGACGAAGAGGTCCGGGTCGGGGCCGCCGGCGACGAGGTCCTCGCCGGTGAACCCGACCTGGCGAGACTGGAGCCACTGGCTCCCGACGAGGTCGAACGAGGCGATCCGGACCGTGGCCGGCCGGTCGTGCCCGGTCGTCCAGAGGCGGACGGCCTCGACCTGGGAGAAGTCGTCGCGGTCGATCCCGCCGATCGTCTCGCGCGCCGAGGTCCGCACCGGGATGCGGAGGAGGTACCACGTCTGGGCCCCGCCGAACTCGCTGGCGACGGGGATCGTGTTCTGGAAAAAGGGGCTGGCCCGGAGGCTGTCGGCGTCGAGCGGGATCCGGTAGCGGTGGAAGGCCTCGGCCACGTCCGGCTTCCCGTCGCCGTTGACGTCCTCGGCGTCGGGGAGCACGGCGATCCCCTGGCCGCTCCCCCCGATCACGGACTGGAGCTGGCGCTGGGCCACGGCCGAGTTGAACTCGACGCCGGCGAGGTAGTGGGCGTGGCGCTCCTGGACCGACGCCCCGTTCGGGAACGCGCTGGCGGGGAAGAAGGCCGGGTCGTCGAAGTAGGAGCCGTCGGTGTCGCCGATCCCCTCGAGGAAGTAGCGGTAGTCGTCGCCGGAGGGGTCGTTCTCGGCCCGGGCCCGCTCGAGCGAGCCCGGCGTGAGGGCCTCGACGAACGCGGCGAACTTCTCGGTCTCCGTCGCCTCGTACGCCTCGCCGAGCGAGAGGCCGGGCCGGGAGGGGAGCCCGTCGAGGCCGAGGTCCTCCGTCCGGCCGGAGTCGAACAGGTCGACGACGCCGTTCGTGACCTGGGCCGTCGGGCGGCGGCCCCAGACGTCGCACTCGCCGCCGGGCTCGTCGTCGCACCGGGACCTCTCGCCGGGGCCGATGTCGGGGAGGCCCCCGTCGCGGAGCCCGTCCTCCCCGTTCCGCTCGCCCCCGTTGGGGAGGACGTCCTCGCCGATCCGCCCGAGGTCGAGGTAGAGCGCGGCGGTCGGCGTGACCGGCGCGGTCCCGTCGCGGCCGCCGAACGGGGCCATCAGGATCTCGACGTACTCGACGTTGTTCTGCCCGCCGAAGTCGGAGTAGGCCGCCGCGATCGGCTGGACCATCCCGCCCCAGACGTCGCGGGGGTTCTGGGCGAACGTCGTCTCGAGCTCCCGGTTGTAGTTGTACGGCCCGCGCCGCGACGGGTCGAAGTAGAGGTCGAGGAGCCCGAGCGGGGCCACCCGCTCGGCCTGGGTCGCGAAGTCGCGGTCCTCGTAGAGCTCGCCGGCCGCGATCTCCTCGGTGGCCGGCGTGAGGAGCCCGGCCTCGCCGAACTCCTCGTAGCCCGTCCGCGTGATGGCGTACCACCCGAACAGGCCCCGCCAGTTGGTCTTGAGGAGCGGGTCGGTCACGTCCGACGAGGCGCTCCCGACGAACGAGCCGGGCCGGCCGGCCGCCTCGTCCCGGGGGGCGGCCGCGAGCTGCCACCCCGTCGCCATCCCGAGCGCGGTGTAGGCGTTCTCGCTCCCCTCGAAGTCGTCGATGTAGCTCACGCCCGAGAGCTCGTCCTCGCCGAAGTCGAGGTCGGCGGCGCGGAGGGCGTCGCGGGCCCGGTCGAACCCGAGCGTGGTCGGGTGGCCGGGGCTGAGCTGGGCGACCTCGCCCCGGATCTCGACGCGGCTCGGCGCCCGGGTCTGGAGCAGGGGGAGCGCGTCGATGGCCCGCGTGATCCACCGGGGCTCGGCGAGGTAGCTCGCGTCGAGCCCGACGACCGAGTTGTTCAGGGCCTCCTCGCCGACCCGGAACTTGTCGCCGAGCGGGCGCTCGGAGAGCCGCATCCACGTCGCCCCGAGCCGGGTGTTCTCGGCGAGGCGGTAGTCGGCCCGGAGGCCGAGGAGGGTCTTCGAGCCGATCTCGAAGATCTGGTTCTGCTCGACCGAGACCCGCACCTCCTTCCCGTCCTGGAGGTAGAGCGGGTTCGTGATCTCGACGGTCCCGGCCGTGTAGTTCACGCGGTAGTCGGCGTCCTCGGCCAGCTCCTGCCCGCCCGACGTCACGCGGACGGTCCCCTCGATGAGGCTGAACCCGACGTTGAAGATGGACTGCGTCGCGCTCCGGAACTCGCCGGCGAGCCGGAACCGGGTGAGGCCGGGGAGCCGGGTCCGGGCCACGTCCCGGTCGAGGTCGTAGAGGTCGTCGTCGGTCCCGGTCACGGTCGGGACGTAGCGGCCCAGGGCCTCGTCCTCGGAGAGGTCGCCGAGGTCGACGCCGATCCGCTCGCCGACCGTCCACCCCGAGCGGAGGAGGTTCTGGAAGTAGTCCCCGAACGGCTGGCGGACGGGGAAGATGACCCGGCCGTTCTCGTCGTCGACGGTCAGCCCCTCCTTGAAGTCGAAGGCGTTGTCGGGCCGGGCCGAGCCCTGGCCGGTCAGCCGGTCGAGCCCGAGGACCTGGAGGAACGTGGCCTGGCCCCCGAACGAGATCTCGCGGGGGACCGGGGCGGCCGTGGCGCCCGACGGCTCGAACGTCACGTCCATCTCGAACGTGGCCTCGTTGAGCGACCGGCCGCCGACGCGGTACACGTTCCGCATCGTGAGGTCCCAGAGCGGGTTGTTCGGCGTGGGCCGGTCGGCCCGGAGGAGCTTGAGGACGCGGCGGCCCCGGTTCTGCGAGGTCGTGACGGCCGTCTGGTAGTCGCCGACGGTGACGGTCCCGCTCGGGGTCCGGTACTGGTAGGCCACGGCGAGGGCGTCCCCCTCGGTCAGCGCGGTCGTGAGCGAGAGCCACCCGTAGAACGGATCGAACGTGTAGTCGACGGTCTCGCGGAGGAGCCGGAACCGGGTGTTCTCGAAGGCCCCCGCGGCGAGGGAGTCGGCGCCGGGGAACACCTCGCCGGCCGTGACCGCCTGGCCGTTCTCGCGGTAGCCCTGGAGCTGGCCGTCGGAGTACCGGTCGCGGTCGGCGTTGGGGAGCGGGGCCTCGGCGTTGGCGTACCGGCCGGTGACCTCGTCGAACTCGCCGAGGTAGGCCTCGCCGCCGGCGAGGACCTCGGGCGGCTCGCCGAGGTCGGCCAGGGCGATGGCCCACGTCGTCTCGGCGTCGTCGACGGGGGCGTCGATGATGCCCCGCTCGTACTTGTAGACCTCGATCCCGATGATCTGGGTCATGCCGGGCGGCGGGGTCGCGATCCCGGGCCGGGCGTGGCCGGCGTCCCACCAGTTGTGAAAGGTGTACCCGAGGAAGAAGTGCGTGTCGTCCTCGTACTCGTAGGGCGCCAGCCGGAAGGCCTGGGCCTCGGCGCCCCCCTCGAACACGCGGTCGACGGTCTCGCCGTCCTGCTGGCTCGCCACGGCCTTGAGCGCGAGGGGCCCGAGCTGGAGGTCGGTCGAGAGCCCGAACAGCCGCTGCCCGCCGCGGATGAGCGTGGCCGGGGTCTCGAGGAAGACGTTGCCGGCCTCGAACCGCTGCACGATGTCGTCCTCGTAGCCGGTGTAGACGAGGGACACCTGGTTCTCGAAGTCGAACTGGCTGTTCGTGTCGTAGTTGACGTTGACCTGGAGCTTGTCCCCGATCGTCCCGGCCACGTTGAGGTTGAGGTCCTGGCCGAACGTGGGGACGATGGCGCCGCCCCGGCCGGTCCGGTTCGTCTGGAGCTCGTTCTCGTCGAAGCTCGTCCCGAGCTCGAGGTTCGAGGTCCCGTTGACCGTCAGCGCCACCTCGTTCTTCCCGAAGAGCGTGCGGAACGCGCTGTTCTCGCCCCCGGGGATGTCGACGTCGAACCCGAACCCGCCCCGCCGCGCCCGCCGGTCGCCGCGCTGGGCGGCCAGCGTGCGGAACTGCTCGCCGAGGGCGGCCTGCCGGCGGGCGGCCAGGAACTCGGCGAGCGTGAGGTCGGCCGGGGCCCGGACGTCGTCCTCGCCGACGACCTCGCGGACGCGGTAGCGGTAGGCCGCCGTGTCGAGCGTGACCTCGCGGCGCCAGTACGCCCCGAGCCGGCCGCGGACGCCCGG
>CAZDFV010000042.1:0-17350 GCA_964504495.1 uncultured Rhodothermales bacterium
CGGCCGGCGCACGAGCCCCGCCAGCCGCGCGGGCCCTAGCGGTCGGGGGCCGGCGCCCCGCGCTGCGCCCCGCCTCCGCCGCACCCGGTCCGCCCGTTGGGGGCGGGCCCCTCGCTCCGATTCCCAGACCGCGCGCGTCTGCGCGCCCACGACACCATGCAAGGCTACGGACTCAAACTGTTCGCCGTCGTCGCCCTCATCGTCATCTCCCTCTGGCAGCTGTTCCCGACCGTCGAGAACACGCTCAACGAGCGCGAACTGGCCGCGATGGACGAGGACCGCCGCGAGGCCTACGAGCGCGAGAACTACGACGACCTCCTCGCCACGCGCGAGGCCTCCCTCAACCTCGGCCTGGACCTCCAGGGCGGAATGCACGTCACGCTCGAAGTGGGCACCGGCGCCCTCCTCCGCGAGCTCGCCGCCGGCCGGGCCGACGAGACCTTCGACGCCGCCCTCGCGCGCGCGCAAGCGGCCCAGCAGGCCGGGGGCGACGACTTCGTCGGCCTCTTCGTCGAGGCGATGGAGGAGGTCGCGCCCGGCCGCCGGCTGGCCCGCTACTTCCGGAACGCCGACGCCGGGGTCACCGCCCGGAGCGAGAACGCCGAGGTCGAGGTCTACCTCCGCGAGGAGGTCGACGAGGCGCTCGTCCGGGCCGAGGAGATCATCCGCCAGCGGGTCGACCGGTTCGGCGTGACCGAGCCCTTGATCCAGCGACAGGACGGGAGCCGGATCGTCGTCGAGCTCCCGGGCGTCGACGACGAGCAGCGCGTCCGCGACCTCCTCCGCGGCACGGCCAAGCTCACCTTCCACCTCACGCCGCCGACCGAGGAGCTCCAGCAGGCCACGGCCCGGCTGTTCGAGTACTACGAGCCCGGCGCCGACGCGGCCGCCGAGACGACCGACGCCGACACGCTGGCGGCCGACGTCGCCGAGGCCGAGGACGACGTGCTCGACCTCTCCGACATCACGGCCGGGGCCCCGGCCGAGGACGAGGGGAACCCGCTCCTCGCCGTGCTCCAGCCGGTCCAGGCGGCCCCCGGCTCGCCCGTCGTCGGGCAGGCCTCCGAGCGGGACACGGCGGCCGTCCGCCAGCTCCTCGCCGACCCCGGCGCCCAGGCCCTCCTCCCGCCGGGCGTCGACCTCCTGTTCGAGGCCAAGCCCGAGGGGATCTCGGCCGGCGGCGAGCTGATGTACCGGCTGATCGGGGTCAACGAGCGCGTCGAGCTCTCGGGCGAGACGATCACCGACGCCGGCCCCGGGTTCGACCCGTACACGAACGCCCCCCACGTCTCGCTCACGATGGACGGCGTGGGCGGCTCGCGGTGGGCCCAGATCACCGGCGCCAACATCGGGAAGCCCGTCGCGATTGTCCTCGACAACCTCGTCTACACCTTCCCGACGATCCAGAGCCGGATCGCCGGCGGGCGGACGCAGATCACCGGCAGCTTTACGCGCCAGGACGTCGACGACATCGTGACGATCCTGAAGTCGGGCGCCCTCCCGGCCCCGGTCAACATCGTCGAGGAGCGGACCGTCGGGCCGAGCCTCGGGGCCGCCTCGATCCGGGCCGGCACGCGGGCGCTCCTCGTCGGGTTCGGCCTCGTCTGCGTCTTTATGGCCCTCTACTACCGGGGGGCCGGGCTCGTGGCCGACCTCGCCCTGATCCTGAACGTCCTGTTCATCTTCGGCGTGCTGGCGTCGTTTAGCGCCACGCTCACGCTCCCGGGGATGGCCGGGATCGTGCTCACGATCGGCATGGCCGTCGACGCCAACGTGCTCATCTTCGAGCGCATCCGCGAAGAGATCGCCTCGGGCAAGACGCTCAAGGCGGCCGTCGACGGCGGGTTCGCCAAGGCGCTCTCGGCGATCGCCGACGCCAACATCACGACGTTCCTCATCGCGGTCATCCTCTACTCGTTCGGGGTCGGCCCGATCCAGGGGTTCGCCGTCACGCTCATGGCCGGGATCCTCACGTCGCTGTTCACGGCCCTCGTCGTGACCCGGCTCGTGATCGACTACGTCGTCCAGGAGCGCGGCGCCCGCGTCGCCTTCGGCTGATTCGGTACAGGGTGCGGGGTACGAGGTACGGCCTCTGCCCCGAACCCGTACCTCGTACCACGTACCCCGTACCGACAAACCCATGCGCATCTTCGAAGACACCCACTTCGACTTCCTTAGCTCGAACAAGGACAGCTTCATCATCTCGGGCGTCCTCCTCGCCGTCGCCATCTTCTCGTTGTTCTACCCGGGCCTGGAGGCCGGGATCGACTTTACAGGCGGCACCGAGTTCACCGTCGAGACGGCCGAGCCGATTGCCCCGACCGAGGTCCGCTCGGCGCTCGACGGCGCGCTCGGGGCCGGCGTCGAGGCCAAGGAGTTCGGCGACCCCCAGACGCTCCTCATCCGGACCGGCGTCGGCGGCGACGCCGAGACCCTCCAGGCGTCGCTCCTCCAGACGTTCGACGAGGCGTTCCCAACCGCGAACCCCGAGATCATCGCGACGAGCTCGGTCGGCCCGCGGATCGCGAGCGACCTGGCCGAGAAGGCCGTGATCTTGGTGCTCGGGGCCCTGTTCGTGATCCTGCTCTACATCTTCGTCCGGTTCGACTGGCGGTACGCCGTCGCGGCGGTCCTCACGCTGGCGCACGACGTGACGATCGTGCTCGGGCTGTTCGCGCTGTTCCACAACGTGACCCCGTTCTCGCTCCAGATCGACCAGGCGATCATCGCGGCGCTCCTGACGATCGTCGGGTACTCGATCAACGACACGGTCGTCGTGTTCGACCGGATCCGCGAGTACGCCCTCCTCTTCAAGACCGAGCCGTTCCGGGAGATCGCCAACCGGGCCGTCAACACGACGCTCTCGCGGACGGTCCTGACGTCCGGGACGACGCTCCTCTCGGTCCTCGTCCTGTTCCTCATCGGGGGCGAGGTGCTCAAGGGGTTCTCGCTCGCGCTCCTGGTCGGGATCGCGGTCGGGACGTACTCGTCGATCTTCGTGGCGAGCCCGCTCGTCGTCTGGCTCCGCGACAAGTACGCGCCGGCCCGGCGCGGGCGGGGGGCGCTGGCCCGCGTGTAGCGCGCGGGCGCCTTGCGCGCGGCGGAGGGGGCGGCCCCGGGCCTACCTTGCCCGTCCCCTCCGCCCCTCCGCACGTCCATGCAGATTGAGCACTCCGACCGCGACGGCGTCGCCGTCCTCCGCCTCGCCGGCGACGCCCTCGGCGGGCCCGGCGGGTCCGCCCTCCACGACGCGCTCCACGCCTCGCGCGGGGACGGGCCGATCCAGGCCGTCGTCGACCTCGACGGCGTCCGCCACGTGAACTCGTCGGGGCTCGGGATGCTCATCGGCGCGCTCACGACGGCCCGGAACACGGGCGGCGACCTCCGCCTCGCCCGCGTCCCCGACCGCGCGCGGACGCTCCTCGAGGTCACCCAGCTCCTCGGCGTGTTCCAGACCTACGACTCGGTCGACGGCGCCGTCGCCTCGTTCGGGGAGTAGGGGTTGGGGGCTAGGGAGTGGGGCTACTGCCGGGGCTCCAGTCCGAAACCCCATAGGAGTTCCGCTCTTGCCTTTCCTCCTCCCTTGAGGGAGGTGCTGGCGGAGCCGACGGAGGGTGTCCGCCCGAGCGCTGGCGGCCTCCGTCGGCGGGGACCGCCCCCTGCCGGACACCCCCACCCACTTCGCGGGAGCCCCCTCAAGGGGGCAGGAGACCCCCGACGGCGTACGCCCTAACCCCAAACCCTAACACCCAACCCCCCCAGCCAGCCATGCCCGTCTCCGTCGTCATCGGCGCCCAGTGGGGCGACGAGGGAAAGGGGAAGGTCGTCGACCTCCTCTCGCCCGACATGGACGTCGTCGCCCGGTACCAGGGCGGCGCCAACGCCGGCCACACGATCAAGTGGGGGGACGAGACGTTCGTCCTCCACCTCATCCCGTCGGGCATCTTCCACGACCGCGTGGCGTGCGTGATCGGGAACGGCGTCGTGATCGACCCGCGGGCGCTGATGGACGAGATCGGCCAGATCGAGGCGCTGGGCTACGGCGTCGAGGGCCGGCTGAAGATCAGCCACAACGCCCACCTCATCATGCCGTACCACAAGGCGCTCGACCAGGCCAAGGAGCGCTGGCGGGACGCCGAGGCGATCGGCACGACGGGGCGCGGGATCGGGCCGGCCTACGTCGACAAGTTCGCCCGGTCCGGCATCCGCGTCGTGGACCTGCTGGACCGCGACGGGCTCCGCAAGAAGCTGACGGCGGCGATCGAGGAGAAGAACGAGATCCTCTCGCAGGTCTATAAGAGCGAGCGGCTCGACGTGGACCAGATCGTCGAGGAGTACGTCGAGTTCGACCGCCACATCGACCCGTACGTGACGGACACCTCGGCCTACCTCAACGACGCCCTGGCGGAGGGGAAGCGCGTCCTCGCCGAGGGCGCCCAGGGCTCGCTCCTCGACGTGGACCACGGGACGTACCCGTACGTCACCTCCAGCCACCCGACGTCGGGCGGGTGCTGCACCGGGCTCGGCGTGCCGCCGACGGCCGTCGACCGGATCATCGGGATCGTCAAGGCCTACTCGACGCGCGTCGGGAACGGGCCCTTCCCGACCGAGCTCGAGGACGAGACGGGCGAGCGGCTCCGGGCCGAGGGCCACGAGTTCGGCGCGACGACGGGCCGCCCGCGCCGGTGCGGCTGGCTCGACCTTGTGGCGCTGGGGTACACGGCCCGGCTCAACGGCTTCACCGAGCTAGCGGTGACCAAACTCGACGTGCTCGCCGGGCTCGACGAGCTCAAGGTGTGCACGGCCTACGCGATCGACGGGAAGGAGACCACGCGCTTCCCGACGGACCTCCGGACGCTGGAGCGCGCGCGCCCCGTCTACGAGACGCTCCCCGGCTTCTCGGGCGACCTCTCCGACGCCCGGACGATGGACGACCTCCCGGCGGCGGCCCGCGACTACCTCCAGTTCGTCTCCGACCGGATCGGCGTGCCGATCACGGTCATCGGGACGGGCCCGAAGCGGGAGGAGACGCTCGTCGCCGCCTAGAGCAACTTGCAGGTAGGTACACGGTACGGGGTACACGGTACGGGGCAGCCCGTCGCGATCTCGGGCCGTACCTCGTACCCGGTACCGTGTACCGACCCGAAGGGTGATCTAGTACTGTGACCGTCCCACTCCGTCATCCTGAGCGACAGCGAAGGGTCTCGACGCCGGCCCTTCGAGCCCTGACCGCCGGTGGTGTGAGCTCGTGTGTCCGAGTCGGGGTCCTTCGTCGCTCCGCTCCTCAGGACGACGAGGTGGCCCGGTCACGCTACTAGGCTCGGTGACAGACGCCGCCAGTCGGGGCGAGGGCACCGCGGCGTGCCTGAACTGCGGGGCCGCCCGGCACGGCCCGTTCTGCCACGTCTGCGGTCAGGAGGAGGTGGACGTCGGGGCGCCGGTCTCGGTGCTCGCCCGCGAGGGCGTCCGCGACGCGCTCTCGTGGGACAACCGGCTCGTCCGGACGCTCCGCCTGCTCCTGACCGCGCCCGGCGCGCTGGCGGAGGCGTGGGCCGAGGGCCGGCGCGCCCCGTTCGTCCCGCCGGTCCGCCTCTACTTTCTGCTGGGCGCCGCGCTCCTCGCCCTCAGCGCCGCCGACGGCTGGATCGCGGACGAGCCGGACGCCGGGTGGGACCGCGCCGAGCGGGGCGAGGTCGAGCGCGAGCGGACGGCGACGAACCAAGCGGCCTACACCGTCGGGAAGCTGGTGGGGACGCTCGGGCTCAACGCGCTCCTGCTCCTCGTCCCCGTCGTCGGGTTCGGGTACTACGTGCTGTTCAAGGAGCGGCGGCCGGTGCTGGCGGGGCACCTCGTCCTCGCGCTCCACGTCGCGAGCGCGGCGCTGGCGGTCCTCGTCGCGTGGAAGGCGGCCGAGGTCGCCCGGCTGCTCGTGGCGCCGGACGCGCCGGCGTTCGTGGGAACCGGGCGGGGCCTGGACCTCGCGCTCGTGATGCTCCTCCTGGGCGTCGTGGTCTACGCGACGCTCGCGGTCCGGCGGTTCTACGGCGTCGGGTGGGGCCGAGCCGTCGGGGCCGGGCTCCTCGTCGGGCTCCTCCCGCCGGCCGTCCTCCTCGGTCTGGTCGTGGCCGTCGCCGTCGCCCAGACGCTGGGGTAGCCGGGGACGTAGGTTCGGGCGCTGCCCCGCCCCGCCATGTCCGAGGTCCTCGACGTGCCCGCCGCGCCCGCGCCGCCCGCTAGCGGCCCGGACAGCCCGGCGCGTTGCCACAACTGCGAGACGCCCCTCGCCGGCCCGTTCTGCCACGCCTGCGGCCAGCTCGACCAGCCGCTCGACCTCCCGGCCCGCGAGATCGCGCGCGGGGCGCTCGGCGACGTGTTCGCCTGGGACGGCCGGTTCTGGGGGACCGTCCGGCTCCTCCTCGCCCGGCCCGGGTTCCTCTCCGCCGAGTGGGCCGACGGCCGGCGCGTCCGGTACATCCCGCCGCTCCGGCTCTACGTGATCGCCACGGTCCTGTTCGTCGTTACGGACGCGGTGAACGGTCTGGCCGTGGATTGGCTCCACGACACACGCCACGCCGCGGCCGAGGCCGAGACGCACCCCGACGACGAGGACGAGAACAGCTTCGAGGGGTTCGTGCCGGCCGGGCGGGAGGGGGCGGCCGCGGCCTACATGGAGCGGTCGCTGGGGTTGGGACTCCGGTGGTTTTTCGTGGTCATGCCCCTGGGCGGGTTCGGCCTCTACGTGCTCTACCACAACCAGCGGCCGAGCTACGCCACCCACTTTGTCCTGGCGATCCACGTGTTCGTCGTCGTGATCCTGGCGCTGGCGGTCACCGAGGTCGTCAAGATGGCGTTCGTGCTCGTGCCCCCGCACGAGACGTTCGGCCACGCCGTACCGGGAGGGAACGGGTGGTTCCTCCTCGCCGCGTTCGTCGGGAGCTACGTCTACGCCGCCCTCGCCGTCCGCCGGTTTTACGGGGTGCCTGCGTGGAAGGCCGCGCTCTCGGCCCCGGCCGTGACCGTCGTCCCGGCGCTCGCGTGGTTCGGGATCATCATCGCCGGGCTGATGGTGGTGCTGGCGTGGCCGGGCTAGCCGCTAGGTGCAGGCGTACCGGACCAGCACGAAGCTCAAGCTCGGCCTGATCGCCGCGGCCGTCGGGATCGGGCTCGCCTCGCTCCTCTTCACGCAGCGGCTGGCGGCGCGGCTGGAGGCCCAGGACGAGGCGGCCGTCGAGCTGTGGGCCCGGGCCGTCGAGTTCCAGTACCGGACGGCCCTCGCGGCGCAGGGGCCGGACCCGGCCGTCTGGGGCACCCTCGACAGCCTCGTCGCCGCGTCGGCGCTCGCCGACGCCGACCGCCAGCGGCTCCGGGCCGCGCTCGACACGCTCCGCGACGGGCCGCCGAGCGACGGGCTCGACTTCGTGTTCTCCGAGATCGTCGAGCCGACCCGGTTCTCCGTCCCCGCCGTCATCACCGACGAGGCCGTACGCACGGTGATCGCCTCACGGAACGCGGACGCCGAGGGCGACGACCTCGTCGCGCTGGCGCGGGCGATGGACGAGGTCCACGAGCCGATCCGCATCGAGGTCTCGCCGGGGTTCTTCCAACTCGTCCACTACGGCGAGAGCCCGCTCGCGCGGCTCATCCGGCTGTTCCCCGTCGTCCAACTCGCCGTCGTCGCCCTCTTCGTGCTCGTCGGGTACCTCGGGTTCTCGTACGTCCGCCGGAGCGAGCAGTCGAGCCTGTGGGTGGGGATGGCGAAGGAGGCGGCCCACCAGCTCGGCACGCCGCTCTCGTCGATGATCGGGTGGGTCGAGCTCCTCCGCCTCGGCGGCGCCGTCGAGCCCGAGACCGTCGCCGACGAGCTCGAGCGCGACGTGGACCGGCTCCGGCGCGTGGCCGACCGGTTCGAGAAGATCGGCTCGCGCCCGGACCTCACGCCCACGCCCCTCCGCCCGGTCCTCGACGGCGTGGCCGACTACGTCCGCCGCCGCGTGCCGACGAGCGGGCCGCCGGTCGAGATCACGGTCGAGGCCCCGCCCGACCTCGTCGTCCCGCTCAACGCCGAGCTGTTCGAGTGGGTGGTCGAGAACCTCCTCAAGAACGCGCTCGACGCCCTCGACGGCCTGCCCGGCCCGCACCGGATCGCCGTCCGCGCCGCGCGCGACGGGGACCGCGTCGTCGTGGACGTGGCCGACACGGGCAAGGGGATGGACCGGGCCACGGCCCGGCACGTGTTCCGCCCGGGGTTCTCGACGAAGCGGCGGGGGTGGGGGCTCGGCCTCAGCCTCGCGCGCCGGATCGTCGAGGACTACCACGGCGGCGCGCTCGCCGTCTGGGCCAGCCGGCCGGGCCGCGGCACGACGTTCCGCATCACGCTGCGGGAGGGGCAGGGGGCAGGGGGCACGCGGCAAGGGGAACGGGCGTGAAGCCGGGGGGGACGGGGAGGAGGGCTCCTCGATCTGCCCCGCTGGCGGAGGCCGCCGCCAGCCGGAACGCATGCCCCTTCCCCCGTGCCCCTTGCCTCAACCGAGCCCCCGCCCGAAGCGCCGGAGGAGGGCCAGGAAGAACGGGACGCCGCAGAGCGCCGTGAGCACGCCGACCGGGACCTCCTGGCCGGGCAGGACGGTCCGGGCCGCGAGGTCCGCCAGCAGGAGGAACAGGGCGCCGCCGGCGAACGCGAGCGGGACGAGCCGCCGGTGCGTGGCGCCGGCGACGAGGCGGACGGCGTGGGGCACGATGAGCCCGACGAACCCGATGACCCCGGCCGAGGCGACGAGGACGCCCGTGGCGACGGCCGCTATTGCAACCAGCAACCGCTTGAGGCGCTCGACCGGAACGCCGAGGGCCGCGGCGGGCTCCTCACCCGTCGAGAGCAGGTCGAGCGGCCGGGCGAGGGCCCACAGCGCGCCGAGCGCGCCGAGCGAGACGGCGATCGGCCCCCACGCCTCGTGCCACTGCGTCCCCGCGAGCGACCCGAGGAGCCAGAACAGGACGGCCCGGAGCTTGTCCGGCTCGGGGCTGGCGTAGGTCACGAACGCCGTGACCGACCCCATCAGCGCCGACATCGCCACGCCGGCGAGGAGGAGGCGGGCCGTCGAGAGGCGCGGGCCGGTCCGCGCCACGGCGAAGACGACGGCGACGGAGAGCCACGCCCCGGCAACGGCCGCGACGGGCATCGTCACCGCCCGCGAGACGACGGCCGGGAGGAACCCGAGGAAAAAGAGGGCGGCCCCGGCGCTCGCGCCCGACGACGCGCCCAGGATGTAGGGCTCGGCGAGGGGGTTGCGGACGAGCGCCTGCATCGCCACGCCCACGACCGCCAGCCCGCCGCCGACGGCGAGGGCCAGCACGACGCGGGGGAGCCGGAGCGACAGGACGATGGTCCGGTCCGTGGGCGTCCCGCCGCCGGTGAGCGCGGCCCAGACACGGGCGGGGCCGAGGTCGGCGCTCCCCCACACCACGCTGGCGGCGACGGCGAGCAGGACGGCCGCGCCCAGCGCCAGCCCGGCGAGGAGGGGGCGGCGCACCTAGACCGCCCCCCGGGCAGGTACGGGGTACGGGGTGCGCGGTACGGGGCGGCACCGGCGCGGTCTCCCACGTACCGCGTACCGCGTACCCCGTACCATCACGCCGCCCCCGCCGCGAACGCCTCCGGGTGGAGGAGCCGGGCCAGCCGCTCCAGCCCGTCCGCGAGGCGGGGGCCGGCGCGGAGCACGAGGTCTGGGTCGATCCCATACACCCGGCCCTGCTGGACGGCCGGGAGGTCCGCCAGCGAGGGGTGGCTCTCCACGAGGTCCTGGACGCCGTAGTCCGGGCCGGCCGCGACCACGACCACCTGCGGCGCCAGCTCGAGGACGGCCTCCTCGCTCGGCTGCGCGGCCTTCCCCTCGTACACGTCGGTCACGTTCTGGCCGCCCGCCAGCCGCACGAGCTCGCTCGCGTACGAGTCCCGCCCGAAGGCGTAGAGCGCGCCCTCGGAAGCGCCGACGAGGAGGAGCACGCGGAGACGCTCGTACGGCGCCACGGCCCGCTCGACGTCCGCGACGCGCCGCTCGAACGCCCGGGCCGCCGGGGCCCCGCCCGTCGAGGCCAGGAGCGTGTCGAGCGTGCGGAGTGCGCGGGGCACGTCGGCCACCTCGTCGAAGTCGAACAGGTACGTCGGGATGCCGAGGGCGCCGAGCCCGTCGGCAGCGTCGGCCGTGTTCACATCGGCGGAGCCGAGGGCGAGGTCGGGGTCGAGGGCGACGACGGCCTCGGCGTCGAGCGGGAGCGACTGGAACCGGGGCAGGGCGCGGACCTCGGGGGGGAAGTCGTCGCTCCGCGCCACGCCCGCCAGCCGGTCGGGGCCGGCGGCGACCGCGATCATCTCCGTCAGGTTCGGGGCGAGGGGGAGGACGGTCTCGGGCGACCCGGCCAGCACCACGGCCCGTCCGAGGTCGTCGCGGACGTCGCCCGGCGGGGCCACGCGGCAGCCGGCGACGAGGGCGAGGGCGAGGACGGCGAGGCGCACGGGCGGGGGTCGGGAGGCGCGGGTAAGTTACCGGGCCGCTATGGGCTCACGGCTCCTCATCCTCCTCAACCCCGCCGCCCGCGGTGGCCGGAACCGCACGGTCCGCCCGGCGCTGGAGGCCGCCCTCCGCGACGCCGCCCTCGACGCGCGCGTCGTCGAGACGACCGGGGCCGGCGACGCCGAGCGGCTGGCGCGCGAGGCCACGGCCGAGGTCGTCGTCTCGGCCGGGGGCGACGGGACGGTCCACGAGGTCGTCAACGGGCTGGCCGACGGCGACGCTGTGCTGGGCGTCTTGCCATTGGGGACGGGTAACGACTTTGCCCACGCGCTCGGGATGCCCGACGGGCTCGCGGCGTCCGTGGCGGCGCTCGCGGCGGCCCGGCCCGTGCCCATCGACCTCGGGCACGTCCGGTGGGAGGAGGCGGACGGGGCGGTGTACGAGCGGCGCTTCGCCAACTGCCTCGGCATGGGGTTCGACGCCCACGCGGCCCACCTCGCGGGCGAGACCAAATGGATCGGCGGGCGGGCGGCCTACCTCGCCGCCGTCCTCCGGACGCTCTGGGCGTGGCGCCGCCCGCCCGTCCTCGCCCGCGTCGCGCTGGCGCCCGCGCTCGCCACCAGCGGGGCGGAGGCGGCGGCCCCGGAGGTCGTCCTCGACGGCCCGCTCTTCCTCTGCGAGGTCGGGAACGGCCACTCGGTCGGCGGCGGGTTCCTGCTGACGCCCGACGCCCGCGTCGACGACGGGCTCCTCGACGTGTGCCTCGTCCGCCACGTGGCGCCGCGCCGGGCCCTCCGGCTCCTCCCGCGGACGTTCACCGGCGCCCACGTCGGCGAGCCGGAGGTCCACATGGACCGGACCCGCGGGCTCGAGGTCGAGGCCCGGTCCGGCGCCCTCGCCCTCCAGGCCGACGGGGAGACGGTCACGTTCGGCGCGCGTCGCGTCGCGGTCCGCGTGCTCCCGGGCGCCGTCCGCGCGCTGGCGCCGGGGCTGGACCATTAGCGCTGTGTCCAGGAAGGTGTCATCCTGAGCGTCAGCGAAGGATCTCAACTCGGACTCCCAGCCCTTCGGCGCCGGTCCTGACGGCTCGGGACGTTGGCGTCGAGATCCTTCGCTCCGCTCAGGATGACGGGGGGGGACCTATGGCAACCTGAACCCCGCTCTAGCCCGGCGGACCGCCAGCGGGACGCGGGCACGGTCTCCGCCCCATCTCCGCTGGCGGCCAGGCCCTTACGATTCGTAACCTCCGGCCCCCGCGTTGCGCCCCCCCTCCCTGCGTTCATGAGCCAGAAGCGCATCTACGTCATCGACGACGACCCGAAGCTGAGCGAGCTCTTCACGAAGGTGCTCGGCCGCGACTACGTCACGGAGGGGTTCACGTCGGCCGCCCCGCTCCTCAAGGCCATCGACGACGGCCAGCCGCCGGACCTCGTCCTCACCGACCTCATGATGCCGGACACGACCGGGATCGAGCTCATCGAGGCCCTCCGCGAGCGCGACCTGACGGTCCCGGTCATCGTCATGACGGCCCACTCGTCGGTCCAGACGGCCGTCGAGGCCATGCGCGTCGGGGCGTTCCACTACCTCCAGAAGCCGGTCAACCGGGAGGAGATGCTGGCGCTGATCGAGAAGGCGCTCGACCTCTACGGCGACAAAAAGGAGCTCAAGGAGATCAAGCGGACCCGGAAGCAGAAGCACTCGACGAGCCAGATCATCGGCGAGAGCGGGCCGGTCCAGGCCGTCCGCGAGACGATCGACGCGCTGGCGGGCATCCCCAACACGACGGTCCTCGTGCGCGGCGAGACGGGGACGGGGAAGAACCTCGTGGCCCAGACGCTCCACTACGCCTCGCAGTGGTCGGGCGGCCGGTTCATGGAGATCAACTGCGCCGCGCTCCCCGACAACCTCCTCGAGAGCGAGCTGTTCGGGTACGAGAAGGGGGCCTTCACCGACGCCCGCGCCGCCAAGCCCGGCCTCCTCGAAGTGGCCGACGGGGGGACCCTCTTTCTCGACGAGATCGACTCGATGTCGCTCCCGCTCCAGGCCAAGCTCCTGTCCTTCCTCGAGAGCCGCCAGTTCCGCCGGCTCGGCGGGACCGACGAGATCAAGGTGACCACGCGGATCGTCTGCGCCACGAACGCGAACCTCCAGGAGAAGGTGGCCGAAAAGGAGTTCCGAAAAGACCTCCTGTTCCGCATCAACGTCGTCTCCATCGACCTCCCGCCGCTCCGGCGGATGGGCCGCGACGCGCTCGCGATCGCCCAGAAGGTGGCGGCCGGGTTCGCCGACGAGTTCAAGAAGCCGTTCGAGGGGTTTTCCGAGGCCGCCGAGGAGCGGCTCCTCGCCCACGAATGGCCGGGCAACGTCCGCGAGTTGAGGAACGTCCTGGAGCGGGCCATGATCTTCGCCAAGGCCCCGACGCTCGACGCGAGCGACCTCGTCCTCCTCAAGGGCGACTTCGACGAGGGCGCGGCGGCGTCCGACCCCGACACGTTCCGGTTCCGGGCCGGCGCCACGCTCGAGGACCTCGAGTACGAGTACATCAAGCACACGCTCGCCAACAACCGCCAGTCGTCCTACGCCGACGTCGCCAAGACGCTCGGGATCTCGAAGAAGACGCTGTGGGAGAAGCGGAAGCGGTACAACCTCGACGCCGAGCTCGAAGAGATGGCGGCCTGACCTCGCTCCGCGAGGGGTACGAGGGTACGGCGCGATCGGGCGCTACGTCCCTGTACCGCGTACCCTGTACCCCGTACCGATAACCCCATGACCGACCAGGAAAAGGCCGCCCTCGCCGACCGGCTGGCGGTGCGCACGCGCGGCACGAATGGCGCGCCCAACGGCTCCGCCAGGGGGGAGGGCGACGGGGCGCTCGCCTCGGCGCTCGAACGAATGCTCGGGGCCGGGGCCGCCCGGTTCGGCCTCCGCGCCGACCAGACCGGACGGGCCGACGCCTGCGCCCTCGCCCCGCCGCTCGCCCGGCTCATCGACCACACGGCCCTCAAGCCGGACACGACCGAGGCGCGCGTCCGCGAGCTGTGCGCCGAGGCCCGCGAGCACTGCTTCGCGTCCGTCTGCGTCAGCCCGGTGTGGGTGCCGGTCGCGGCGGCCGAGCTGGGGGGCGCCACGCCCGTCGTCTGTACCGTCATCGGGTTCCCGCACGGGGCGAACCGGACGGCCGTCAAGGCGTTCGAGACCGAGCGGGCCGTGAAGGACGGGGCCGAGGAGATCGACATGGTCCTCGCGATCGCCCTCCTGAAGTCCGAGCGCTACGCCGACGTCGAGGCCGACGTCCGGGCCGTCGTCGAGGCGGCCGGGGGGAAGACGGTCAAGGTCATCCTCGAGACGGCGCTCCTGACCGACGAGGAAAAGGTGATCGCGTGCGTCCTCGCCCAGAACGCCGGGGCCGACTTTGTCAAAACCTCGACCGGGTTCGCGGCGGGCGGCGCCAGCCCGCAGGACGTGGCCCTCATGCGCCGGGTCGTCGGCGAGTCGATGGGGGTGAAGGCGTCGGGCGGCGTCCGCTCGGCGGAGGACGCATACGCCCTCGTTGAGGCCGGGGCCACGCGGCTCGGGGCGAGCGCGGGCGTCGCTATTTTGAAGGGGCTCACGTCCAGCGAGTCGTACTAGCCGCGAGCCCGCCGACGGCGCCCGCTTCCCCCTCCGCCATGCGCCTCCCCCTCCTCCTCGCCCTCGCGTTCTCCGTCGCCGCCTGCTCCGGGCTCAACCCGCGTGGCCCGGCCGGGCCGGACCCGGGCGAGGAGGCGCCCGCCCCGGGCTACCCCGTCTACGAGACGTTCGACCCGTCCGGG
This sequence comes from uncultured Rhodothermales bacterium, assembly GCA_964504495.1. GTDB lineage: Bacteria > Bacteroidota > Rhodothermia > Rhodothermales > Rubricoccaceae > Rubrivirga. Next base: position 14,321 of record CAZDFV010000042.1, read on the forward strand.
TACGACGCCGCGCCCGACGTGCCCGAGCCGGTCGACCCGGACGACATCGAGCACGACGTGCCGGAGCGGGTCATGGAGGGCCGCGTGACCATCCCGGGCCAGGGCCCGCCGCCGCCGGCGACCGAGCCGGTCCCGACCGAGGTCGAGGGGTACCGCGTCCAGGTGTTCTCGAGCCAGAGCCGCGACGCGGCCGAGCGGGTCCGGGCCGACGCGCTTGCGTGGTGGACCGAGGTCCGCTCCGAGCCGGACGCGCCCGGCGCGCTGGCGGCGACCGTCAGCTACCAGCAGCCGTACTACCGCGTCCGGCTGGGGGCGTTCGAGACGCGTGAGGCGGCCGACGAGGCGCTCGCCCTCGTCCGCCGCCGGTTCTCCGACGCCTACGTCGTCCCCGACGTGGTGACGGTCCTGCGGCCGGGCTCGCGGTAGCGGGCGGGCGCGGTGGCCGCGCGGCTACGGCCGCGCGACGTCGACGCGGTCGCCGTCGTGGCCCCACGCGGCCCCGGCGAACGTGGCCCGCGCCTCCGCCAGCCCGTCGTCCGAGGCGCCGACGGGGGCGTGGACGAGGACGAGCCGGCCGGCCCCGGCCTCGGCCGCGACCGCCGCCGCCTCCTCCGGCGAGCTGTGGACGCCCGGCAGGTGGCCCGTCGCCTCGTGGACGAGGACGTCGGCGTTCCGGGCGAGCGCGACGACGGCCTCGGTCGGGGCCGTGTCGCACGAGTACGCCAGGCACGCCCCGTCCGCCTCGAACCGGAGCCCGATCGTGGGGACGGGGTGAACGACGGGCGTCGCCGTGACCTCGAGCCCGTCCACCTGGAAGACGGCCGCGCCCGCTTCGAGCGCGACGGGGTGGCGGTCGCGTTTGGGGAGGCCGTCCCACCGGGACGTCTCGAACACGGCGAACAGGGCCTCGGCCTTGTCGAGCGTCGGGCCGGGGCCGTAGAGGGGGAGCGGGTCGCGCCGTCCCAGCAGCCACAGCTTCTCGAGGAGGAGCGGGTAGCCGGAGATGTGGTCCGGGTGCTCGTGCGTAAGGACGACGGCGTCGAGGGCGGCGGGGTCGAGCCCGCACGCCAGCATCCGCTGCACGGCGTCGCCCCCGCAGTCGATGAGGACGAGCCGGCCGGCCGCCTCGACGGCGAGCATCGTCGTGGTCCGGTCGGGGCCGGCCTGGGCGGACCCGGTGCCGAGGAGGTGGACGGTCATCGCACGCGCGGGGGGGGCCGGAGGATACGGCGCGTCGGCGCGCCGGCAAGAGACGCCGGGCGGGGCGCGCGGCTTTCCCGGCTGGCGGAGGCCGTCGCCAGCGGGACGGGACCCCGCTCGGTCTTCGCCCCGGCCCTCTCCCAGAGACCGGCCCTCTCCCAGAGAAGCGTGCACGTGGGGACGTCGCCGTGGACGACTCGGCGCAGCCCCCGGCTCCCTCGCCGGCGGCCCGCGCCGCCAGCCGCGCGTCTCACCGCCGCCGCGTGATGACGTAGGCGCAGAGCCCGACGAGCGCGTCGCGGGCGTCCGACGGCGGGAACGTCCTGAACGCGGCGGCGGCCTCGGCCGCGAGCCCGTCCATCCGGGCGCGCGCGGCCTCGACGCCGCCGTGGGCCTCGACGAACCGGACGACCTCCGACACGTCCGACCGGCTCTTCTTCCGCTTCCGCACCAGCCGGCGGATCCGCCGGCGCTCGCCGGGCGCCGCGGCCTCGAGGGCGAGGAGGAGGGGGAGCGTCATCTTCCGCTCCTGGATGTCGAGCCCGACCGGCTTCCCCACGCTCTGCGGGCCGGCGTCGTAGTCGAAGAGGTCGTCGCGGATCTGGAAGGCCAGCCCGAGCGTCTCGCCCGCATCCCGGGCCCGGCCGACGGTCGCGGCGTCGGCGCCCGCGGAGGCGGCCCCAGCCGCGAGGCAGGCCGCGATGAGGGAGCCCGTCTTGTCGCCGATGATCTGGAAGTACGTCTCCTCGGTCGCGTCGAGCCGCCGGGCCGTCTCAATCTGGAGGAGCTCGCCCTCGGCCATCCGCCGGACGGCGTCGGAGACGACGTGGAGGAGGTCGTAGTCGCCGTCGTCGAGGGCCAGGAGCAGGCCGCGCGAGAGGAGGTAGTCGCCGAGGAGCACGCCCACCTTGTTCTTCCACAGCGCGTTGACCGACGGGCCGCCCCGCCGCGTGTCGGCCTCGTCGACGACGTCGTCGTGGACGAGCGTGGCCGTGTGGAGGAGCTCGACGAGGGCGGCGGCCCGGTACGTCCGCTCGGTCACGCCGCCGGCCAGCTCGGCGGCCAGGAGCACGAGCGTCGGGCGGAGCTCCTTCCCCTTCCGCTTGAGGAGGTACTGGACGACGGCGTCGAGGAGCCGGACCCGCGACCGCATGGCCTCCCGGAAGCGCCGCCGGAAAACGGGGAGGTGCTCGGCGACGGGGCCCCGGACCTCCCGGAGCCCGACGGCCGGCGTGTCCGAGAGGGGCGGGCCGGCCGGGACGGGGGGGGGCGGGGCGAGGGTCGCGTCCATGCGAGCGAACTTTCAGTCTGGACTGAAAGATACGCCCGCCCCCCCGACAGGTTGCACGCCGCGCGGGCGACCCCGCCGGGGGCCGTCTCCAGTGGAGGGCCGCCTACGCCCGGCCGAGCGCGGGGTAGAGCGAGAGCCCGACGGCGCACCGGGCGCACCGGCCCTCGTCGCAGTAGGCCCGGGCCAGCTGGTGGAGCCCCTGGGCCTCCCGCGCCGTCCGCGCCCGGAACCCCGTCTCGGCAAACCGCCGGACGACCCGGTCGGAGGCGGCGGGGAGCGCGTCGAGCGCGTCCAGGGCGACCGTCTCGAGCCCCGGGTCCTCCCGCTGCTCGGCGGCGAGGAAGAGGACGGGGAGCACGGCGTTGACGAGGACGGCCTCGGCCCGGGCCCGGCCGAGCGGGGGCAGCCCGCAGACCGGGGGCGTCCGGAGCCGGTCGAGGGCGACGTCGACCCCGTCGCGGAGGGCGTCCGCCAGCCCGTCCACGGCGTCGGCGCGGAGGGCGCCGCCGGGCGAGAGGAGGGCGGCGGCCTGGGCCAGC
>CAZDFV010000043.1:0-17262 GCA_964504495.1 uncultured Rhodothermales bacterium
GACCGCGCCCGTCCCGTGGGCCCGCCGGCCCGACGCGGCCGCCGGCCGCTCGGGGCACCGCTGGCGGACCGGCGCGTAGGACGAGGGCCGGCCCCGGCCCCACTCCATGAGCCCCACCATCCACGACGTGGCCCGCCGGGCCGGCGTCTCTATCTCGACGGTCTCGCGCGTCCTCAACGACACGTCGTCGGTCCGGGAGGACAAGCGGCGGCTCGTGCTCGAGGCGGCCGAGACCCTGGGCTACGCCCCGAACCCGGCGGCCCTCAGCCTCCACAACAAGCGGACGGGCGGGGTCGGCGTGCTCCTCCCCTTCGTCAACGGCGAGTTCTTCTCGGAGGTCTTGGGTGGGCTCGACGGGGCGGCGCAGGACCTCGACCACTTTCTCGTGGTCTCGACCTCCCACCGCCGGCCCGACGAGTTCCGCAAGGCGGTGCGGGCCCTCGACAAGCGCGTCGACGGGCTCGTCGTGATGGCCCCCGAGCTCGACCCCGACGGCGCCGCCTCCATCCTCGACCTGGGGCCGCCGGTCGTCTTCCTCAACACGGACACCGAGGGGCTCGCGGCCGACACCCTCAACTTCGACAACTACGTCGGCGCGCGGGCCCTGACGCGGCACCTGCTCGACGCGGGGCACCGCCACGTCGCGCACGTCCACGGGCCGCCCCTCGCCTGGGACGCCCGGGAGCGGGCGCGCGGCTACCGCGAGGCGATGGACGAGGCGGGGCTCGACGCCGAGGGCCTCGTCTTCGAGGGGGGGTACACGCGGGAGGCCGGGTACGTCGCCGTGGGGGCGGCGCTGGCGGCCCGTCCGCGCCCGACGGCGATCGTCGCGGCCAACGACTACTGCGCGCTCGGGGCGTTGAGCGCGCTCCACGCGGCGGGCGTGGCCGTCCCCGGCGAGGTGGCCGTCGGCGGGTTCGACGGGATGCCGAGCGCGCGGTACGCCGTGCCCCCCCTGACGACGGTCCGCGTCCCGGTCCGCGACCTGGCCGACCGGGCCGTCCGCCGTCTCGTCGCGCGGCTCGGCCGCCAGCGGGGCGGGGGGCCGCCGCTGCAGGAGGTCGCGCCCGTCGAGCTGGTGGCGCGGACGTCGACGGGCGACGGCTGAGCGGGGCGTGGGGCAGAACCGGGCCCTGCGGGAACCCGGCCCCAGAGGTCCGTCGTAGGCGGGCCGGGCCGGCTGAAAAGGTTTTCAGCCCACGTCCTGGAAGCCCTTCCGATTCCATCCCCCTCCCACGCCCGCCATGACCCAACGGCTACTCTCTTCCGCCCCGGTACGGGCGGCCTCCTTCTTTTTCGCGGCCTTCGCCCTCGCGGCCGCGCCCCAGGCGCAGGTCGTCTTCGACGACTTCGACGACGGCGACGTCTCGAACGTGACGGCGTTCGCGGGCCCGGAGAGCGCGAACGCCGGCGCCGGCGCCGGCCCGACCGACGGGTTCGGCGGCCAGCCCGACACCGGGCTCTCGGTCGGGATCGACCCCGGCACCGGCGGGAGCTTCGCCGGCGCGAACGTCGTGGGCTCGGCGGCCGTCGACGCGAGCGGCTCGGAGTACCTCGCGTTCTACATCCGGCCCTCGCTGGCGGCGGGCAACCTGCCGCTGAGCCTCCAGGTCATCCTCCAGGAGGACTCCGACGGCGACGGCGCCTACGAGAGCGCCGAGGACGACGAGTACGTCGCCGGCTACGAGCTCTCGCTCGACGGGAACGCGACGTGGCAGCTCGTGGAGATCCCGCTCGGGCAGTTCATCGACCGGAACTCCGTCGCGCCCGGGCCCAACGACGGGTTCGACTTCTCGCGGGTGGCCAACGTGGTGTTCGCGCTGGGCGACATGCCGGCCGGCCCCGCCTTCAACCTCTCCTTCGACGAGATCATCTTCACCGACGCCCCCGCACAACCCGTCGTCGTCACTCCGACGACGACGTTCGACGACTTCGACGACGGCGACGTCTCGAACGTGACGGCGTTCGCGGGCCCGGAGAGCGCGAACGCCGGCGCCGGCGCCGGCCCGACCGACGGGTTCGGCGGCCAGCCCGACACCGGGCTCTCGGTCGGGATCGACCCCGGCACCGGCGGGAGCTTCGCCGGCGCGAACGTCGTGGGCTCGGCGGCCGTCGACGCGAGCGGCTCGGAGTACCTCGCGTTCTACATCCGGCCCTCGCTGGCGGCGGGCAACCTGCCGCTGAGCCTCCAGGTCATCCTCCAGGAGGACTCCGACGGCGACGGCGCCTACGAGAGCGCCGAGGACGACGAGTACGTCGCCGGCTACGAGCTCTCGCTCGACGGGAACGCGACGTGGCAGCTCGTGGAGATCCCGCTCGGGCAGTTCATCGACCGGAACTCCGTCGCGCCCGGGCCCAACGACGGGTTCGACTTCTCGCGGGTGGCCAACGTGGTGTTCGCGCTGGGCGACATGCCGGCCGGCCCCGCCTTCAACCTCTCCTTCGACGAGATCGCCTTCGCGACGGCAACACCGGTGACCAGTGAGGCCCTCCCGCAGGCGTTCGACGCGGCCCCGGCCGTGTTCCCGAACCCGACCGCCCGCAGCGCGACGCTCACGTTCGAGCTGTCCGCCCCGTCGGACGTCACGGTCGAGGTCGTCGACCTCCTCGGCCGCCGTGTGGTGGAGGCCGCCGTCGGCTCCCGCGCTGCGGGCGAGGTCCGGCTCGACGTTCCGACGGCCGGGCTCTCCGCCGGCGTCTACGTCGTCCGCGTGCGGACGGCTGACGGCGCGGCCACGACGCGGATGACGGTCGTCCGCTAACGCAGACCACCCGCGCGGCCCGAGACGTCTCGGGCCGCGCGGTGCTTTTCGTTCTATACCGACTGTGCTCACACTCCCCGTCTCCCCCCGCGTCGTGAGGCGACCCCGCGCCGTAGCGCTCTCCCTCGTCGTCGGACTGTGCGGCCTCGGGCTAGGGCCCGCCGCGTCCGCCCAGCCTGCCGGCGGGTGGCTCGGACTCGGGGCGTGGGACGTGGGCGCGGCCGAACCCGACACGGTCCGCCAGCCGCTGGATGTGGCCGGGCCCGACACGCTGGCGGCCAAGCCCGCGGAGGTCGCGCCCCGGCCGGTGTTCGAGCGGGCGGAGGACGAGCTCCGGCTGGGCCTGGCCGAGGCGATTGCGGACACGACCGACGAGGAGCTCCGCGAGCGGCCCGTCCCGCTGACGGTCTTCGGCTACTACCGGTTCTTCTTCTACGGCCGCGACTTTAGCGAGCCCTACCCGGGCCTGGAGCCGTTCGAGCGGGTCTACGGCGTGGGCGACGGGTACCGCGAGCCAGCCCTCTCGCTGACGGTCCTCGGACGGCCGAACGGGCGGTCGAGCTTCGGGACCGAGCTCTTTGTGTTCACGCCGTACGACGGGCTGACGACCGAGAACAACACGGTCTCCCTCAACCTCGGCGTCAACTTCTACGGCAACTTTCGGACCGAAGTCGGGAACTACGGCGTCCGCGCGGGCGGGATCCACTGGTACAACCTGAGCCCGTTCACGATCGGGGTCTACCAGGTCCTCGACCGGTTCTCGATCTTCGACCGGACGCCCTGGGAGGGCGTGGCCGGGACCGCCAAGTACGAGAACTACTTCCTCACCGGCGAGGCCAACCCGGGCGACGCCCGGTGGAACTTCCAGGCGTTCCAGGGCCTCATCGTCGACGGCCGCCAGCTTCCGGGCGACGTCGGCGTGGACGTGTTCTGGGGGAAGACGCAGCCGAACGGCGGCCTCCCCAACGCCCTCACCGAGCCCGGCGACACCGGTGTCGGCGACGTGCCGACGTACCTCGGCCTGAGCGGCGAGGCCCGGACGCTCCCCTCCTTTATCGCGGGCGGGCGGATTCAAAAAGACCTGGGCAACAGCTTCGGCGCGTTCAACACGATCACGAGCTACCGGACGCTCGACAGCCTCAGCGGCGACCGCCGCCAGTACCAGGTCCACACGGCGCAGATCGGGACGGAGGTCGCGGACGTCGCGATCAGCGGGGAGTTCGGGGCCAGCCTCTACGAGAGCCCGACCTACACCAGCCCGTGGGGCGAGGCCCTCATGCTCCGCGCCCAGGCCCCGGCCGACCTCACGCGGCTCCCGCTCGACGTCCAGGTGTACCAGGTCGGGCGGCACTTCTTCAACGAGAACGGCGAGATCGCGACGAACAACAACCCGCAGATCCGGGCCGACCCGCGGTGCGCGGTCCCGGCCGGCGGGGGCTCGGCGGGTGGGCTGATCACGCAGGTCAACCAGCTCGCGCACAACCGGCGCGGCGTGAACGTGAACACCGGGTTCGCGGCCGGCCCGGCCCGGCTGGCGGTCGGCTGGGGGCTCGCGCACGAGCTGGCGCCGACGACGGACGAGGTCTCGTACATCCACCGGATCAACGGGCTCGCGATCTCGCGCGTCTACAACCCGTTCCCGGCCGAGGCCGTCTGCGCGACCCAGTTCGGTCCGCTCGGGCGGCAGTTCTCGTTCTTCCGCGGCGCCTTCGAGCGCGTGGAGCTGACCGACGTGGAGCCGGTGACGGGCCTCCCGACGAATCGGAAGTACTTCCACGCCGTCGACCTCCAGGCCAAGCTGCGGGCGGAGGCGCTCAGTCGGCCGATCTACCTCTTCTACCTCGCCAGCTTCGGCTCGGCCAACCGGGTCGCCCGCGTGGTCCCGACCGACGACGACACCTACGTCTTCGTCCAGTACCACGAGGTCGACGCCTACGTCGAGGTCGTCCCGGGCTTTTTGCTGACGGGCTACGTCGGCGTCGAGAACGCGCGGGGCGGGCGGTTCACCGAGGTCAGCGACGTCACGGGCCGACCGCGCGACCAGCTCGCGACGGGCGTCGGCCTCGGGTTCGACTGGACGCTCGCCCCGAACGCCGGGCTCTACCTCCGCCACCGGTGGATGGACTTCGAGGACCGCAGCTTCTCCATGCTTGTCAACCCCGAGTTCGTCGACCCGGTCACGACGCCTGACGAGCCCGAGTTTCTGCCGGGAGATACCTATTCGGGACAGGAGCTGACGCTCGAACTCAAGGTCTTCTTCTAACCCATGCGCGCACTCTTCGCCCTGCTCCTCGCCGCGCCGCTCGCGCTCGCCCCGTCCGCCAGCGGGCAGGGCGCGCCGCCGGACGACGCCGACGGGCTGGGCCTCCGGTTCAACGGCCTCGGCCGGAGCCTCATCCAGCAGACCGACCTCGGCGGCCGGCTGATGGACACCGACACGACGACCGTCGAGACGCTCGCCGACGGCGAGTTCGTCCTCGACCTCGCCGTGAACGCCCAGCCCAACCGCGTGACCGAGGTGCAGGGCGTGCTCCGCCTGCGGAACGAGTTCGGCGGGTTCTTCGGGTCGGGCGTGACGGTCGAGGTCCGCGAGCTGTGGGCGCGCGGCATCGTCGCGAACGCCGTCGAGTACCGCCTGGGCGACATGGACCTGGCGATGACGCCGTACACGGTCTACCTCCCCCCGGCCGACGGCATCGTCAACACGCCGGAGCTGTTCGAGCCACTCCTCGACCGGGTCTACTACGAGGAGTTCTACACCGGCTTCAACGAGCGGCGCTTCCAGGGCGGCCGCGTCGACTTCGGGCTGGACTTTGCGCAGGGGATCGAGACGGCCGAGGTCGGTGCCTTTATCGCGCGCCTCCGCCCGACCGACTTCGAGACGACGCCGACGCGCCTCATCGGCGGCGGACGCATCGGCGCCACGTCGCCCACGATTGGGCCGTTCGGGTCGCAGGCGCGGGCGCGGTTCAACTACGTCAGCGTCTGGGACGACCTGGACTCGGGGAACGCGAACGAGGGCATCCGCAACCACGTGTTTTCGATCGACGCGGACGTGGCGCTCCTCGACCGCGAGACGTTCGCCGTCGGGCTCGTCGGCGAGGGCGGCCAGTCGGTCGCGAAGCGGGCGGAGGACATCGGCGACGCCGAGCCGGACCCGGAGGCCGAACCGCTCTTGCGCGAGACCGACACGTTCATCGAGGTCGGCCTGGAGGCCGAGCTGAAAGAGCGCGGCGTCGGGCTCTCGGCGCTGTACGTCAACGTCGGCCCGGACTTCTTCAGCGCGGCCGCCCAGAGCAAGCGGATCGACTACACGCGGACGCTGAGCCAGTTCAACCGGATCGGCAACGCCCGCGACCTCCGCCGGGTCGGGCTCTTCGACCTCACGCGCGACACGGGCGTCTACACGTTCCGCGTCGAGGACGGGCTGATGCCGTTCGACCCGCGCTACAACAACACGCTCCCGTACGGCCGGGCCACGCCGAACCGCCAGGGCGTCCGCCTCGGGGCCACCTACGCGCCGGAGGACGGGCTCCTCGACGCGGGCCTGTTCGTCGCCCTCCTGCGCGAGATCCGGGGCCAGGGCACGCCGGAGCTCAAGGACTTCGTCCTCGTCCGCGCTGAGGCCGACGTGCCCGTCGCCCCACTCATCGGCTACGGCCGCGGGCTGGCGGTCTCGCTCGGCGCGCAGTCCGAGACCACGAACCGCGGCGGCGAGCCGATCGAGGCCGTCGACCTGACCTCGCTCCTCCTGGAGGCTGGCGTCACGGCCGAGGTCTACGACCGCCTCGACGTCCTCCTCGGGGCCAAGACGCGGAGTTCGAGCGGGCGCGACTACGTGCCCCAGATCGCCGACTTCAACGACGTCCGCGACTTCCCCGGCCCGTTCGTGACCGACGACCGCGAGGTCCTGCTCGGGGCCGGCCTCCGCTACCGGTTCCGCGACGACGTCTTCCTGACCGTCCAGTACCAGCACTACGACTACGGCGACGACGCGACGCCGGACGACGACTACGAGCTCGGCCAGGTGTTCGCGCTCTACACCATGCTCTTTTAGGCCGCGATGCACCGACTCCCGACCCTCCTCCGGTCCGTCGTCGCCGCCAGCCTGGCGCTGGCGGTCGCCCTCGGCGCGGCCGGGTGCGACTCCGCCTCCGGGTTCGACGGGCCGCTTTTAGTCGACCGGTTCGGCGACTTCTCACTCCTCGACCCCCTCTCGGCCAGCGCCTCGAGCGTGGACTTCGCCGCGGGCGAGGCCATCGCGTTCTCGGCCCGGTTCAACAAGCAGACCGACTGGGTGCTCGAGATCGTCGGCGAGCAGAGCGGGGCCGTCAAGCGGATCGAGGGGTTCTCGAACGAGCTCACGGCGGAGAACGCGACGTGGAGGGGCGGCACGACCGAGCTCCCGCTCTTCAAGGACGAGCCGGTCACGGCCTCCCTCTTCTTCCCCGACGAGACTGACACCGACACGACGCGGGCCGACGTCGCCGTCCTCTCGGCCCGTGACTACCCCGGCGTCGTCCTCGCCGACTTCGAGGGGGGCGACGAGATCCAGGTCGGCAACTTCGAGTTCGAGCTCCAGAACTCGGGGATCAGCGCCGAGGTGCCGCCGGGCCAGGGTGACGGGTTCTACCTCCTCCGCGGGACCGAGCCCCCCTCGGGGCCCACCCGCAACTTCTTCGTCGGCCTGATCGACATCCGGCCGGAGGGGCGCGGCCTCGTGGACGTCCCGACGACGGTCCCGGAGGACCTGCACCTCAACTTCTTCCTCCGCGGCTTCGACGCCGCCTTCACGATCGCCGTCGTCCAGCTGGTCGTCGACGGCAACGACACCGGGGCGTACGAAGTGGACCAGGACGTGATCTTCCCCTTTGGCGACCTCCCCGTCGACTTCGAGGGCTGGCAGTTCTTCAGCAAGCCCGTCAGCGAGCTCGGCGTGACGCAGGAGCAGGCGGGCGACATCGTGGGCGTCCGCGTGGTCCTGATCTCGGACAACAGCGCGCAGCCGGCGACGCCGCAGCAGGTCGCGTTTGGCATCGACTACATCACCTTCACGGGCAGTGGGCCGTTGGAGCTCTAACCCGCGAACACGTCATGACCGCCCGGACCCTCCTCCCGCTCGTCGCGCTGGCGCTCGCCGCCAGCGGGTGCGTCCGGTTCCAGCCGCAGCAGCTCTACGCCGGCGTCGAGCCGGCGCCCGTGCCCGAGCGGCCCCGCGCGCTGGAGCTGGCCGTCGAGCCCGTGATCTACCAGGACGCCGCCGACGACCAGATCTGGTTCCAGGACGACGAGCGGTGCACGCAGGGCCGGCTGACCGAGGACGTCGTGTACGAGGGCGCGCGGGCCGTGGCCGTCTCGTGGGACCGCACCGCGGAGGGCTGCGAGTGGGCCGGGCTCGGCATCGGCTGGGACAACTGGGCGGGGAAGGACCTCTCGGAGGTCCTGCCGTACGCGGCCGTCCAGATGCAGGTCCGCGCGGCCGAGGGGCGGATGTTCGGGCTCCCCGTCGTCCTCACGCTCGAGGACTACGCGGGCGGGATGGGCTTCGCCTACACCGACAACAAGTACTTCGAGCGGCCCTTTATCGACGAGGCGTGGCAGACCGTGACCGTCCCGCTCGCCGACTTCGACATCGACGCCCCGGGCGCGCAGGCGCTCGACCCGACGAACGTGAGGCAGCTCATGTTCGAGCTCCAGCAGTCGGGGAGCCTCTACATCGACGACGTCCGGCTCGTGTGGTACGAGCCCGAGCCGCAGGAGCCGTGGATCGTCCTCCCCGAGCGGCCCGACCCGGCGGCCCTGCCGATCACCCTCTTCGACGGCGGCTTTATCAACGACGACGGCTGGGGACTCGTGACCGACGCCTGCCAATCCATCGAGACCGTCGATGCGGGCGACCGGGGCGAGGTGCTGAGCCTCGACTGGGACGTCCGCCCGGACGGCTGCTACGAGGGCGCGATGGGCGTGAGTTGGAACCAGTGGTACCCGACCGACATGACGCCGGTCGCCGACCGGGCCGCGATCCAGTTCGAGGCGCGGCTCCCGTCCGGGACGGCCGAGCAGGTCCCGCTCCGCGTGGCGCTCGAGGACTACGGTCGCCAGCTCTCGCAGATCGTCCTCGACGGGCGGTTCGTCGAGTCCGGCCGGTTCACGGCCGAGTGGCAGACGGTGACGATCCCGTTCGAGGCGCTCCGCGGCGGCGGCCGCGAGCTGGCGGCGGCGCCGGCGACCGTGGGCGACCTCCCCGAATTCGCGGACGGCGCCGACCTGAGCAACCTCAAGCAACTGGCGTTCTACCTCGACGAGGCCGGCGAGGTGCTGATCGACAACGTCCGCCTCGTGACCGCCGACTAGTGCTTCGACCAACGCATCCTGTCATCCTGAGCGGAGCGAAGGATCTCAACACCAAGCCCCCGAGCCCTGACAGCCGGTGGGGCCGACCTGCGGCTCCAGCGTTGAGATCCTTCGCTGGCGCTCAGGATGACAGAGTGGGTCGGTCGAAGCACTAGAACCTTCTTTCCATGCCTTCCATGAGAGCCCTCGCGCCCCTCGCCCTCGCCGCCCTCCTCGCGCTCGCGCCGTCCGCCAGCGCCCAGGAGGACCGCTCCACCACCAGCCGACCGGGCACGTCGGGCATCATCGAGGACGGACCTCGGTTTGAAGGCGCCATCCCCGTCGAGCTCCGCCAGAACGAGGCCGGCGGGTGGACGCTGCTCCGAGGCGGCGAGCCCTACTTTATCCGCGGCGTCGGCGGGACGACGTACCTCGACCGGGCCGTCGACGCCGGCGCCAACTCGATCCGCACGTGGGGCGCGGGCGAGGCCATCGCCATCCTCGACGAGGCGCACGAGCGCGGGCTCTCCGTCGTGTTCGGGCTGTGGGCCGGGCAGGAGCGCCAGGGGTTCGACTACAACGACGCCAACGGCGTCCGCGCGCAGCTCGCGCGGTTCCGCGAGGTCGTCCGCACGTACAAGGACCACCCGGCGATCTTGATGTGGGGGCTCGGCAACGAGAACGACCTGTTCTACACGGACCTCAAGGTGTGGGACGCCCTCGACGACATCGCCGAGATGATCCAGGAGGAGGACCCGAACCATCCCGTCATGCACGTCACGGCCGGGCTCGACGTGGCCGAGGTCCAGCTCATCATGGACCGCGCGCCGGCGATCGACGTGTACGGCGTGAACACCTACGGCGAGCTCGTCGGCGGGACGAGCGAGCTCCGCGACTACGGCTACGAGGGCCCGAGCGTGGGCCGCCAGCTCCGCCGCGCCGGGTGGGACGGGCCGTACGTGATCGCCGAGTGGGGGCCGGACGGCCACTGGGAGGTGCCCACGACGGCGTGGGGCGCGCCCGTCGAGCAGACGAGCCACGAGAAGGCGCAGATGTACCGGATCCGCTACGAGCGCGGGATCGCGGCGGACTCGACGCACATCATCGGCTCGTACGCCTTCCTCTGGGGCGACAAGCAGGAGACGACGCCGACGTGGTACGGCATCTTCACGCCGGGCGGCTACGAGACGGAGGTTCTGGACGAGCTCCAGTACCTCTGGACCGGCGAGTACCCCGACAACCGGGCGCCCGCCCTCACGGCGTACACCGCGAACGGCGAGGACCGCTACAGCAGCCTGATCGTCGACGCCCGCGACCGCGTCACGTTCGAGGCGACGGTCACGGACCCCGACGGCGATGACCTCCGCTACGAGTGGGAGCTGCTCCCCGAGAGCACCGATATCGGCGCGGGCGGTGATGCTGAGGACCGGCCGGACGCCGTCGACATCGACCGGATTCGCCAGGACGACGGGACGCTCGTGATGCGCGCGCCGCGCGTCGAGGGGCCGTACCGGATGTTCGTCTATGCCTACGACGGCAACGGCAACGTGGCGACGGCCAACTTCCCCTTCCACGTCGGCGACCTGCCGACTGCGACCGCCTCCCGATGACCCGCCTCCCCTTCCGCCTCGCCCCGCTGGCGGCCGTCGCGCTCGCGGTCTCTAGCCTCGTCGCGTGCGACAACTCGTTCGACGCGGGCATCCCCGACCCCGAGGCCACGCCGGACGGCTGGTCGCTCGTGTGGTCCGACGAGTTCGACGGCGACGACCTCGACCTGACGAAGTGGGAGGTCCAGCTCGGCGACGGGTGCGACCTGGGGATCTGCGGGTGGGGGAACGGCGAGTTCCAGAGCTACACGCGCGAGAACCTCGCCGTCTCGGACGGCACGCTGAAGATCACGGCGCGGCGGAGCGTGTCGGGCGAGGACACGTCGTACACGTCGTCCCGCATCCGCACGCTCGGCAAGGGCGACTGGACGTACGGCCGGTTCGAGGTCCGGGCGAAGCTCCCGACCGGGCAGGGGATGTGGCCGGCCATCTGGCTCCTCTTTAGCGAGGACACGTACGGCGGGTGGGCGGCGTCGGGCGAGATCGACATCATGGAGGCGATCGGGAGCGAGCCGGGCGAGGTGTTCGGGACGCTCCACTACGGCGGCGAATTCCCCGACAACGTGTTCTCGGGCGCCCCGTTCGAGCTCTCGTTCGACACGTTCGACAACGACTTCTACGTGTTCACGACCGAGTGGGAGGAGGGCGAGATCCGGTGGTACGTGAACAACGTGCTGTACCAGACGCAGACCTCGGACGACTGGTACACGACGGGCAGCGACAATCCCGCAGCCCCGTTCGACCACGACTTCCACATGATCCTGAACGTGGCCGTCGGCGGCAACCTCCCCGGCGCGCCCGACGCCTCGACCGAGTTCCCGCAGACGATGGAGGTCGACTACGTCCGCGTGTACGAGCGGGACGGGTAGGGCGGGCTAGCCAGCAGCCGCCTTCCGGAGCCGCTCGACGTCGCGGACCGGCGGCTCGCCGAACTGCCGCTTGTAGTCCCGGCTAAAGTGGGACGGGTCGTTGTACCCGACCCGGTACCCGGCCGTCGCCGCGTCGAGGTCGCCGTCTAGGAGGAGCCGTCGGGCCTCCTGGAGCCGGACCTCCTTCTGGAACTGGAGCGGCGTCAGCCCGGTCACGTCCTTGAACCGCTGGTAGAACGTCGAGGCGCTCATGCCGAGGTCGGAGGCCAGGTCCTCCATCCGTACAGTCTGGTCGAACCGGCGGTGGAGCCGGCGGATCGCCTCGGTCATCCGGTGGGTCTGCCCGCCGAGCACGGCGATGTGGCGGAGCCGCTCGCCCTGGTCGCCTACGAGGAGCCGGTAGACGATCTCGCGGACCACGAGCGGGGCGAGGACGCCCGCCTCGCGCGGGGACTCGGAGGCCCGGACCAGCCGGAGCGTCGCGTCGAGGAGGTCGGCGTCGAGCGGGCTCACATCCAGCGCCCGCCGCTCCGCCCCGCCCAGCGACGGGGCGCCGCCGGCCTCGACCAGAACCTGGCTCACGAGCGCGGGGTCGAGGTCGAGCCGCAGGCCGAGGTACGGCTCGCGCTCCGACGCCTCGACGATCCGGCCGGTGACCGGGAGGTCGGCCGAGACGAGGAGGTAGCGGAACGGGTCGTAGCGGTAGCCGTCGCCGCCGAGCCGGAGCTCCTTCGCGCCCTGGGCGATCACACAGAAGCACGGCCGGAGGACGGCGTAGAACGGGGCCTGCGCCGCCGCTGACCGGACGAGGTGGAGGCCGGCGACCGGCTCGGCCCGCCCGTCGCCGGGGACGGCCGCCGCGATCCGATCCGCCAGCTCGGCGCGGTCGGCCTGGACGCGGTCGGGCGGGGAGGTCGGTCGGTGGGGAGCGGGCATGACGATGCGGAGGGCGCGGGGGAGGATACGCGCGGCGTAGCGACGCCTCCAGCACGGCGGAGGATCGTTCAACCCTTCCGGAGGATCATGCTACGTCGCAGGCTCCCCGTGTCTGTACCCTCGTCGTTGGGCGACTCGCGCTCGCCCCGCCCGAGAGCTCCGATCAACCGGCCGCCCCCGATCATGCCCGACCGCCCCGCCCCCGCCGGGCTCCCCCGCCGCCAGTTCCTCCCCCGCCTCGGCGCCGCCGCCCCGCTGGCGGCGCTCGGCGCCTGCGCGCCAGCGGTGGCCGCTGCGGAGACCTCCGACCGCGAGACGCCGCCCCCGCGTCCGGCCACCGACCCGGGCCGGCGGATGCTCGGCGCGCTCGAGGTCTCCTCGATCGGGATGGGCGTCCAGAACGTGGCCCGGCGCTACGAGACGACCGTCCCCTACCGGCCCGACATGGTCCGGCTCGTCCGCTCGGCCGTCGACCTCGGCGTGACGTTCTTCGACACGGCCGAGGCGTACGGGCCCCACGAGGCCGAGCGGATCGTCGGCGACGCCCTCGCCCCGGTCCGCGGCGAGGTCGTGATCGCCTCGAAGTTCGGGTTCGACGTCGACCTCCAGACGGGCGAGCGGCGGGGCGGCCGCGTCAGCCGGCCCGAGCGCATCAAGCGTGCCGTCGAGGGAATGCTGAGGCGTCTTCAGACCGACCGAATCGACCTCCTCTACCAGCACCGCGTCGACCCCGAGGTGCCCATCGAGGACGTCGCCGGCGCCGTCTCGGACCTCATGGCCGAGGGGAAGGTCCTCCACTGGGGGCTGAGCGAGATGGGGCTCGGGACGCTCCGCCGGGCCCACGCCGTGCTCCCCGTGACCGCCGTCCAGAGCGAGTACTCGATGCTCTGGCGCGGGCCCGAGGCCGAGGTGCTTCCGACGTGCGAGGCGCTCGGGATCGGGTTCGTCCCGTGGAGCCCGCTCGGCGTCGGCTTCCTCACCGGCGCCATCGACGCCCAGACGCGGTTCGCCGAGGGCGACTTCCGCAGGCGCGAGCCCCGGTTCGCGCCGGAGAACCTCGAGCACAACGTGGCGCTCGTCGAGGTCGCAAGGCGGTGGGCCGAGCGGAAGGACGCCGCGCCCGGCCAGATCGCGCTCGCGTGGCTCATGGCCCAGAAGCCGTGGATCGTCCCGATTCCCGGGACGACGAACGTCGCCCACCTCCGCCAGAACGTCGGCGCGGCCGGCGTCGAGCTCTCGGCGTCTGAGCTGGCGGAGCTGACCGCGGACGTGTCGGCCGTCGAGGTCCGCGGCGCCCGCCTCCCCGACGCCGTCATGGCGATGTCGGGCGTCGAGGCCCCGCCCCCGCAAGACTGACCCCATGAGACCCTCCTGCACCGCTCCCCTCCTCCTCTTCGCGCTGGCCCTCGGCGCGTGCGCCCCCCAGCGTGGGGTGACGCCACCGCCGGCCGACACCGCCGCCGACGCGCAGGCGCTCCTCGACCTGTCCCGACAGAAGTGGCGCTGGATGGCCGACCGCGACGTGGACGCGCTCGCGGACCTCTTCCACCCCGACGCCCGGTTCGTCCACATGGGTGGGACGTGGGGGACGGCCCGCGAGCTCGAGATCATCGAGAGCGGGAGCATCTGGTACAAGCGGGCCGACGTTCACGAGGCCGTGGTCGAGACGTTCGGCGAGACGGCCGTCGTCTGGAACCGGATCACACTCCAGGCGGAGGTCCGGGGAACCGAGGTCACGAACCCGTTTGCCGTGACCGAGGTGTACCGCCGCGAGGGCGGGTCGTGGTCGCTCCTGGCCCTCTCATTCAGCAGCATCCGAGACGGCCACGCCATCGAGCCCTAGCCCGATGACTCCCCCCATGACCCGCCTCGCGCTCCTCGCCGCCGCCCTCCTCACCGCTAGCCCCGTGCTCGCCCAGGAGGCCTCGCCGTACCCCGTCGGCGACTCGCTCGGCGTCCGCGGCGCCGATGGGGCCTTTGAGCCGGTCTCCTCAGAGGTCACCGTCTACGGCACGGTCGTCAACGCCGAGAGCTGCGCGTACGACCCCGAGCGCGGGCTCATCGTCGTCGTCAACCGCGGCGCCCCGCAGGTCGTCCAGGCCAACGACGCGTGGGTCTCGCTCCTCCGCTCCGACGGGTCGGTCCACACGCCCCGGTGGATCGGGGTCCAGGGACCGGACGGGCGGGCCGACCTCGCGCCGCCGCTCGTGCTCAACGACCCGCTGGGGAGCGAGATCGCCGGCGGCGTCCTCACCGTCGCCGACCGCGACGGGGGGACCGGCCCCGACGCCCCGAGCGTGGCCGTCGTCCGCCGGTTCGACGTGCGGACGGGGGCGCCCCTCGGGGAAGTCCGTGTCGAGGACTCGCCCTGGCTCAACGACGTCGCGGTCGCGGCTGACGGGACCGTCTACGCCACCCAGACCGGCGACCTCGGGCCCGACCCCGACCCGGCCACGTTCCGAGTCTACCGGGTCGCGCCAGGCGGGGAGGTCTCGGTCCTCGTGGAGGGCGCGCCGCTCAACCAACCGAACGGGATCGCCCTCGACCCCGCCGGTCGGCTCGTCGTCGTCAACTACGGCGACGACGCGGTCCTCACGTTCACGCGCGCTGGGGCGCTCGTCGAAACCCGGCGCGCGGCGCAGGCCGGGAGCGATGGGCTCGTGATCCTTCCCGACGGAACGACGTACGTGTCGAGCGTCGCCCACGGCGGGGTCTCCCGAATCCGCCCCGGCGAGCCGGCCGAGATCATCGCGCGTGGCATCCCCAGCGCCGCCTCGATGTGCTACGACGCCGGGACAAACCAACTCATTGTCCCGATGCTCTCGGACAACGGCCTCGCGTTCATCCCGCTCGACTAGTCAGCAAAGGCCGCGCTCGCTCATCGCCCCAGCGGCACGTCCACCTCGACGCGGGCGGCGGCGCCCGTCCGGCCGAACACCTCGGCGCTGAGGGCACGGGGGAGCGCGGCGCCCTCGACCTCGGTCACGGCCCCGTCCGCCCCGACGACGCGAACGCGTAGCGTCTCGGCGCGGCGGTAGACGACGGGCGTGGCGCAGAGCGTGAACCCGAGCTGCCCGGCCTCCAGGTCGAGCGACTGGCGGTCGCCGTCGGCGTCGACATAGTCGAACGCGGCGGGCTCGGTCAGGAACTCGCCGGCGCGGAGGAGGAGCGGGCGGAAGACGACGCGGCCGTCCTCTACCAAGACGCCCAGCTCGCCCCAGCGGCACAGGATGTCCTCCTTCACCTGGCCCGTCATGCCGGGCTGCTTGGCGCCGGCGTGGCCGGGCGTGTGCGAGTAGGCGTCGGCCGGGAAGGCGCCGAACGCCTCGGGCGTCTTGCTCCCGCCGAGGCCGGCGCGGACGTCGTAGTAGGCGTCGGCGAGGGCGTGGAGCGTGTCGGCGCCGTCGGCGTGGGCGCGCCAGAACGTCTCCTGCGCGGCGAGCGCCAGCTTGGAGACCATGTGCCAGTAGATGCTGCCGAGCCCCTCGTAGCCGAAGAACGTGCCCGAGCGGCCGGTGTAGGCGCGGTGGTCGAAGACGGCCTCGAAGGCGTCGAGGACCCGCTGGCGGTCGCGGCGCGCGGCCTCCGCGTGATCGGTCGTTTCGAGGGCGTCGAGGGCGGCCTCCACGTCGTCCGCGTTGCGGAACGCGCCGCTAAAGTGGACGGCACGGCGCACGTCGCGCACGACGAGGCTCGTGTCGCCGGCCTCGATCAGGTCCCCAAAGAGCGGGACGGACTCGACGGCCTCCTCCGGGACGTTGTTCTTCTCCAGGAAGCCCGGCAGCGCGCGGTCCGGGTAGAGCCGATAGCTGTGCTGGTCCGGCCGGTACATCGCGCTGGCGCGGAGCGCTCGGAGCAGCCGCAGCGACTCCTCCGCCGATAGAACGCCGGAGTCGAGCGCGGCGACCTGCCCCTCCAGCATCTCGTGGAGGTGCTCCACGCCGATCCCGTCCTCGCGCACGTCGAGGAGGTTGTAGCTGTGGACGAGCCCGTCGCCGCGGCGGTTCTGGGCGAGCGAGGCGTCGGCGACGGCGAGCGCGTCATCCAGCATCGCGCGGATCTCGCGGACCGGCACCTCGCGCGTGTCGCCGCTCAGCCCGTCGCGGTAGAGGCGCTCGCGGTAGGCGCTGCCGGCCCGGCCGAGGGCGTCCACGACGCGCTGGCGGTCGGCGTCGGACAGGGGGAACGAGAGCGCGGCGGCGTCTTTGAGCGCGCTCGTCACGTCCGCCAGTAAGGCGGCGACCTCGGCGGAGAGCGGGGCGGCCTCGGCGCCGGCGAGGAGGTCGCGGAGGAAGGCGACGTAGCGGCGGACGGCGAAGAGCGTCACGACCGAGAGGCCGTTCCCCACGAGCGCGTTGTTCGCGTCGTTCCACTCCGGCCGCTGGGTGTTCATCCAGATGCCGCCGCCCGGGACGAGGTTCGTCAGCTTGGCGAGGAGCGGGACGAGCAGCTTCTCGACCAGCGTGACGAGGCGGACCTCTCCCCCATCGTCCCACAGCAGCTTGCCATCGGCCCCGACGGCCTCGACGCGCTCGGCGATCCGCTCCTCCTCGTCCTCGTCGTAGACGACCGTGTCGTGCGGGTCGCGCAGCAGATCCGCGTACGGCTTGATCCGGTACGGGACGTTGGCGTAGCTGAACCGCCGCTCGCCGAGGAGCGCCGCCAGCCGGTCGGGACGGTGCGCCTGGAGTTGGGCGAGCAGGCGGAGGAGGTAGATGATCTGGTGGTCGCCCCAGTAGCCGATGTACGACCACG
>CAZDFV010000044.1:0-7106 GCA_964504495.1 uncultured Rhodothermales bacterium
CGCGTCGCTGAGCGCTGCGTCGGCGGGGGCCGCCCGCTTCCGCGCGACGAACGCGCCGCCCTCCGGGCCCGGGCCCGGAGCCCCCCCCCGCGCTCGGACGGCCCCCTCGACCGCGTTGAGGAGGGTCTCGCGCGTGTACGGCTTCGTGACGTAGGCGTCGAACCCGGTCGCGAGGAACCGGCCCCGGTCGCCCGGGAGCGCGAAGGCCGTGACGGCCACGATGGGGAGGCCGGCCGTCCCCGGCGCCTCGCGGAGCCGGCGCATCACGGCCTCGCCCGAGACCTCCGGCCCGAGGTGGATGTCGAGGACGACGGCGTCCGGCCGCTCGCGCTCAACGGCGTCCAAGGCGCCGGCGGCGTCGGCCGCCTCGGTCACCCGGAACGACCCGGAGAGCGCGAGGGCGGCGACGTCCCGGGCCTGGTCGTTGTCGTCGATGACGAGGGCGAGCGGGCGGCGGTCGTCGGGCGGCGCCGCGCCGGCGGCCGGGAACGCGAGCGTGAACGTGGTCCCGGCCCCCTTCTCGCTCGTCACCCCGATCGTCCCGCCCATCCGCTCGACGAGCTGGCGGGAGATGGCGAGGCCCAGCCCGACCCCCTCGTGCGTCCGGGCCGCCCCGCTCGACTCCTGCTCGAACTCGCCGAACAGGCGGGGGAGGAACGCCGGGTCGATCCCGACGCCCGTGTCGCGGACCTCGACGACCACGGCCGGGCCCGCCACGGCCGGGCCCGCCTCGGCCTCGACCCGCCGGGCCGCGACGGTCACCCCGCCGGACTCGGTGAACTTGAGGGCGTTCCCGATCAGGTTGTGGAGGACCCGGGCGAGGGCCGGCTCGTCGAGGACGGCCTCGACCGGGCCGTCCGCCCCGTCCACGTCGGCCACGAGCGCCAGCCCGCGGTCGGCGGCGGCCGGCCGGAACATGTCGACGGACTCCGCCACGAGCGCGCCGACGTCGATGCGGACCGAGGCCAGCTCGCCCCGCCCGGCCTCGAGCCGGGCCAGCTCGAGGACCGAGTTCAGCGTGTCCATCAGCCGCCGGCCGCTCCGGGCGATGAGGCCGACGAACTCCCGCTGGTGCTCGCCCTCGACCTCCTCGGCGAGGACGTCGGCGAACCCGAGGATGGCCGTGAGCGGCGTCCGGATCTCGTGGCTCATGTTGGCCAGGAACGCGCTCTTCAGCGCGGCCACCTCCTCGGCCTGCCGTTTGGCCTCGACGAGGGCGGCCTGGGCCCGCCGGCGCTCGGTCGCGTCGCGGACGTTGACGACGAGCCCGCCGACGGCCGGGTCGTCGAAGAGCGCCTTCCCGACGCCCTCGACGAACAGGTGGTGCCCGTCGGCGTGGCGGACGCGGACCTCGACCTGGGGCGGCCCGGTCCGCCCGCGCCCGGCCCCGCGGACGGCCGCCCGCGCCCGCTCCCGGTCGTCGGGGTGGACGTAGCCGAGCCCGGGCCGGCCCGTGAGGTCCTCGGCCCGGTACCCGAGGAGCCGCTCGACGGCCGGGCTCACGTACTGGAGGAGCCCGTCCCGGTCGATCACGAGGACGACGTCGGAGGAGCGCTGGACGAGCGCCCGGAACCGGGCCTCGTTCCGGTAGAGGGCCTCGCGGGCCTCCCGCTCGGCCGTCACGTCCCGGACGACGCCCTCGTAGTAGACGGGCCGGCCGGCCGCGTCGCGCTCGGCCTGCGCGTCGATCCGGACGTACCGGACGCCCCCCTCCGGCCGGGCCCACCGGGTCTCGAACCGGCGGACGGACCCGTCCCGGTCGATCCGCTGGCGGAACCGCCCGCGGTCGGCCGGGTCGGCGTAGAGGGCCCGGGCGTCGAGGCCGACGGCGGCCTCGGGCGTCGCCGCCCCGACCATCCGCGCGAGCGCGGCGTTGGCGAGGAGGACCCGGCCGTCCGGCGACGTCCGGTACATCCCGACGGGGACCCCGTCGAAGAGCGACTGGTACCGGGCCTCCGAGTCGCGGAGGGCCGCGTCGAGCCGGGTCGTCTGGCCCTCGACCTTCCCCAGCTCCCGCCGCGTGTGGTGGACGTAGAGGGCCCCGGCGAGGGCCGAGAGGACCGACCCGCCCACGACCGTGACGAGGGCGTAGGCGGCCAGGCCGTCGGGCGTAGAGAACGGCTCCGGGCCCAGCCCCCGCACCCCGGCCGCCCACAGGGCGAAGGCCCCGGCCGAACCGACGGCGGCGGCCACGGTGGCGAGCCGGCCCCCCGCCATCATCGCCCCCGCCAGCGGGGCGAGCAGGACCAGCCCCATGCTCGGATCGCGGATGCCCACGTCGAAGGCCGACTGGAGGACCGGCATCGTCGAGAAGACGAGCGTGATGAGCCACGCCGCCGCCCGGACGTGCCCGCCCCACCGGACGAGGGCGAGGGCCCCGGCCACGAGCGCCGCCCCGGCCGCGCCGAGGGCGACGGGGCCGGCCGGCGCCCCCCCTATGACCAGGGCCACGACGAGGGTGAGGAGGGCGCTCACCATGAGCACCCCGCCGGAGACGACCGTCCGGGCGCGCCGGAGCCCCTGGCGGTCGTCCGGGCGCCGGGCGGGGTCGATCCACCGGTCGACCCAGGGCGCTCGCGGGGCGTCGGGGGGGGCGTCGGGCATGGGGGGCGTTTCGTAACGCGGGGGCGGCCCGGAGCGGGCTCCGAGGGGGGGCAGCACAAACCGTTCCGCAGCAGACCGTCCCCGACGGGCCGCCCCCGCTGGACGGCCCGGTCCGGGCACGCCTGAGGGGGCCGGCCCAAGGACCAACGTACCTTCGCGCGCCCTGACGCCGCCCATGCCCCTCCCCTTCGCCCTCGCCCGCCGGTTCGTCGCCGGCGAGACGCTCGACGCCGCGCTCCCCGCGATCGCCCCGCTCCTCGACGGCGGCCTCGCCGTGACCCTCGACCTCCTCGGCGAGCACGTCCGGGACCCGGACCGGGCCGACGCCTTTGCCGAGGCCTACCGCGACCTCGTCGGCCGGCTGGCGGCGTTCCGCGACGCCCGGGGCGCGCCCGACGGGGCCGTCGGGATCTCGATCAAGCTGTCGATGATCGGGCAAGTGACCGATCGGGACCAGTGCGAGGCCAACCTCCGGGCCCTCCTCGACGCCGCCCGCGCGGCCGACGTGTTCGTCCGGCTCGACATGGAGGGCTCGGACCTCACGGCCTCCACGCTCTCCCTTTTCGAGTCCGTCTACCCCGACTACCCCGACCACGTCGGCCCGGTCCTCCAGGCGTACCTCCACCGGACCGACCGCGACGTCGAGCGGATGGCGGAGCTCGGCGCCCGGGTCCGCCTGTGCAAGGGGGCCTACGCCGAGGGCCCGGACCTCGCGCACCCGGACATGGACCTCATCCGGTGGCACTTCCGGCGCTACGCGGCCCGGCTCCTCACGGCCGGCCGGTACCCCGCGATCGCCACGCACGACGACGGGCTGATCACGGCCGTCCGCCAGTTCGCCGAGCAGAACGGCGTCGCCCGCGACGCCTTCGAGTTCCAGATGCTCTACGGGCTCCGGCCCGAGACGCAGCGCCAGCTCGTCCGCGACGGGTACCGGATGCGCGTCTACGTCCCCTACGGGACGGAGTGGGTCCCGTACTTCTCGCGCCGCCTCCGCGAGCGGAAGGAGAACGTGTTTTTCGTTTTGAAGGCCCTCGCACGCGGCTAGGCGTCCGGCTAGAGGCGCCCCACCAGCCGGGCGCCGTCTACGGCCGCGCCTCGCGCGCCCGCTCGGCGTAGGCGAAGAGGGCCCGCATCCAGTCGGGGTCGAGGCCGACCATCTGGGACGTCCGGTTGCCCTCGTGCTCCCAGACGCTCCCGAGCGACTGGCGGATGCCGTCGTCGCCGCCCGTGAACATCCCGACGAGCTCGTCCCAGCGGTCAACGAGCGCTTGGACCTCCGGGTCCGACGGGTCGGCGCCGGCGTCGAGTTCGGCGCTGAGCGCCTCGAACAGCCGCGGCCACTCGGCCTCGACGGCCTTGATCTGGTCGTCGCCCAGCTGGCGGCGGCGGTCGGCGAGGGTCTGGAGCTGATCGGGTGTGTAGTGCTTCTGGGTGTCGTTCATGGTCTTGGTGAGGTTGATGAAGGCGTCGGGCGGGACGGGCGTGCCGGTCTCGGCCCGGAGGCGGAGGAGCCGGTCGAGCCCGTCGAGCCGGCCGGCGAGGGCCGCCAGCGCGCCGATCTCGTCGGCGACGGCGGCCCGCTGGCGGGCGAGGAGCGCGCGTGGGTCGAACCCGTCGGCGTCGAGCGCCTGGCTGATCTCGGCGAGCGGGACGCCGAGCGCGCGGAGCGAGACGACCTGCTGGAGCCGCTCGACCTCGGCGGGCCCGTAGCGGCGGTGGCCGGCCGCCGTCCGCTGGGGGTGGAGGAGCCCGGCCGCCTCGTAGTGGTGGAGCGCGCGGACGGTCACGCCCGCCCGCGCCGCCAACTCGCCGACGCGGAGCGACTCGGTCATACCGGAGCGTACGGACCTCACGCCGCGTGAGGGGCAAGGGCCGGGCCGTAGCTTCACGGCCTCTTCGCTTGCGCCATGCCCCGCCTCCTCCCCCTCGCCCTCCTCATGGCCGCCCCCGCCCTCGCCCAGACGACGGAGACGCTCGCCTACGACGGCGGCTGGACCGACGCCGCGGCCGGCGAGGCGCTCGTCTCGCTCCCCCGTGCGTACGACGCCGACCCGGACAGGCGGTGGCCCGTCCTCCTGTTCCTCCACGGGGCCGGCGAGCGCGGCGACAGCCTCGTCCTCGTCGCCGTCCACGGGCCGATCCGGGAGCGGCGGGCCGGGCGCGACCTCCCCTTCGTCGTCGTCGCCCCCCAGGTGCCGGCGGGCGGGCGGTGGACGGTCGGGCGCCTCGCGGCGGCGCTCGACGACGCGCTCGCGCGGTACCGGACCGACCCCGACCGCGTCTACGTCACCGGCCTCTCGATGGGCGGGTTCGGGACGTGGGAGGCCGTCGAGCGGATGCCGGAGCGGATCGCCGCGGCCGTGCCGGTCTGCGGCGGCGGCAACCCGATCGGGATCGGGGCCGCGCGCGGCGTGCCGGTGTGGGCCTTCCACGGGGCGATGGACCCGGTCGTCCCCGTCGGCGCCTCCGTCGAGATGGTCCGGCGGCTCCGCGCGGCCGGCGGCGACGTCCGCTTTACCGTCTACCCCGACGCCGGCCACGACGCCTGGACCGAGACGTACGCCAACCCGGCGGTCTACGAGTGGCTCCTGGAGCACCGCCTGAGCGACCGCGAGTAGCCCCCGCCCCGCCGGTTGCGGGCGTCTGCGGGGCCCCTACAGCACGAGCGGGAGCGTGGCGGCCCCGGCGACGCACACCGCCAGCAGGGCGGCCGTCACAGCGGCGTGGACGGCCGGCCGCTCCGTGACCACCAGGAGCGCCGTCGCCGCCCCGAACACGAGCAGGGCCCACGGCTGCGGCCGCCCCCACGTCCCGTAGTTGAACCCGTAGTCCAGCGCACCGTGGGCGAACAGGAGCGTGTAGAGCCCGAAAAAGTGCCGCCGGTTGCTCAGGTAGTACGCCAGCAGGTCGTGCCGGCCGCCGTCGTCCGGGAGCGCCGCCGCACACACGAGGACGAGGAGCGGGCCGACGAGGTGGAACGCGAACGCGAGGAGCGTCGAGAACGCGCCCTCGCCCGCGATGTCGGCGAAGACCCACCAGTACAGGGCGACGAACAGGAGCGTGAGGGCCACCCACGCGGCGGGGAGCGCGTGCCACCGGCTCCGCGCCCGGACCGCCCGGTGCACGCTGAACGCGAGGTCGGCCGCGCCAAGGCCGACGACGATCCCGACAAAGGGGAAGAGGACGGAGAGCCGGTCCACGGGCAGCGGGGGCGGGGCCGGAGGATAGCGCGCCCCGCTGGCGGAGCGCCCCGCCCGTGCCCCAGGGCGATCCCGAACGTGCCCCGCGGGGAAACCGCGGCGGGCGGGAGCGATAGGCCCCGGACCCCTCCCGCCACTCCATGCCCGAAGGCCCCGAGGTCCAGCGCTCCGCCGACGCCCTCCACGCGGCCCTCGCGGGCCACGAGATTCGCGCCTTCGACGCCCGGACGAGGGCGGCCAAGGCGTGGCTAGCCGAGCACCCGGACGCCTTCGTCGGCCGCCGCGTCGAGCGGGTCGGCGCGCACGGGAAGCACCTCGTCGGGCACGTCGAGGGCGGGCTCTTCTTCCACTCCCACTTCCTCATGTGGGGCCGGTGGCACGTCGTGGCCCCCGACGACCCGGCCGTCGCCACGCGCGACCGCCGCGAACGGGCCCGGATCGTGACCGACGAGGCCGCCGCCCTCCTCTACTCCGCGCCGAAGTTCAACGTCGGCCGGGGCGACCCGTACGGAGTGCTCCCCGCCCTCCCCCGCCTCGGGCCCGACGTCCTCGACGAGCCGTTCGACGCTGAAGAGTTCCTCAGACGGCTGGCGGAGGAGCCGGGCCGGACGGTCGGGGCCACGCTCCTCGACCAGACCGTGACCGCCGGGATCGGCAACTACCTCCGCGCCGAGATCCTCTACGCGTGCCGGATGGACCCGTGGCGGCTCGTGGGCGACCTCGACGGCGAGGAGCGGGCGTGCCTCGCCCGCGAGGTCCCCCGCCTCTCGCACCTCGCCTACGCCCACGCCGGCCGGACCGTCCCCGAAGACGTCCAGGCCCAAATGGCCGCCGACCGCGACCTCCGGTACTCGCCCCACGCGCACGCCTGGAACACCCGGCACTGGGTGTTCCGCCGGACGAACCTCCCGTGCCTGACGTGCGACGACTACGTCCGCCAGCAGCACCAGCTCACGCGCGAGTGGACGGACGAGGAGACGGGCGAGCCTGTCGAGAAAAAGCGGATCATCTACTTCTGCCCCACCTGCCAGGGCGTCGGCCGAGAGCACGTCAAGCCGGCCCGCCCGCACCGCGACCGCCGCCCGCCGGATGACACGTGGGCCGCCCCCGAGGATGAGCGCGACCCCGAGGGTGTCGATGCCTGAGCCCCCGACCGACGCCGCGCCCCGCCCCGCTGGCGACGCCGCCCGCCAGCCGCCTGGGGCACCGGGCCACTTCGCCGACTTCGCCGCGACGCTGGGCGAGGTCGCCGCGCTGAGCGGCCGGAACGACAAGGCCGACCGGCTCGGCGCCTACCTC
>CAZDFV010000044.1:7116-17161 GCA_964504495.1 uncultured Rhodothermales bacterium
GGCGCGCGCCGCGCGCTGGGCCGCAGGGCGTGTCTTCCCCCTCGCCGACCAGCGGACGGTGAGCGTCGGGTTCGCCGCGCTCCGCAAGGCCGTCGCCGCCGTGACCGGCGCCGCCGACGACGCGCTGCAAGCGGCGCTCGTCCGCCTGGGCGACCCAGGCGACGTGGCCGCCGAGGCGCTCGCCGACGCCGGCCGCCAGTCGGATGGAGCCCTCACGCTCGACGAGGCCGAGGCCTTTTTCGAGCACCTCGCCGAGACGTCCGGCGCGACGGCCAAGACGGAGAAGGTCGCCGGGATGCTCGCCCGCCTCGGCCCGGAGGAGGCCCGGTACCTCGTCAAGCTGCTCGCGGGCGACCTCCGGATCGGGCTCCTCGAGGGCGGCGTCGAGAGCGCCCTCGCCCGCCTGTACGAGCGCGACCTCGGCGCCGTCAAGCGGGCCAACATGCTCACGGGCGACGTCGGCGAGGCGGCGCTCCTGGCCCGGCACGACCGGCTCGGCGAGGCGCGGATGCGCCTGTTCCACCCGATCAAGTTTATGCTGGCGACGGCGGCCGAGGAGACCGACGA
This sequence comes from uncultured Rhodothermales bacterium, assembly GCA_964504495.1. Taxonomy (GTDB): domain Bacteria; phylum Bacteroidota; class Rhodothermia; order Rhodothermales; family Rubricoccaceae; genus Rubrivirga. Next base: position 7,684 of record CAZDFV010000044.1, read on the forward strand.
GCGGACGCTCGCGGACGAGGTGGCCCGCCAGATCGCGCCCCCGTTCGCCGTCGAAGACAAGTTCGACGGGATCCGCGCGCAGGCCCACGTCGAGCCGGAGGGCGGGGCGCAGGCCGAGGCCGGAGACGCGCCCGGCATCGACGGCCGGACGGAGCTGCACGGCGAGGTCGTGGACGGCGACGGCGGGCCGGTCCGCGTCGCCCTCTTTTCGCGGACGCTCGACGCCGTGACGCGCTCGTTCCCCGACCTCCGCGGCCCACTGGCGGCGCTCGCGGAGGCGGCGCCCGGCGGGCTCGTCCTCGACGGCGAGGTCGTGCCCCTCGGCCGTGCCGGGCGCCTCGCCCCGTTCGCTCAACTCCAGAAGCGGCTCGGGCGGAAGCGGGTCCCCCAAAAACTCCAGGCCGAGGCGCCCGTCGGCTACGTCGTCTACGACGTGCTGGCGTGGGACGGCGAGCCGACGCTCGATCTTGGCTACCGAGACCGCCAGCGGCTCCTCGACCGGCTGGCGCTCCCCGACGGCGGCCCTGTCCGCCGCTCGGCCGTGGCGGTCGTGGACGACCCGGAGACGCTCGACGCCCGGTTCGACGCCGCCCGCGAGCGCGGGAACGAGGGGCTCATGGTGAAGGCCCTCGACGCCCCATACAAGCCGGGCCGCCGCGGGCGCGACTGGCTCAAGGTCAAGAAGGCGCTGGGGACGCTCGACGTGGTCGTCACGGCCGTCGAGGTGGGGAGCGGCGGGCGGCGGCACCTCCTGAGCGACTTCACGTTCGCCGTCCGCAAGAGCGCCGACGACCCGGCGCTCCTCAACGTGGGCAAAGCCTACAGCGGCCTCACCGACGCCGAGCTCGCCGCGCTGACGGAGTGGTTCAAAGAGCACACGCTCCAGACGTTCGCCCACGGGAAAGTGCGGACGGTCGAGCCCGAGGTGGTCGTCGAGGTCGCCTTCGACAACGTCCAGGTCTCGAAGCGGCACCGTGCCGGGTACGCCCTCCGCTTCCCGCGGATCGTCCGGCTCCGCGAGGACAAGCCGCCGGCCGAGATCGACACGCTCGCCACCGTCGCCGCCCTCGCGGGCAGCTAATGCTGTGACCGTCTCTCCCCGTCATCCTGAGCGCCAGCGAAGGATCTCGACGCCGGCCCTTCGAGCCCTGACCACCGGTGGTATGGACTCGGACATTCGAGTCGAGATCCTTCGTCGCTCTGCTCCTCAGGATGACACGGTGGCCCTGTCACGCTGCTAGCCCATGCCTTCCTTCGCCGATCACCTCGCCGCTGCTCAGGAGACGTTCCGCCAGTGGCTGGCGGAGGCGCGGGGCGGCCGCGCCGTCGTGTTCTGCCACTTCGACGCCGACGGGCTCGGGGCCGGGGCCCTGTTCGGCCGCGGCCTCCCGCTCCTCGGCGTCGACGACGTCGAGGTCGTCGTCTCCGGCCGGAGCGAGTCGGCGTTCTCGGACGGGGCGCGCGACCGGCTCCGGGCGCTCGGGCCCGACGCGCTCTTGGTGACCGACCTGGGCGTCAACGAGGCCGGCACGCTGGAAGGCGACGGCGTCTCCGTCCTCTACGTGGATCACCACCGGCCGAGCGGTTCTCCCGACGGCGCCCGCGTCGTCAGCGGCTACGACTGGGAGCCCATCCCGTGCTCGGCGTGGCTGGCGTACGACCTCTTGGAGGGCGCCGCGCCCGACGTGGACGAGATGCGCGTGCTCGACTGGATCGCCGCCGTCGGCGTGATCTCGGACCTCGGCGAGAAGGCGCCGTGGCCGCTCCTCGCCGACGCGAAAAAGCGTCACACGGCAAAGTGGCTGAAGGAGACCGTCGCGCTCGTCAACGCCGCGCGGCGGGCGCCGACGTTCGACGCGCAGACGGCGCTCGACGCCCTGATGACGTTCGACGGACCGAAGGCGCTAGCAACCGCCGAGACGTCGGCCGCCGAGCGGCTCCGCGACGCCCGCCAGCGGGTCAAGGAGGAGCTGGCGGAGGCCCGCAAGGCGGCGCCCGTCTTCTCCGAGCGCCCGGCCGACGTCCCCCGCGACCTGGCGGACGAGGACTTGCGGTTCGCCCTCGTCCGCGTCCACTCGGCAGCGCAGGTCCACCCCCTCATCGCGCAGCAGTGGCGGGGGCGGCTCCCGAAGTACCCCGTGATCTGCGCGAACACGGGGTACCTGGACGACGGCCTCGTGGCGTTCTCGACGCGCGCCGCCCGGCGCGACGTCCGCCTCCCGGAGATTTATCAGAGCATCGACACGCCGGGCTGGAATGGACGGTGGGGCCACGGGCACGACCAGGCGAGCGGGGGCCACCTCCCCCCGGACGTGTTCGACGGGGTCCTCGACGCGCTCGGGTTCGGGCCGGAGGCGCATGTGGACACGTAGAGACGTCCCGCCGGGGCGTCTCCCTGCTGGGGCGCCCCGCTGGCGGTACCCTTCGCCAGCCGCCCCGTGCCCATGACCGACTGGTTCGTCGCCTCCCCCGAAAGCCTCCTCGCCGTCGTGCTCTCGACGCTGGGGGTCTACGCCGTCCTCGTCGTGCTCGTCCGGCTCGTCGGGCTCCAGAGCTTCTCGAAGATGACGAGCGTCGACTTCGCGCTGACGATCACGACCGGGGCCGTCCTCGCCTCGACGCTCCTCAACCAGAGCCCGCCGCTGCTCCAGGGCGTCGTCGCGCTTGCCGCGCTGTTCGCGCTCCAGGCGGCCGTCTCGTGGGGCCGCCGGCACGGGCTCTCGGCCGTCGTCGACAACGAGCCGGTCGTGCTCATGGCCGGGAGCCGGATGCTCCACGACAACCTGAAGCGCGCGCGCGTGACCGAGGGCGACGTGTGGGCCAAGCTCCGCGAGGCCAACGTGCTCCGCCCCGACCAGGTCCGCGCCGTGGTCTTGGAGACGACCGGCGACATCTCGGTCCTCCACGGCGAGCCCGACGGCCCCGACCTCCACCCGTGCCTGCTCCGGGGCGTCCGCGACGCCGACCGGCTGGACCTGGGCGAGGACGACTACGAGGCGTAGCCGATGGCTGAGGGCCACGCCGTCATCCGCTGGGCGCGCCGGCTGGCACCGCTCGTGGGCGAGCCGCTCGTCCACGTCCGGATGCCGAAGCGGTGGGGCGAGCGGCCCCAAGCGCTCGTCGGGCAGCACCTGCTCCGGCCGGTCACGCGGGGCAAGCACCTGCTCCTCCCGCTCTCCGGCGGCGAGACGCTCCACTGCCACGGCGCGCAGTACGGGTCGTGGCAGGTCGGCGAGCGGCCGCTCGACCTGAGGAAGGAGCCGAAGCACGTCCGCCTCCGGCTCGACACCGCGGCGCACGAGGCCGTTTTTTACCACGGCCCGACCGTCGAGCTGCTCTCGCCCGACGAGCTGGCGGCGCACGAGCGGCTGAACGCTTTGGGCCCCGACGTCATGGCGCCCACGGCCGAGCACGAGCCGGGCGGGGTCTTCGACCGCGCCGAGGCCGCCCGCCGCATCTACGAGCGGGGCGACGAGCCCGTCAAGCCCGTCCTGCTCGACCAGCGGGTCGTCGCGGGCGTCGGCAACATCTTCGCGTCGGAGGGCCTGTTCCTGGCCGGCGTCGACCCCCGCCGCCCGGCCCGCGACGTGACTGACGCCGAGCTGGGCGCGCTCTGGGACGCCCTCCACCCGATGATGTGGGACGGGACGACGCGCTGGGGCCGGACGAAGACGACGCCGCCGGAGCTCCGCGAGCGGGGCGAGAACCGGTGGGTCTACCAGCGGAAGGGGAAGCCGTGCCTCGTGTGCGGGACGGCGGTCGAACTCGTCCGCCTTCCGCCGTACGACCGCGCGACGTACCTCTGCCCCCGCTGCCAGTCCTGAGCCGCTGGCGGCGGCCGCCAGCGGGGCGGCTACTCGCCGACGGGCCGGAGCGGGTTCCGGACGTTGTACGCCGCCCGGAGCCGCTCGACGTACTCGGCCTCGGTGAGCGCCGCCCCAACGTCGTCGGCCGAGAACAGGTCGACGTGGGGACCTTCCGGGTGTGACTCCGGGCGGTACCGGAGCATCGTCGCGTTCTCGAACGACTCCGGCGTGTCCGAGTAGTCCTCGCGCCCACTGATCGTCGCCATCATCCGGGCGGCCCGCCTGAACGTCGAGACCGTCCGGCGCTCGGTAAGGTCGAGGTCGGCGTCCTCGGGCATGACGAATAGGACGCCGAGGACGGCGAACGGGAACCGCATGTGGAGGTTGACGGCCTCCGTACACAAGTCGGCAAAGCGGTTCGGGAGGTTCTTCCCGAAGCTGGGGAAGTTGATGCCCTTGACGGAAACGCCGAGCATGAGCCCGTGCATCTCGTCGGAGTAGCTGACGTCGACGCGCTTCGAGCTCAGGCCGCCCTGGAACTGGGCTTCTTTGGGGCCGCCGGCCTCTGGCCGGGTTCCGTGGAACCCTGCGTCCCTCAGCTTCGCCGCGAGCGCGTACGCCAGCCCGTGAGACAGCTTCTCCGAATACAGCTTCTTCGGGTGCCGCTTTTCTGAATCGGGCGGCTTCGCCCCCGCGACGCGAATGGCCTCGATGAAGTCCATCCCGCTACCGCTTGGTCCGCCGCTGGCGGAGCGCGTCGGCGCCGTCATGGAGCGCCTGGACCGTGGCCCGGCCCATTCCGAGCGCCCCGATAAGGATCGCCTCATCTGCCTCCGCCTGTGCCTCGTCCCGGCGCCCGTCACGGACGAGTGCGTCGAGCCGCTCGAACAGGTCGCTGGGAACGTCGGCACAGCGGGGGAGGCGGACGCGGCCGGCCTCACGCGGCTCCAGCTTGAGCATCCCCCCCCCGAGCGCGCGGCCCTCGACCTCGGCGCTGAGCCGGGAAATCGAGGTCTGCCAGAGGACGGCGAGCGCGCGCCCGTCGACCGGCGCGCGGGGGTGCAAGCGGACGACGTGGAGGCTGTTCGGGGCCGTCGCCCCGACCTCGTTGGCGACGAGTTGCGGGCCCCACCCGCTCATGTAGGTCAGGAACGCCTCGGGCGTGTGGACGTTCGGAACGGCGTACCACGGCGTCCGCACACGGCACTTGTAGGCGTTCGGGACGCCTTCGGCCTCGCCCTCGGCCAGGTACGCCCGGACGCCGTCCGGCACGTCGGGCGTCGCGGCGAGGTCCAGCAGGTAGACCGGCTCGCCGCCGTCCCGCGCGCGCCGCCAGTCGTCCGCTCGGTAGGCGATCCCATCGAGCGACCGGCCCCGGAGAACGGCCGGGCGCAGGACGGCGGCGGGGAGCCTGTAGCGCTCCGCTTCGGCGGCCGAGACGTGGAAGAAGCGGTTGGCGCCGGTGACGTACCCGATCCCGACGCGAGCGAGGTCGGAGAGCGCCCACGTCCGACGGTCCGACCGAAGCGCGGCGTACGCCTGGCGGACCTCGTCCGAGAGCAGGAACTCGACGAGCCGGGCCTCGCGCCGGGCGACGGCCTCTACATCGACCGGAGTCAGAGAGCGCCGGTCCACGTCGAGGCCGTCGAGCCTATTTGCACTCTCGAGGTCCAGGAGCCCGAGCGTCTCGCAGGAGCCGCCCGCATCGTCCGCCAGCAGGAGGACGGTGTCTTCGCTGAGGTCGGGGAACAGCTTCTCGCGGAAGGCCACAAGTGCAAGGGACCCGAAAGAGCGGCGGAGGTAGCGGAGGACGGGGACGGCGTAGTCGGCGTGTCCAATCTCGGCCGGGACCACGAGAGCCATCCGCCCGCCCGGCCGGACGAGCGATGCGGCGTGGACGACGAACGGGGCCCACGAGCTCGCCAGCTTCGGGAGCCGGACGCCCTCCGCGAGCGTCCGCGCGAGTGCCTTCCCCCGCGCCTCCCCCTTAAACCGCTGGTACCGGATGAACGGGGGGTTTCCGACGACGGCCTCGAACCGGCCGACCCGCTCCGCCCCCACGTCGAAGAAGTCCGAGCGGACGAGCGACCCGTTGAACGGCCACCGCTGGCGGAGCGCGTCGGCGACCCGGCCGTGCTCGTCCGGGTCCAACTCGACGCCCCAGACCTGACCGCCCGGCGCTCCGCCCAGGGCCTCGACCCGCTCCGCCGCCGCCGTCAGGAACACGCCGCCGCCGAAGCTCGGGTCGAGCACGCGGTCCGCCGGCGCGCGGACGGCCCAGCGGACGAGGAAGTCGGCGACGGCCCGGTCCGTGTAGTAGGCCCCGCGGCTCTTGACGTTCGGGCTGCTCACAGGACGGTCGGCGGGGGGACGTCCGTCAAGGTACGCCCGGCCCATCTGGCTGGCGGGGCGCCTCCGCCAGTGGGGCCGCGGCTCCGTGATCTCTCCGCGATGTCTGGGCCGGGGCGGCAACCGGGCCCGGCCCTTGCTCGTCCCGCCGGCCCCGCCCACCCCGCACCGTCCGATGGCCGTGTTCCCCCAAGCGTTCTACCGCTGGCGCCCCCACCCCTGGCACGGCCTGGAGGTCGGGCCCGAGGCCCCGTCGGTCGTCACGGCCTACATCGAGATCACCCCGTTCGACGCCGTCAAGTACGAGCTCGACAAGGTCACCGGGTACACCCGCGTCGACCGGCCGCAGCGGTCGTCGTCGCACCCCCCGACGCTCTACGGGTTCATCCCGCGGACGTACTGCGCCGAGCGCGTCGAGGCCCTTTCCGGCCCCGAGGCCGTCCGCGGCGACGGCGACCCGCTCGACATCTGCGTCGTCAGCGAGCGGCCCATCGAGCGGGCCGACATCACGCTCTCGGCCCGGGTCGTCGGCGGGCTCCAGATGATCGACAACGGCGAGGCCGACGACAAGATCGTGGCCGTCCTCCAGAACGACCTGTTCTGGGGCGGCGTCCGCGACCTCGACGACCTCCCCTCGAAGCTGATCGAGCGGCTCACCCACTACTTCTCGACGTACAAGCTCGTCCCCGGGAGCGGCTCCGACGCCTCGATCGCGCGGACGTACGGGCGCGAGCACGCCGAGCGCGTGGTCGAGGCCGCCCGGGCCGACTACGCCGACGAGTTCGAGGGGCCGGCCTGACACACCGCGCCCCGCTGGCGGCGTCCACCAGCGGGGCGGGAGAGCGGAGAGCCGGCGCTACGACCGGAGAAAGTCGAGGAGCACCCGGTTGGTCTCGTCGGCGTGCGTGTGGTTGAGGCCGTGCGGGCCGCCCGCGACCGTGTGGAGCCGGCTCCCGTCCACGAGGCGGTGGCCCTGCTCGGCCGAGACGCCGATGGGGACGATCTGGTCGTCGTCGCCGTGGATGAAGAGGGTCGGCACGTCGATCCGCTCGCCGTCCTTTCGGAAGTCGGTCGTGCCGAAGGCGTCCACGCAGTCGACGGTCGCCTTTGGCTGGGCCATCGCGGCGATCGACCAGTGGTACCGGAGCTTCGGCTCCGAGATCCGGTCGGAGAGCGTGTCGTAGTTGAAGAACCCCTTCCCGAACCCGTCGAAAAAGGCGGGCCGGTCGGCCTTGATGTTCGCCTTCATGTCGTCGAACACGCCCTGCGGCACGCCGTCCGGGTTGTCGTCGGTCTGGAGCATGAACGGGAAGACCGAGGCCATGAAGACCAGCTTCCCGACGCGCTCCGTCCCATACGTCCCGACGTAGCGGCCGAGCTCGCCGCCGCCCATCGAGAACCCGACGAGCGCCACGTCGCGGAGGTCGAGCTCGTCGAGGAGGTCCTTGAGGTCGGCCGCGAACGTGTCGTAGTCGTACCCGGACGCCGTGAACGCCGACGACCCGAACCCGCGCCGGTCGTAGGCGACCACGCGGTAGCCGGCGTCGGTGAGGGGCCAGAGCTGGGGCTCCCACATCCGGTGACTGAGCGGCCACCCGTGGACGAGGACGACGGTCCCGGCCGCGCCCTCCGGGTTGAGGTCCTGGTAGAAGATCTGGGCCTCGGGGCTGGCGGTGGAGGCGGTGACGTTGGGCATAGGAGGGGAAGGGAGAGGGGTGGAGTAAACCGCCCTCCGCCGGCGCTGTTCGCGGCCGGCGCGCCCCCTACTCGTCCACCCGCTCGCCGTAGGTCTCGGGGTTGCCCTGGAGCTGGAGCCCGACCGTCCGGCCGTCCTCGTCGGTCACGAACTCCCATGTGAGGTCCTGTCCGCCGAAGTAGAACACGGTCTCCGACGCCGGGACGAGCGGCTCGCTCCCCCCCGCCCCCTCCGGCTCCAGGTGGAGCTGGCCGTCTTCGAGGGTAACGTGGAGGAGCCCGAACCCCGAGCTGTAGCTCCCGACGTGCCGGGCGAGCACGGCCTCGGGCACGTCGGCGACCGGCCGGGCCTGGGGCAGCACGAACGGCTCGCCGTTCCAGATCGCCATGACGGCCGTCATGACCGCCGTCCGGTGGATGCCGGGCGGGCTCATGACGAGCGCGTACGTCGTCCCCGGCGACGTCCCGCCCTCGCGTTCGCGGTACAGCCCCGTCTTCGCGTCGCCGTCGCCGAAGTGGCCGACGAGCGGGCGGGGGTCGGTCTCGACGAACCGGCCGAACACGTACCGGCTGGCGGAGCCGTCCGCCAGCACGGGCGGGCGGAGCGCGGCGGCCACGAGCGAGTCCGGGACGACCCGGCCCGCCCAGAACGCGTCGTCGAAGGCGAGGAGGTCCTCGGCCGAGGCCCGGACCGCGTCGCCCCCGCCGCCAGCCCAGGCCGCCCACGCGATCTCGCCGGTCCCGTCCGTCGTCGCGTCGGTCATCCCCGCCGGCTCGATCACGCGCTGGCGGACGGCCTCGGCGTACGGCTGGCCCGAGGCCGCCTCAATCACGGCCGCGGCCGTCTCGTAGTTCGCGTTGTCGTAGTCGAACGCCGTGCCGGGCGCGTGGACGAGGCCCGGCCGGTGCTCCGCGACGACCGCCAGGAGGTCGGCCGTCGTCACGGGTCGCGTGGTGTCGGCGTGGGCCGTGAGCGCGGTGAGGAAGTGGAGCCCGGCCGTCTGGTCGATGAGGTGGCGGACGGTGACCTCGGGGTAGGGCCACGGGTCGAGGTACTCTCCGACCGGCGCGTCGAGGTCGAGGAGCTCGCTCGAGGCGAGCGAGAGGACCGTGGCGGCGGTCATCGCCTTCGTGACGGAGGCGAGGGGGTACGGCGTCCGCGTCGTGACGGGCGCGCCCTCGTACGTCCCAGCGGCGAACCGGTAGACGACGGTGCCATCGGCGTCGGAGATGGCGAGGGCGCCGTCGAAGAGGCCGTCGGCGTGGAGGGCCGAGAGCGCCGAGTCGAGCCGGGCCGCGCGCTCGGCGCGGACGTCGGCCGGCTGCGCGCTGGCGGCGGCCGCCAGCAGGACGAGGGGGAGGAGACGGAGCATCGGGGACGGGCGGTGCGGACCGAGTGACGCGGAACGGGCGGCGACGTTGCTCACGTCGGCCACACCGCTGGCGCTCGGCCGGAGGAACGAGCGGTCGACCGCGTCCGACCACGGTGGCCGCGTATCCCGTACTGAGCCGTACCGCGTCCTCCGTACCCCTCTGGAACCCTGCGCTAGCGGCTCCGCCGGGCCGCGGCAAGCGCGGCCAGCACGCACGCCCCGCTCGCCGCCGCCAGCCCCCACGCGAGCACGGCC
>CAZDFV010000045.1:0-17153 GCA_964504495.1 uncultured Rhodothermales bacterium
CTCCCTCCTCCCTCCTCCCTCCTCCCTCCTCGTGACCGTCCGCCAGATCGCCGCCGTCAAGACCGCCCGGTACGTCGTGCTCGGGCCGGAGGACGGGCCGGTCGAGGCGGTCGTGCTCGCGTGCCACGGCTACGGCCAGCTGGCGACGTACTTCGGCCGGCACTTCGAGGCCGTCGCCGGGGGCGGGCGGCTCATCGTCGTGCCCGAAGCGCTCAGCCGGTTCTACGTCGCGCGCGGCGACACCCGCCCGGCCGACCGCGTCGGCGCAAGCTGGCTGACGCGCGAGGCCCGCGAGGCCGAGATCGCCGACGCCGTCCGCTACCTCGACGACGTGCTCGTCGCCGCCTGCGCCCGGGCCGACGCCGACCCACGCGCAGTGCCCCTGAGCGGGTTCGGATTTAGCCAGGGGGCCACGGCCGTCACGCGGTGGCTGGCCCTCAGCCCGCTCGTCGCGTCGCGCGCCCGCCGGGCCGACCGCCTCGTGCTCTGGGGCGGCACGCTCCCCCACGACCTCGACCTCGCCGCGCACGCCGGTTGGCTGGGCGAGGCCGACGTCACGCTCGTCGCCGGCGACCGCGACGAGCTTGCCACGCCCGGCCGCGTGATCCAGGAGGAGCGGAAGCTCCAGGCGGCTGGCATCCCGTATCGGACCGTCTCGTACGCCGGCGGCCACCGCCTGAACGCCCGGGTTCTCGCCGAGGTCGTCGGTGGCTGAGGTCGTCGGCCGCTTTGCGCCGAGCCCGACGGGGGACCTCCACCTGGGGAGCGCGCTCGCCGCGCTGGCGGCGTGGGCCAGCGTGCGGTCGCGGGGCGGGCGGTTCATCTGGCGCGTCGAGGACCTCGACGGGCCGCGCGCCGTCGCCGGCGCGGCTGAGGGGCAGATCGAGGACGCCCGCTGGCTCGGGCTCGATTGGGACGAGGGGCCCGGCTTCCCTAAGGGCGAGCGCGGGTCGCACGGCCCCTACCGCCAGTCGGCCCGGGGCGATCTCTACGAGGCCGCCCTCGCGCGCCTCGCGGACGCGGGCCGGCTCTTCCCCTGCAGTCTCTCGCGGCGGGACCTCCGGGAGCTGGCGAGCGCGCCGCACGGATCCGCCGGCCTCCCCCCCTACCCCGCCGCCCTCCGTCCGACCACGCTTGCTCCGGACTGGTTCGGGGCGCTGGGCGAGGACGCCGACTGCGCCCTCCGCTTCCGGGTCGACGACGGACCCGTCACCTTCGACGACCGCGTGGCCGGACGCGTCGAGGAGGACGTCCGCCAGTCGGTCGGGGACTTCGTGCTGAAGCGCCGCGACGGCGTCTACGCCTACCAGCTCGCCGTCGTGGTCGACGACCTGGCGATGGGCGTCACCGAGGTCGTCCGCGGGCACGACCTCCTCGACTCGACGGCCCGCCAGATGTTGTTGATTCGGGCGCTCGGGGGCGACGTGCCGGCCTACGCTCACGTCCCGCTCCTCGTCGCCGCCGACGGCGAGAAGCTCTCGAAGCGGACCGACGCGCTCGGCGTCCGCGCGCTGGCCGAGGCCGGCGTCCATCCCGAGGCGCTCGTCGGGTGGCTGGCCGGTGCGCTCGGCCAGCCCGGCGACGACGCGCCCCGGACACCGGCCGAGGTCGCCGCCGCGTGGGACTGGCGGCGCGTCCGGCCGGACCCCGTGCTCGTCCCGGACGACCTGGCGGAGCGGCTGGCGGGCTAGTGCTGCGACAGGCTTGTCCTGTCATCCTGAAACCGAAGGTCGGCGCAGCCAACGTCAGCGAAGGATCTCGACTCGACGGGTCAGCCGTAGGTGCCGGCGCCTATGACTTGAGAGACCACGTCGAGATCCTTCGTCGCTCCGCTCCTCAGGATGACAAGGTCGGATTGTCACGACATTAGAACAGGTCCGCCAGCGCGAGCCGCCAGTCGGGGAAGAGCGGCGACGTGAGCACGTCCTCGGCCTCCGCCGTCAGCTCGGCCACGCGGGCGTAGCGGCCGTCCGCATCGGGCCGGAACACCTGGACGCTGTCGACGGCCGGGTCCGCGACCCAATACTCGGCCACGCCCCGCCGCTCGTACAGCTTCCGCTTGTCCACGAGGTCGCGCCGGCGCGTGCTGGGCGAGATCACCTCGACCATGAGGGTCGGGACGCCCTCGCAGTTCATCTCGTTCACGATCATCCGGCGGTCGACCGGCACGAAGCACAGGTCGGGCTGGACGATGTCGTGCTCCGTCAAGAGCACGTCGAACGGGGCGACGAACACCTCGCCGAGACCGTGGTCGCGGACGTGACGGTAGAGGTCGGCGTACAGGGCGCCAACGACGCGTTGGTGCTTGGTGCGGGGCGCAGGGCTCATGACGTGGTCGCCGTCGAGGATCTCGTGGCGCCGCCCGTCGTCGGGGATGAGCGCGTAGTCCTCGTACGTCAGCTTGTCGATCTCGTGGAGCGGGACGGTCTCGGGCATGCGTTCAAGGGTACACGGTATGCGGTACAGGGTACGGGCTCGCGCAAGAGGCGTCGGGTACCTCGTGCCGTGTACCCCGTACCTGCTTACGCCTCCTCGGCTTCGGGCTCCTCGTCCACCTCGTCGGCGTCGCTCCCGTTGTCGTCGCCCGCGAGCGCGTCGAGGTCGATCTCGCGAACGCGGAGTCCGAGGTCGCCCGACTGGCGGGCGCGTTCGAGCTCCTCCTGGAGGAACGGGGCCGTCGGCGTGTCGGCGATGTCGTCGGGCGGGCCGGCGTAGAGGACGCGCCCGCCGCCGGCGCCCCCGTCCGGGCCGAGGTCGATCATCCAGTCGGCCTGCTTCACGACGTCCATGTTGTGCTCGATGACGAGGACCGTGTTCCCCTTGTCGACGAGCGCCTGGAGGACGAGCAAGAGGTGGCGGATGTCCTCGAAGTGGAGGCCCGTCGTCGGCTCGTCGAGGATGTAGAGGGTCCGGCCGGTCCCCGGACGCGAGAGCTCCTTCGAGAGCTTGATCCGCTGGGCCTCGCCGCCCGAGACCGTCGTCGCCTGCTGCCCGAGGCGGATGTAGCCCAGCCCGACGGCGTCGAGCGTCCGCAGCTTCCGGGCGATCCGCGGGACGGCCTCGAAAAACGCCAGCGCCTCGGTGACGGGCATCTCCAAGACCTCGGCGATGTTTTTTCCTTTGTAGCGGACGGCGAGGGTTTCGGCGTTGTAGCGCTTCCCCTTGCACGTCTCGCACTCGACGTAGACGTCCGGGAGGAAGTTCATCTCCAGCTTCACGATCCCCGCCCCCTTGCACGTCTCGCACCGTCCGCCCTTGACGTTGAACGAGAACCGGCCCGGCTTGTACCCGCGGATCTCGGACTCCGGCAGCCGCGCGAACAGGTCGCGGATCAGCCCAAACAAGCCGGTGTAGGTCGCCGGGTTCGACCGCGGCGTCCGCCCGATCGGCGACTGGTCGATGGCGATAGTCTTGTCGACGTGCTCCAGCCCGTGCACGTCGCGGTACGGGAGCGGGACCGTGCTGGCGTTGTGGAAGTGCTGCGCGAGGATCGGCGCGAGCGTCTGGTTGATGAGCGACGACTTGCCCGACCCGGAGACGCCCGTCACGACGGTCAGCGTGCCGAGCGGGATCTCGACGTCGACGTCTTTGAGGTTGTGGCCGCGCGCGCCCTCGACTTTGATCCATTCGCCCGAGCCCTCGCGCCGCTCGCTGGCGGCGGGCGTGGGCACGGATCGGATGCCGGCGAGGTAGGCCGTCGTCAGGCTGTCCGGCGGGGCGCCGTCGCCCGAGACGTTCGCGATCACGTCGGGCGGGCCGGCCGCCAGCAGCCGGCCGCCGTACTCGCCCGCGCCCGGGCCGAGGTCGATCACGAAGTCGGCCGCCTCGATCATCTCCCGGTCGTGCTCGACGACGAGGACCGAGTTGCCCAGGTCGCGGAGCGCCGTAAGCGAGTCGATGAGCTTCGAGTTGTCGCGCGGGTGGAGCCCGATCGACGGCTCGTCGAGCACGTAGAGGACGCCCGTGAGCTGCGTCCCGATCTGCGTCGCCAGTCGGATTCTCTGACTCTCGCCGCCCGAGAGCGTCCGCGCCTGGCGGTCGAGCGTGAGGTAATCGAGGCCGACGTTCAGCAAGAAGTCCAGCCGCTCGCGGATCTCCTTGACGATGGGCTCGCCGATCACGCCCTGCCGCCCCTCTAGCTCCAACTCCTCGAACCACTGGCGGAGCGCGCCGAGGTCTAGCTGCACGAGGTCGGCAATGGAAGCGTCGCCGTCGTACGTGCCCGTATTCCCGACGCGGTAGCTCAGGGCCTCCGGCTTGAGGCGGCCGCCCCCGCACACGCCGCACGCGCGGACGCGCATGAACGCCTCGCCCCACTGGCGCTGCGCCTTCGTCGAGGCGTTGTCGAGCGTGTGCTGGACGTGCCCGTAGACACCCCCGAAGCGGTGCTGGTACGTGACCTGCCGGCCCTTGTAGGCGTAGACGATGTCGAACTGCTCGTCGCCCGCGCCCTCCAGGATCACCTCGCGCTGCTTCTCGGTGAGCGCCTCGAACGGTGTCTCGTAGTCGAACCCGTACGCCTCCGCGACGGCCGCCAGCTGGCTGAAGACCCACACGTCGCGTGGCTTCCCGAGCGGCGCCAGCGCCCCTTGCGCGATCAACTTCGCCGGGTTCGGCACCACGAGATCCGGGTCGATCTCCTTACGGACGCCGAGCCCGTTGCACGCGACGCACGCCCCGTACGGGCTGTTGAAGCTGAAGGTGTTGGGGCTCGGGTCCTCGTAGCTCAGCCCATCCTCGGGCGCCGTGAGGTGGCGGCTGAACAAGACGTCGCCCTCCACCAGCGCCTCGGCATCTCCTGACCGATCCACCTGCGCGACGAGCGTCCCACCGCCCATCCCGAGGGCGATCTCGACGGCCTGGGAGATCCGCGGCCGGACGCCCTCCTTCACGACGAGCCGGTCCACGACGACCTCGACGTCGTGGATCTTGTAGCGGTCGAGCTGCATCCCCTTCTCGATCTCCCGGACCTCGCCGTCGGCCCGGACGCGCTCGAAGCCGCCCTTGGCGATCTGCTCGAACAGGTCGCGGTAGTGGCCCTTCCGCCCGCGGACGACCGGGGCGAGGATCTGGACGCGCGTGCCGCTGGGGAAGGCGGCGATCGCGTCGATGATCTCGTCGTCCGACTGGCGGCGCATCGGGCGACCGGACGTGTACGAGTAGGCGTCGGACGCGCGGGCGTAGAGGAGGCGGAGGAAGTCGTAGATCTCCGTCACCGTCCCGACGGTGGATCGCGGGTTCCGCGAGACCGTTTTCTGGTCGATGGCGATGACGGGAGACAGCCCGTCGATAAAGTCCACGTCTGGGCGCTCCATGACGCCCAGGAACTGGCGGGCGTACGACGAGAGCGACTCCATGTAGCGCCGCTGGCCCTCGGCGTAGATCGTGTCGAACGCGAGCGACGACTTGCCCGACCCGCTCAGGCCCGTGACCACGACGAGCGCGTTGCGGGGGATGTCAAGGTCGACGCCCTGGAGGTTGTGCTCGCGGGCACCGCGGATGAGGATGCGGTCGTCCATGTGGGGGGAGGGTCCTGGGGGCGGCGGCCAACGGGGAGAACCGACCGGCCGTGCGGCCGTTCCGCCTGCTGGGCCGGGCGGACCGCGACGAACGAAACACAGGCGGGTGCCCTCGTCCTGTCACCCGCGCTGTCCGAGCGCGTGTCTTTCCCGCCCCTCCGCGGAGGCACGGCCCCGCTGGCGGAGCCCGCCGCCAGCCGGGCTCATATCCCCACGTGTCATCCTGAGCGGCTGTTTGGGTTTTCCTCCTCCCTTGAGGGAGGTGCCCGCGCCAGCGGGCGGAGGGTGTCCGGGCGGGCGGGCGGACACCCCCACCCCGCTCCGCGGGGAGCCCCCTCCAGGGGGCGGGGTCGGCCCCAGACCCGAATCCGAACAGCCTCTGAGCGGAGCGCAGGATCTCAACTCGATGGCTCCGCCGTAGGGGCCGGCGCCGACGACATGAGAGGCCGCGTCGAGGTCCTTCGACTGCGCTTGCTGACGCTCGCTCCGCTCAGGACGACATGCGAGGCGAGGGGCGATTCTGTCCCGCTGGCGGAGCCCGCCGCCAGCCGGACGCCGGGGCGGGCCGTCGCTAGCTTCGGCGCCCGCCTCCTCCGCCCGATGCGCCGCCTCGAAGATTTTCCCGACGCCAGTCTCCGCGTGTTCGAGCGGCCCCCGCTCCCACCTCCGGACCAGATCGAGAGCGTCCACCTGATCGGGATCTGCGGGAAGGGGATGGGCGCGCTCGCCGAGCTTCTGGCCCAGGCCGGCCACACCGTCCGCGGGTCGGACGAGGCGGCCTACCCGCCGATGTCGACGCGCCTCGCGGCCGCCGGCATCCCCGTGGCCGAGGGGTACGACCCGGACCACCTCCGCCCGGCGCCCGACCTCGTCGTCGTCGGCAACGCGGCCGTCCCGACGCATCCGGAGGCGGCGGCGGCGCGCGAGCGCGGGCTGGTCCAGGCGTCGCTGCCCGAGACGCTCGCGCACCTCTTCCTCCAGCAGCGCCAGCCGGCCGTCGTCGCCGGCACGCACGGGAAGACGACGACGACCGGGATGCTCGTCCACGTCCTCCGCGAGGCCGGGCTCGACCCCGGGTTCCTCGTCGGCGGCGTGCTCGTGGGCGAGGAGGCGACGAGCGCGCTTGGGTCCGGTCCCGTGTTCTGCGTCGAGGGCGACGAGTACGACGCGGCCTACTTCGACAAGCGGCCGAAGATGACTCTGTACCGCCCGCACCGGGCGGTCGTGACGTCGCTCGAGTTCGACCACGCCGACATCTACGCCGACTGGGCCGAGTACAAGCGGGCGTTCCACGCCTTCGCCGCGCTCCCGCCGCCGGCCGGCCTCCTCGTCCTCAACGGAGAGGACGGCGAGGTGCGGAAGCTGGCGAAGCGGACGTGGGCGCGCGTCCGGCTCTACGGGGTCGAGGGGGCCGAGCCGCCGGGCGAGACGTTCCACGTCGCCGCGCGCGACCTGGCGCCGGTCGACGGCGGGCAGGCGTTCACGCTCGTCGTTCACGGCGAGCCGAAGGCGGACGTCCGGCTCCCGCTCGGCGGGCGGTACAACGCGCTCAACGCCCTCGCGGTCGCCGCCGTCGCCCTCGACGCCGGCGCCACGCCCGAGCAGGTCGCCGCCGGGCTGGCGACGTTCCGCGGCATGAAGCGCCGCCAGGAGGTCGCGGCCGAGGCCGGCGGCGTCCTCGTCGTCGACGACTTCGCGCACCACCCGACGGCCGTCGAGGCGACGGTCCGGGGCGTCCGCGAGCGGTGGCCGGGGCGGCGCGTCGTGGCCGTGTTCGAGCCGCGGAGCAACTCGTCGCGCCGGGCGGCCTTCCAGGACCCGTACGCCCGGGCCCTCGCGACCGCCGACGCCCTGTTCCTCTCGACGCCGCCCCTCCGCCACAACGACGACCCGAAGGACTTTCTGGATGCCGAGGCCGTCGCCGCCGGCGCCCGCCAGCGGGGCACGGCGGCCCGGGCCTACGCCTCGGCCGAAGCCCTCCTCCCCGACCTCCTGGACGACCTGAGGCCCGGCGACCTCGCCCTCGTCATGTCGAACGGGTCGTTCGACGGGCTCGTCGGGAAGCTGGCGGCGGCGCTCGGCGAGCGCGAGGGGGCGTAGTGGCGTTCTACGACGGCACGGACGCGCTGGGCCGGACGGTGCGCCTGGACGAGCGGCCCCAACGGATCGTCTCGCTCGTCCCCTCGCAGACCGAACTGCTGGCCGACCTCGGGCTGGACGACGAGGTCGTCGGGCTCACGCGGTTCTGCGTCCACCCGGACGGCTGGAAGGCGCGCAAGCCCATCGTCGGGGGGACGAAAAACGTGGACGTCGAGCGCGTCCGCGCGCTCCGGCCCGACCTCGTGATCGCGAACAAGGAGGAGAACGTCCGCGCCCAGATCGAGGCGCTGGCGGAGGTCTACCCGGTCTTCGTCACCGACGTGGCGGACGTGGCGGGCGCGGTCCGGATGGTCCGCGACGTCGGCGCGCTCGTCGGCCGCGCCGCGCAGGCGGAGGCGATTGCGGCCGAGACCGAGGCCGGCTTCGCCGCGCTGGCGGCGGACCTTGCCGGCGCCCCACTCCTCCGCGCGCTCTACCTCATCTGGCGCGACCCGTGGATGACGGCCGGCGGCGACACGATCATTTCCGACGTCCTCACGCATGGCGGATTCGACAACGTCGCGGCGGAGCAGGCCCGCTACCCGGCGCTCCGCGACGACGAGGTCGGCGCGCTCCGCCCGGACGTCGTCCTGCTCTCGTCCGAGCCGTACCCGTTCGGAGAGAAGCACGTCGCGGAGGTCCAGGCCCTGGTGCCCGGAGCTCGCGTCGTGCTCGTCGACGGCGAGCCGTTCTCGTGGTACGGGAGCCGCCTTCGCCACACGCCGCCGTATCTCCGCGCGCTCCGCCAGCGGCTAGCGAACGCCGCCGCGAGCGCGTAAACGGGCCGCGCCCCCCGTCTGCTGGCGGGGGGCGCGGCACGCCGGGGGGACGGGGGAGCGGCCAGACGGCTACAGGTCGATCTCGTCGCAGGCGACGTCGTCGAGGTCCTCGTCCCAGCAGGCGCGGTCGCCGCCGTCGACATCGTCGGCCTCGATGGAGCCGGCGCGGGTCACCGTGTTCCACCGGACGAGCGTCTCGGTCCCGCTCGCGTCCTCGAACTCGAACGTCTGGACGTCGCCGTCGGTCTCGTAGCGGACGGTCGCGCCGGCCTGCGGGCGGCCCTCCGGCACGGCGAACGTGATCTCGGGCGTGTCGTCGACGTCGAACGTGGCCGTCAGGACGGGGCCGTCGGCGTCCGGGTTGAACAGGCGCCACGAGCCCTCGCGGCCGTCGAACGAGGTCTCGGCCGTGTAGTAGGTGAACGGGCCGTCCTCGGCGTCGTCCGAGAGGTTCTCCGTCATCAGCGTCCAGTCGACCTGGCCGCCGTCGGGGTCGCCGGTCAGGCGGATCTGGACGTCGTTGTCGAACACGTCGACCGTCGTGTCCCAGAGGAAGGCGTCGCCGGTCGAGTCCGGCTCGGGCGCGACGCGCGTCGCGGCGCGCGTGGCCCGCTCGGGGAGGACGAGGTTGAGCCCGACGATGCCCGAGACGACGCCGACGCGGCCGGCGGCGGTGAGGAAGGTGGCCTCGGCGCCGACGCGGGCCCCGTCGTCGGGGAAGGCGTCGAGGTCGACCGAGAAGGCGGCCGGGGCGATCACGTCGGGCGCGCCGTCGGGACCCGACGAGTCGCACGCGGCGAGGACGAGGGCAAGGGCAGCGGCGAGTATGGTGGGAGTGCGCATCTCTGGTGTGGTGGGGGGATGGCAGGGGGAATCGGCCGGCGTGTCCCGGCCTTGAACCCCGACGCCCGGCGACACGCGATGGTTACACCGACGCCGGGGCGGACGGAACTACGCCGCCAGTGGGGGATCGGAGCGTGGAAATCCCCTTCCGGTTTCCTGATGTCTAGGTCCGCGACCGCCAGCGCCCCCGCCCACGCCTCCGGCACGTTCCGCTTGGGCGGGAAGCTCACGGTCCACCGCCTCGGCTACGGGGCCATGCGCGTGACGGGCGACGGGATCTGGGGGCCGCCTCCGGATCATGAGAAGGCGCTGAGGGTGCTCCGGCGGGCCGTCGAGCTGGGCACCGACTTTATCGACACGGCCGACAGCTACGGGCCGTTCGTGAGCGAGGACCTGATCGCCGAGGCGCTCCACCCCTACCCCGAGGATCTCGTGATCGCCACGAAGGGCGGCCTCCTGCGGACGGGCCCGGGCGACTGGCGCCTCCTTGCCAAGCCCGACTACCTCCGCCAAGCCGTCCAGATGTCGATGCGCCGGCTCCGGCTGGAGACGATCCCGCTCTACCAGCTCCACCGGATCGACCCCGAGGTGGACCGCGACGCGCAGTTCGCCGTCCTCCGGGAGTTCCGGGACGAGGGCTGGGTGGACCTCGTCGGCCTCAGCGAGGTCGGCGTGGACGAGATCAAAGCGGCCCAGGACGCCGGCCTCGACGTGGCGACGGTCCAGAACGAGTACAACCTGGGCAACCGGAAGCACGAGGCCGTCGTCGACTTCTGCGAGGCCGAGGGGATCGGCTTTATCCCGTGGTACCCGCTCGCGGCCGGGAAGCTGGACGACGGCACGCTCGACGAGGTGGCGAGCGACCTCGACGCGACGACGAGCCAAGTCGCGCTCGCGTGGCTCCTCCGGCGCTCGCCGGTCATGCTCCCCATCCCGGGCACGTCGAGCGTGGAGCACCTGGAGGAGAACACGGCCGCCGCCGCGCTCGACCTCCCCGACGAGGTGTACGACCGCCTCGACCAAGAGACGGCGCCGTAGGGCGACTGGCGGAGGCGGCCGTCGAGTGTGGACGGAGCGCCCGGCCCCCTCAGGCGGCTAGAGGAGCGCGCGGAACTCGTCCACGGTCAGGCCCGCCTCTCGGATGATCGACCGGAGCGTGCCCTTCGCCACCTCCTTGTGATCTGGGACGACGGCGCGGCGGTGTGGCGCCCTCGACTGGCGGAGGACCATGTGGCTCCCCTTCTGCCGGTCGAACTCGTAGCCGATCCTCCCCAACGCTTTCGCTACGTCACGCCCGGAGACGACGGGGAGCGTGCCCATGACTACACCTCGACCACCTCCTCGGTGATCGGCGGCGGGACGGGGTCTCCGTGCTCTTCGAGGCTCTCGACGTAGAGGGCGATGGCGTCCTTGACGTTGGCGAGGGCCTCCCCGCGCGTCGGTCCGTCCGCGACGCAGCCCGGGAGGCTCGGGACGGTGGCGACGAAGACGCCGTCCTCGTCGGTCTCGATCAGGACTCGGTACTTCATCGGTGCGTGTGGATTGGACCGCACACGTTTCAACCCCGGCCCGCCTCTGCGGTTCGGGAGCGCATCGGCAGGCGCCGCCAGCGGGTCAGGAGGCCTCCTCGTGGTACTCCTGCTCGGTGTTCACGGCCCACACGGCGGCCGGGTCGCGGCGGCCCTCGACGGCCTGGTCCGCGACCTCCATCGCGGTCAGCATCGAGTGGTCCTGGTTGTTGTAGCGGTGCATCCCGTTGCGCCCGACGACGGCCAGGTTCTCGACCCCGTCGAGCCACTGGCGGACGGCCTCGAAGCGGTCGTACGTGCCGGTGTAGGCCGGGTACGCCTTCGGCATCCGCACGACGACGCTGTCGAGGACGTCGCCGGGATCGGCGAGCCCCATCTCGGCCAGCTCGCCGGCGGCGAGGGCGCGGAGGGCGCCGTCGCGAGAGGTCCACAAGTCGTCGCCCTCGGCGCAGAAGTACTCGACGCCGACCCAGACGGTGTCCGCGTCGGCCACGAGGTAGGGGCTCCAGTTGTTGAAGATCTGGAGCCGCCCGGCCTGGACCCCGGGCTCCTGGAGGTAGATCCAGGTGTCGGGCAAGATGCCCTCGGCCGGCGTCTTCCCCGCGAGCCGGCGGAGCAGGAGCCCGACGATCAGGAAGTCGCGGTACTCCAGCCCGGCCGCGGCCGCGGCGGCCTCGGCCGGGACGGGCCCGTCCACGGCCGCCGCCAGCGCGCGGACGGGCATGGTCGAGACGACGAGCGCGGGGGCCTCGACCCGCACGCGCTCCCCGCCCGGCCCGTGCGCCTCGACGGCGGCGACGCGCTGGGCGCCCGGCTCGCCCTCCACCTCTAGAGAATCGACGGCGTGGTGGAGGCGGACCTCGGCGCCGGCGGCCTCGGCGCGCGCGGCGACGGCCTCCCACATCTCGCCCGGCCCGCGGCGCGGGTAGAGGAACCGCTCGATCAGGCTCGTCTCCGTCCCCCGCTGGCGGACGTCGCCGGACCCATTCCGCCCGACGAGGCTCCGCGCGAAGTGGGCGAGCGCGCGGCTCACCGAGAGCCCCTTGACGCGCTGGGCGCCCCACTCGGCCGGGATCTCGTCGCACGGGACGCCCCACACCTTCTCCGTGTAGTCGCGGAAGAACGTCCGGTAGAGCTCGCGCCCGAACCGGTTGATAAAGAAGTCCTCTAGGGTGTCCTCGTCGCGGATCGGGCGGAGCCGGGCGCGGAGGTAGCTCGCCCCGATCCGGGCCACGCGCCGGGCGCCCAGCTTGCGCAGCGTGGCCGGCGAGAGCGAGATGGGGTAGTCGAAAAAGCGCCCGGCGAAGTAGATCCGCGAGGTCCGCGGGCGGACCATGAACGCGGGCTCGTCGTCCGCCAGCTCGGCCGCGCGGAGGGCGACGGCGCGCGTCTTGTTCTGGTACGAGATCGCCTCGTCGCCGCCGGCCTCGGACGGGAGCATGTCGAGCCACCAGTCGAGCACGCGGTCGCTCTTGGAGAAAAAGCGGTGGCCCCCGATGTCGATCCGGTTCCCGTTGTGGACGACGGTCTGGCTCAGGCCCCCGAGCGCGCCCGTCGCCTCCAGGACGACGACGCGGAGGTCCGTGCGCGTCGCCAGCTCGTAGGCGGCGGTCAGGCCGGCGGGCCCGGCTCCGATGATGACGGCGGTGTCTCTAGGGTCGGGCACGGCGGGCAGAAGTCCAGTGTCGGAGGGCGGCCCAGGCCCACGGGAGGGCGAGGGCGAGGAGCGGGGCGGCGGGCATCCGGTACCGGGCCGAGCCGACCGGGCCGCTCACAAACGCGAGGTAGGCCACGAGCCCGAGCGCGAACACGCGAACCTCGACCGGCGCCGCACCCCATACCGACCACGCGAGAAAGGCGACGGCCACGGCCACGTTGAGGACGAGGAGCGCGCCGAGCGCGGCGAGGAGCGCCGGCGGCTGGCGGCCGAGGGCGCCGAGCGCGCCGAGCGCGCCCTCGCGGCTGAGCGCGTTCATCCCCCCGCCCTCCGAGGCGTCCACGTCGAAGAACAGGGTGAGGTCGAACCGGCCGGGGTCGAGCGCGAACGCCGCCGTGCCCTGAAGGTGGACGGCCGCGTAGGCGAGCGGCCGGTCGCGGATCACGTCCACGGCCCACGCCGCGCGCGCCTGCTGGCGGGCGTCGTAGTCGGCGATCTGGGCGGCCGCGGTCTCGGCCCGCTCCGCGAGGTCGGTCTCGCCCGTCCGCATCAGCGTCCGGTAGGCGTTCTGCTGGACGAGGTTCTTCGTCTGGAGGCTCGTGACCTCGGCCCGGCCGGTCCACGAGGCGTTGAGGAGGGCGAGGGCGAGGGCCGCCGCCGGGACGAGCACGGCCGAGGCCGCCGGGAGTGTCGCCCTCCATCCGCCGCCGCGCCGCCACAGCGCCCACGCCGTGACGGCGAGCGCGAGGGGCCAGACGTAGAGCACGACGGGCTTCACCCACAGCGCCGCCGCCAGCAGGGCGTGGACGGCGACGACCTCTCGCGCGCGCCCGTCGCACGCGAACACGGCGAACCGCCAGAGCGCCACGACGAGGAGGAGCGTAAAGAGGGTGTCCGCCATCGCTAGTTGGGGGTAGACGAGCGTTGCGGGCGTGGCGAGGAGCCCAGCCACGAGCGGCCCGGCCCGCCGCCGCTCCCCCGCCGCACCCAGCACGACCCAGACGAGCGCCCACGTCCCGACGCCCAGCACGCCCTGCACCGCCGCCAGCCACAGCCGGCTCTCGCCGAGCGTGCGGACGGCGACGAGGAAGGCGGCGTAGCCCGGCGGCCGGAGGCTGAACCGGGCCGGGTCGCGCGGGGTCTCGGCCCAGTCGCCGGCGTAGGGCGGGCGCCCGGCCTCCAGGTTCTCGGCCTGGTCCAGGTACTCCCGGTCGTCGCCGACGGAGTACGGCCCGAGCGCGGCGCCGAGCGCCCACGCCGCCGCGAACAGGGCGGCCAGGACGAGGAGGTACGGCTTCATGGGGCGGCGCGGGGGTCCGAAACCAGAGCGCCCCCGCCTCGGGCGAGGCGGGGGCGCTGGCGACCCGGACGAGACTTGAACTCGCGACCTCCGGCGTGACAGGCCGGCGTTCTAACCAACTGAACTACCGGGCCAGGTCGGTCCGCCCAATCTACGGCGCCGGCCGCCGGGCGGAAGGGCGGGCGGGGCCCTCCGCCGGATCTTCAACCGTGGGCGGCTGCGTCCGAAGCGTGGTCGAGGGCGGACTTGAACCGCCGACACACGGATTTTCAGTCCGTTGCTCTACCAACTGAGCTACTCGACCGGGTCCGGCGAGGCCGGGCGACGAATATACAGAGCGGGCGGGCGGCCTCCGCAACGGGCCCACGCAGAACCTCGGTGAAGAGCCCCGCCCCGCTGGCGGTGCGCGCGATCAGCGGACGAGGGACGAACGAGACCCCTCACCCTGGGAGGCAGGGCCGCTATGTTCTCGCCGTCGCCTCAGGGTGATGAGCGAACAAAGCAAGTCATTCCCGCGCAGGCGGGAATCCAGGGCGGCCGAGCACCGTGCCGCACGGGTCCTGGATCCCCGCCTCCGCGGGGATGACGACACGTGTTTGGGGAGCCGGCACAGAACGTAGCAGACCTTCCCCCTGGGGGGGGCCGGGGGAGGGTTTCTGTGCCGGCCGCCGTCCACCCGGGACTGGCCTTCCCGCAGAGGTGGAGCCCCGCCCCGCTGGCGGTGCGCCCCGCCAGTAGCTCAGCCGGCGGCCTCGACCGCGGCTTCGACCACCGTGTCGGTGTCGAGCGGCTCCGGGGCGGCGGCCGACTCGGGTGGGGCCTCGACGGGGAGGCACACCAAAAAGTCCGTCCGGCCCGGCTCGCTCTCGACCTTGATCTGGCCCTGGTGCTGGGCCACGATCCGCCGGGCGATGTCGAGGCCGAGGCCCGTCCCCGAGCCGGGGTCCTTCGTCGTGAAAAAGGGCTCGAAGATCCGCTCCTGGACCTCGGCCGGGATGCCCGGCCCGTCGTCGACCAGGTGGACGCAGACGAGCGCGCCTTCCTGCTCCGTCCGGATCTCGAGGTGGCCGCCCTCGTCGACGGCGTCGAGCGCGTTGTCGAGGAGGTTCGTCCACACCTGGTTGATCTCGCCGGGGAAGGCGCAGACCTCGGGGACGTCCTCGCCGTAGTGCCGCTCGACGTGGACGCCTTTTGCCCGGATCGTGTGGCCGAGCATGGTCAGCGTCTGGTCGATGCCGGCGTGGACGTCCGTGAGCTGGCGGTCCGGGGCCTGGTCCATGTGCGTGTAGCTCTTCACCGAGGCCACGAGGTCCGAGATCCGCCCGGCCGCCCGCTCGATGTCGGCGAGGAGGCGCGACGACGCGAGCCCCTTCTCGATCCACAGAATCACGTCGGTGAGGGCGGCCTCGTCGACGTGCTCCGAGAGGTGGTCGAGCGCATCTGGGGTCACGCCCTCGTCGGCCAGGACCTCGGCGACGACGTAGGCGTGGGGGACGCCGTGGTCCTCGAGCCAGTCGGCCAGGGCGTCCTCGCGCTCGGCCCGGTCGACGGTCGAGAGCGTGCCGGGCGTGGGCGCCGTGCACGTCATGAGCGCCCCGCGGGCGGCCTCGACCTGGTCGGGCGTGACGCCGTGGCCGGTGATCCGCGAGACGAGGGCCGGCATGGCGTCGAACCGCTCGCGGAGGTCGCTCACCGAGCGCTGGATGGCCGCGGCCGGGTTGTTCAGCTCGTGCGCCAGCCCGGCGGAGAGCTTCCCCAAGGACACCATCTTCTCGCGCTGCTGCTCCGACCGCGACGACTCGCGGACGCGGTCGGTCATCCGCTCGACGAGCCGCTGGCCGACCTCGGGCATCCGGTGGAGGAGGTCGGGGAAGTGCCGCTTGTGGACGAGGGCGAGCCGGGTCGGGCCGGTCGCGGCGCCCTCGCCGGTGAACGTCTCCATCCGCGAGAACGGGAGGAGGCCCGAGACCTCGCCGGCGCGGACGGTCCCGAAGAGGGCCCGCTGGCCGCCGTTGAAGGTGAAGATCTGGAAGCCGCCCTCGACCACGGCGATCATGTGCTCGGCCGGGGCCCCGCGCTCGAACGGGGCCTCGCCCTCGGCGACGGCCGCCTCCTCGGCCACGGAGGCGAGCCAGGCGAGGGCCGCCTCGTCCTGGTCGGCGAAGACGTCGACGGTGCGGAGGTCGTCGGGCGTGATCATGGCGGTGGGGCGGGGGCGTGTCGTGAACGCCCCGGGCCGGGCCGGGCTCCCCCCGGGGCGCTGCCGCCTGTGTGACGCCGTCGCGCCGGGCGGCGACGATAGATTCGGTCCCCCTTCACCCCCGACGCCCCCGTGCCCCGTTTCCTCCTGCTCGCCTCGCTGGCGGCCGCCCTCGTCGCGGCGTCCGGCTGCGGCGGCGCCCCGCCGCTCTACGCCCCCAGCACGCCCACCGGCCCGGTCGAGGTCGACGGTGTGGCGGCCGAGTGGCCGGCGGCGCTCCGGCCCGTCCCCCGCGAGGCCGGCCTGAGCCTGGCCCTCCAGCGGACGGACAGCGCGCTCGTGGTCGCCGTCATCGCCCGGAGCGACCGGCAGGCCCGGCGGATCGCGCTGGGTGGCCTCCGCCTCTGGCTCGACCCGGAGGGCGGGACCGACCGGGTCGTTGGCGTCCGGTTCCCAACGCCGGCCCCGCCGAGCCGCGTCGACATCCGGCGGGCGGGCGGCGAGGCCGGGCCGCAGATCCTCCGGCGGCGGTTCGAGCAGTCGCTCGACCGCGTCGAGGTCCAGCGCCGCGACTCGGTCCGGGCCGTCGAGCCGGGCGACGTGCCCGGCCTCGAGACCGTCGCGCAGTGGGGGCAGGGCGGGCTCGTGGTCGAGGCGCGGCTCCCGCTCGCGGCCGGGGCGCTCCTCGACGCCGCCCCGGGCGAGGCGCTGAGCCTCGGCGTCGAGCTCCTCGACCTCCCCTCGGGCCGCCGGAGCCGGCTCCCCCCGCCCGACCTCGACGACCCCGACTTCGAGCCCGCGACCGTCACGCGCTGGCTCCGCGTCGACGGCTGAGGTCCGGTTGCTGGGCGGTCGGTTCTCCCGCCCCCTTGAGGGGCTCCCCGCGAAGCGGCCCGTGTCTTCGTCGGGCTGGCGTCTCGTCTCGGCGACCGCCGCCAGCGCCCGGGCGGACACCCTCCGCATGGGCGCCGGCACCTCCCTCAAGGGAGGAGGGACGGGCGACGGCATGAGCCCGAGGTGTGCCCCCTCTCCCCTGGAGAGGGCCGGGGTGAGGGGCGCGCTGGCGGTCGCTGGGACGGCCCTCGCCCTACTCGACCGCCAGCCGGACGCCCGGCGGCGAGCCGGCCCGGGCCTCGACCCGGGCTTCCGGCGCCCCGGCCCGGACCAGCGACTGGCGGACGGCGGCG
>CAZDFV010000046.1:0-16709 GCA_964504495.1 uncultured Rhodothermales bacterium
CCCACGCGGAGCGCCAGCCGGGCCACGGCCGGGGCCGGGTTCGGGGCCGGAGCCGAGAGCGCCGCCCCGTCCCCGGGCGGCGCGGGGAGCCGGACGGGCGCGGCGTCGCGGACGCGGAGCACGAACAGCCCGTTCTCCCCGTCCGTCGCGATCACGAGGCCGTCGCCGAAGAACGGGTAGTTGCTCCACTGCCCGTTGAAGTTGACCGAGTTGCCCTCCGGGTACGTGTCGAACGAGGCCACCTCCGTGAGCACGCCGCGGTCGATGTCCGAGAGGTCCACGACGCGGAGGCCGGCCTCGTAGTTGCTCTGGTAGGCGAGGCCGCCGACGACGTACAGGTTGTGGTCGATCGTCGCCAGCCCGGACTCGTACTGGAACGCGAACTCGGGCTCGTCGAGGTCGCTCACGTCGAAGACCAGCGTCCGCTGCGGGGCCCGCCCGCCGGCGTTCACCGCCCGCGTCTCGTCGAGCTCGTCGTTGACGACGAAGTAGCGCTGGTCCTCCGTCAGCCACCCCTGGTGCGTGTACGCCGCCCCGGGGTACGTCACCTGCGAGACGATTTGGACGTCGTCTTTGTCCACCACGTCGAAGACGGTCACGGCGTCCTCGTTGGCCGCGAGGCACAGCTCGCGGCCGGCGTGGTCGGCGTCCGGGCCGCGGTAGACGACGCACTGCGCGTCGTGCGTGTAGCCCGGCGTGATCTGCGGGGCCACGTCCTCGGCCGCGTCCGAGAAGCACCCGGCGAAGGCCGGCGCCAGCGGGTCCGCGAGGCTGACGGCGTGGAACCCGCGCGCGCTGCACGACGCCGGGAGCCCGGCGGCGGGCCGCGACCCGACGGCGTAGGCGAACCCGGTCTCCCCGTTGACGACCACGTTGTGGGCCGAGCCGAACCCGGCGTAGCGGGCGTCGGCCTCGAACCGGCGGTCGGGGTCCTCACCCAGGTCGCGGAGCCGGGCGAGGTCGAACACCTGCATCCCGTGGTCCCGGGCCTCCGAGACGACGAGGGCCACGTCGCCGAGCACCTTCACGTCGCGCCAGCTCGACGAGGCCGTGGCCGTGGGGAGCAGGCCGAGCCGGCGCGGGGCCTCCGGCGTGGTCACGTCCACGAACGCCGTCCCGTTCGCGAGCCCGACGACGGCGTACTGGCGGCCGGTCTCGGGGTCCGCCCACCCCCAGACGTCGTTGGCGCAGAGGCCGGGGTACGGGCGCGGGCACGTCTCGGACGGGGGCGCCCCGAGGTCCTGGGGCGAGAGCCGGGCCAGGAGGTCGACGCCGTCGCAGGCGTAGGGCCCGGCCGCCCCGTCCACACACGGGACCGGCTGCGCCCGGGCGGGCGGCCCGAGCGCGGCGGGCCCGAGCGCGAGCGCCGCCAGCGCGACGAGGACGGGGAGGGCAGGGCGCATAGCGGAAACAGAAAGCGGGGCCCCAGGCGAACCCGGGGCCCCGCTCCAACGCCACGGACCGGCCGTTTAGTTGCCGCCGCCGCCGACCCGGCTCGGGCCGCTGATCCGGGGCATCAGCACGAACAGCCCGTTGTTCCCGTCGTTGGCGACCACGACGCCGCTCTCGAAGTACGGGTAGTTGCTCCACTGGCCGTTAAAGGAGATCGACGTGTCCTGCGGGTAGGTGTCGAAAAAGGCCACCTCCCGGAGCTCGCCGTCGAGGGCGTTCGAGTGGTCGAGGATGCGGAGGCCCGACTCGTAGTTGCTCTGGTAGTTCAGGTTGCCCTTGACGTACAGGTTGTGGTCGATCGTCGTGAGCCCCGAGTCGTAGGCCCCGATAAACTCGGGCTCGTCGAGGTCGCGGACGTCGAAGATCAGCGTCCGCTGCGTGTCCACGTTCCCGTTCGTCTCGTCCAGCTCGTCGTTGGCGAGCACGACCGTCCGGTCCTCGGTGAACCAGTTCTGGTGCGTGTAGGCGTCGGCCGGGTAGGCCGCCATCGAGACGAGGCGGACGTCGTCCTTGTCGGTCACGTCGAAGATCGAGACGACGTCCTCGTTCGAGGCCACGCAGATCTCACGGCCCGTGTAGTCCTCGTCCGGGCCGTCGTAGACGATGCACTGGGCGTCGTGGGTGTAGCCCGGGGCCGCGACCGGGCCGGTGTCCTTGTCCGCGTCCGAGAAGCACCCGGCGAACGTCGGGTTCAGCGGGTCCTGGATGTTGACCGCATGGAACCCGGGGGCCCCGCACGCGGCCGGGAGGTCGTCGCCCCGCGAACCCGACCCGACGTTGTAGGCGTACCCCGTCTCCTCGTTGATCACGAGGTTGTGGACGTTCGTGACGCCGGTGTACCGGGCGTCGGCGTCGAACCGGCGCGTCGGGTCCTCGCCCAGCCCGCGGAGCCGGGCGAGGTCGAACACCTGCATCCCGTGGTCCCGGGCCTCCGAGACGATGAAGGCGTGGTCGGCGTACGTCTTGATGTCGCGCCAGACGGTCGCGACCGTCGCCGTCGGGAGCGTCCCGAGGTGGACCGGCGCCGTCGGCACGGAGATGTCGACGAAGGCCGTCCCGTTCGAGAGCCCGACGAGGGCGTACTCCTTCCCCGTCTCGGGGTCGGTCCAACCCCAGATGTCGTTGGCCCGGTCGGCCTCGGGGTCGAGGACGTCGAGCGGGACGTGGGCGAGGAGGTCGACGTCCTGGCACTCGAACGCGCCGAGCTCGGAGCCGGCGACCGTCGCCGCGCCGTCCTCGCAGGCGGCCAGCATGGGCGGGGCCTCGGCGACGGGCTCAGCGACGGGCGCGGCGGCGGCGACGTCCACGTCGTCGGAGACCGCGGCCGTCTGGGCGCAGCCGGTGAGGAGGGCGCCGATGGCGAGCGCCGCCCCGGGGAGGGTCAGTCGGGTCATGGGAGGGGGGTCTGGGTGGGGGGTGAACGGGGCGGCTAGGGGGATGGTACCCCCGCTGTGACGGCGACGAACCGGTTCTGCTCCCGGTCCTTCCGGACGTGGTACGGATCAAACACCCGTCCGTTCATCGCGAGGTACACGCCGGGCCCGAGGGCCTGGACCGCGGCCGCGGCGAAGCCCACGTTGAACTCGGCGTCGGACGTCTTGAACCGGGCCGGCGCGAGCGACCCGACGAAGACGACCACCTTCGCGTCGTCGCCGGTCGTGTCCAGGGCGTCGGCGACGGCCCGGGCCGTCTCGGCCATCGTGTCCGTCCCGTGCGTGACGAGGACGCGGTCGTGCTCGGACGCCCGCACGCGGTCGGCCACGCGCTGGCGGTCGGCGTCGGTGAGGTCGATGCTGTCCTTGCGGAAGAGGACCTCGACGGAGTACGAGAACGCGACGCCGGCCTCGCGGAACAGCTCAGCCACCTGCGGCTCGCCGACCTGGAACGTGCTCTTGGCGTCGAAATAGACCTTGTCGATCGTGCCCCCGGTCGTGATGACGTGGAGGTGCATGGGCTAGGGGGCAGCCGCGCGGCGGGCCTCGGAGAGGCGGTCGGCGACGGCGTCGTAGGTGGCGCGGGCGGCCTCGGGGTCGCCGGCGAGGGCGTCGAGGCGGGCCCGGAGGGCCGCGGCGTCGAGCCCGTGGGGGCGGAGGGCCGCAGCGCGGAGGCTGTCGGCGAGGCCCGGCCGGCGGAGCGAGTCCGGCACGAGGTCGGCGCGGGCGTCGGCGAGGTGGGCGTCGGCGAGGGCCGCGACGAGGGCGGAATCTACGGGTGCGGCCCCCGCCTCGGAAGCGCTTCCGTTGCCGCACCCCGCCCCGCTGGTGGCGAGCACGGCGACGAGGGCCGCCCCTCGGAGCCTCACGCGGCGTCGGGCCCCTCGACCTCCATGCGGAGCAGGTGCGCCGCGTACGTCTTCCCCTGAGCGTCGAGCTTGAGCGAGACCGTCCCGCCGCCGCCGAGCGCCCCGTGGAGGAGGAAGTTGAGGGCCGAGAGGTTCGGGAGCTCGAACCGCTCGACCTCCCCGTCCACGCGCGGGCCGAAGTGCTCTTTCACGCGCTCGGCCGTGACCGTCTCGCGGAGCCAGGCGTAGTGGTCCGGGTCACGCGCGATGAGGCCGACGTTGACGGCGTCGCCTTTGTCGCCGGAGCGGCCGAAGCAGAGGTCGAGAAGGTGGGGCATGGGGGAGGAGGCAAGAGGCAAGGGGGCGCGGAAGATCGGGTCGGGGGCGGCCCCTTGCCTCATCCCTCACGCCCCGTACCCTCTAGGGAATCATCTTGTTGAGCGGGTACTCGAAGATCCCCTCGGCGCCGAGCCGCTTGAGCTCAGGGATGAGCCGGCGGACCTGGCGCTCCTCGATGATCGTCTCGACGGCCACCCACTCGTCGGAGAAGAGCGGCGAGATCGTCGGGTTGCGGAGCGCGGGGAGCACCTCGACGATCGACTTCAGGTCGTCGCGGCGGACGTTCAGCTTAAGCCCGACGCGGCCCTCGGCACGGATCGCCCCCTCCATGAGGAGCGCGAGGTTCTCGATCTTCTCCCGCTTCCACGGGTCGTCCCACGCCGCCTTGTTGGCGATAAGCTGCGTGTTCGACTCGAGCAGGACCTCGGCGATCCGGAGCTTGTTGGCCCGCAGCGACGAGCCCGTCTCGGTCACCTCGACAATCGCGTCCACGAGGTCGGGGGCCTTGACCTCGGTGGCGCCCCACGAGAACTCGACGTCGGCCGTCACGCCGTGGCCCGCGAGCCAGCGCCGCGTGAGGTTCACGACCTCGGTCGCGATCCGCTTGCCCTCGAGGTCCTTCACGCTCTGGATGTCGGAGTCCTCGGGGACCGCCAGCACCCAGCGGACCGGCCGCATCGACGCCTTCGAGTAGATGAGGTCGGCCACGACCTGGACCTCGGCGCCGGTCTCGGCGATCCAGTCGAGCCCGGTGATCCCGGCGTCGAACACGCCGTCCTGGACGTACTTCGCCATCTCCTGCGCCCGGACGAGCATGGCGCTGAGCTCGTCGTCGTCGATGGACGGGAAGTACGATCGGCTGCGGACGGAGAACGAGTAGCCGGCCTTGTCGAGCAGGTCGAACGTGGACTCCTGGAGGCTCCCCTTGGGGAGGCCCAGCTTGAGCACGCGGGGCTCGCCGCTGGCGGTGTCGGTGGTGGGGGCGGCGTCGGTCTGTGCGGACATGCGGGGCGGGAAGGGAAAAAGTGGGGGACGGGAGGGCCCGGGGGCTGTTCCGCCCGCCGGGGCCGGGGCGGGAGAATCCACGAGTCCTTTGGGCTGACGGCGCGCGTCGCCAGCGGGGCAGGGTCGGGGACGTCCCCCTCCTGGACAGGAGGGGCTAGGGGGGGTGGACGTACCGACCGCGGTGCTCAGCCGGGGCACGACGCTCGGTAGGGTCTACCCCCTCCCGCTTCGCGGACTCCCCGGGCAGGGGGAGAACTCATGAATCGGTCGCGACGGTGGACTCCGCTTCCAGGTCGGCGCGCGTGCGGAAGGTGTAGGCGACGGCCTCCATCTGGCGGAGGAACTTCCGCTTGTCGAGCCGGCGGCTCGGCGCGAACGTCATCCCGTAGTAGAGGTAAAGCCGGTCCGTCGCTTCGTCGACGAAGGCGTAGCGGACGAACGCGCCGCCCATCACGTCGTTCGTCATGTACCACAGCCCGCGCGTCTCGAGCGCCGTCCGCCCGGCGAGGGCAGTCGTGTCGCGCGTGATCGGCCGCTGGTCGTCGATCTGGACGAACGAGCTGTCCTCGGAGCCGCGCGCAAACTCCTCCAGGAGCGCGTCAGTGAGTTGGTCCAGCTCGTCCTGCGTCGGGAGCGTCTCGACGCCGTCCTCGGCGTAGACGAAGAAGTCGCGCCAGGTGTCGGAGAGGACGCGCCGGTAGCGGACGAAGTCGCCCTCACGGCCCAACACGCTCGCCGTCGTGTCCTGGACCGGGACGTAGTCGTGCTGGATCTGGACGCGGAAGTCGTGGGCCGCCAGCAACTCGTCCTCCAGCTCCGTCTGGCGGAGGCGGGCGAACATCTCGCTCGTGGTCCGCTCGCGGGCCAGGTCGTTGAAGGCGTCCCGGAGCTCGCCGCCGCGCTGCAAGAACTCGAGGGCGAGGGCCTCGTCGTCGGCGGCCGTCGCCACGACGACGAGCTGGTCCTCGAACCACAGGTCCGGGCGGACGTTGAGGGCCGCGGCGTCGCCCGACCGGACGGCCTCCAGGTTCCCCTCACCGACGCGAGCGCGGAGGAACTCGCCGACCGGGCCCTCCGTGTCGATGGGGGCGGCGAAGACGAGGTTCGGGAGCCTCTTCATCTGGTCGAACAGGCGCTCGTTGAGCGGCTGGAACCGGAGCCGGAACGCCCCCTGGCTGCTCGGCAACGTGGCGATCGGCCGGGCCAGCTCGGCGCGGATCGCGTCGCCGACCGGCCCAGCCCACGTCGCGCTGTCGGTGACGACGGTGACCTCCTCGGCCTCGCCACGTGCCCGGCCCGGGCCGCTGGCGACGGCCTCGCACCCGACGAGGACCACGAGGAAGAGGGCGAGGGCGGCGGTGCGCAGTGTGCTCATGGTGCGGGGTCGGTGGCGCCCTCCTTCAACGTGCGGGCCCAGTCGGTCACCTCCGCCAGCCGTTCGGAATCGGTGAGATCGGGGTCATCCCACAGCCGCTCGACGAGGCGGATCAGGGCGCTCCCGACGACGAACCCGTCGGTGTGCCGGGTGAGGCGGGCGGCGTCGGCGCCGGTCTGGATCCCGAAGCCGACGAGGAGCGGGTTTTCTTGGACGAGCGCGCGGGCGCGGTCGAGGTAGGCGTCGGTCGCCGCGTGGGCGCCGAGCCCGGAGCCCGTCAGGCCGGTCACGCTCACGGCGTAGACGAACCCGGTCGAGCGCCGGTCGACGAGGCGGACGCGGCTGTCGGAGGTGTTGGGCGCGATGAGGTGGGTGACGGAGAGGCCGTGTTCGTGGGCGGCGGCCTCCAGTTCCTCCGACTCCTCGGGCGGGAGGTCGGGGAGGATGAGGCCGTCCACGCCTGAAGACGCGGCGTCGCGGCAAAAGTCGCCCACGCCGTAGCGGACGACGGGGTTGGCGTAGCCCATGAGCACGAGCGGCGTGTCGCTCTTGGACCGGAAGGCGGCGGCCGTCTCGAACGTCCCGCGCATGGTGGCCCCCTGCCGGAGCGCCCGCTCACTCGCTTGCTGAATGGGCAGCCCCTCGGCGACGGGGTCCGAAAAGGGCATCCCGAGTTCGATAAAGTCGGCGTGCTCGGCCGCCGCCAATAGGATGGGGAGCGTGGCGCGGGGCTCGGGGAACCCGCTCGTGAGGAACAGGCCCATCGCGGTCTCGCCCCGCTGGCGGAGGGCGCGGAGGTGGGCGCGGAGGCGTCCGTCAGGCATCGACGTGGGCCGCGATCGTCGCCATGTCCTTGTCGCCGCGGCCGGAGCAGTTGAGGACGAGCACAGCGCCCTCGCCTAGCTCCTCCGCCAGCGCGGGGAGGGCGGCGACGGCGTGGGCGGTCTCGAGCGCCGGGATGATCCCCTCCGTCTCGGCGAGGAGCTTCACGCCCTCGAGCGCTTCGGCGTCCGTTGCCGTCCGCACCTCGACGCGACCGGTCTTCTTCAGGTGCGCGTGCTCTGGGCCGACGCCCGGGTAGTCGAGGCCGGCCGAGACCGAGTGGGCGATCTCGACCTGACCGTCGGCGTCTTGGAGGAGGTACGTCAGCGTGCCGTGGAAGACGGCCGGCTCGCCGCGCGTGAGCGTCGCCGCGTGGCGGCCGTCGAGCCCCTCGCCCGCGGCCTCAACGCCGATCAGGCGCACGCCCTCGTCCTGAACGAACGGCGCCCAGATGCCGATCGCGTTCGACCCGCCGCCGACGCAGGCGACGACGGCGTCGGGCGTCTCGCTTCCGGTGGCCGCCAGCAGCTGGCGGCGCGTCTCCTCGCCGATCACGCGGTGCAGGTCGCGGACCATCCCCGGGTACGGGTGCGGGCCGATCGCCGAGCCGATGATGTAGTAGGTCGAGCCGGGGTTCGAGACCCAGTCGCGGAACGCCTCGTTCGTGGCGTCCTTGAGCGTCCGGCTCCCGCTCTCGGCCGAGCGGACCTCGGCCCCGAGCAGCCGCATCCGCTGGACGTTCAGGTTCTGCCGCTCGATGTCCTCGGCGCCCATGTAGACCACGCACTCGACGCCGAACAGGGCGCAGGCCGTGGCCGTGGCGACGCCGTGCTGGCCGGCCCCGGTCTCGGCGATGATCCGCTCCTTCCCCATCCGCCGCGCGAGGAGCACCTGCCCGATCGCGTTGTTGATCTTGTGCGCGCCGGTGTGGCAGAGGTCCTCCCGCTTCGCCCAGATCGTGGCCCCGCCGAGCCGCTCCGTCAGGCGGTCGAGGCGCGTGAGCGGCGTCGGCCGGCCGACGTAGTCGCGGAGGAGGGCGTGGTACTCGGCCCAGAACGCGCCGTCCGCCTGCGCCTCGGCCCAGGCGTCCTTGAGGTCCGCGAGGACGGGCTGGAGGATCTCGGGGACGAACGCGCCGCCAAAGTCGCCGAAGCGGCCGCGGGCGTCGGGGAGAGGGGGGGCGGGAGAGACGTCAGGCATCGGGGGGCGGGGGGAGCGGCGTTGCATGCAACGCCGGTACAGCGGCGGCGACGGGGCGTGGGCGTGCGGAGGCTGGCGGTCGGCGCGGGCGAGTCAGGAGGCGTCGGCCGTGGCCGCGCGGAAGGCGTCGAAAAAGTCCGCCAGCTTGTCGAGGTCCTTGACACCGGGGCTCTCCTCGACGCTAGAAGAAAGGTCCACGGCGTAGGGCCGCATCGTCTGGACGGCCTCGGCCACGTTCGCGGCCGAGATCCCGCCGGCGAGGAACAGGTCCACGTCGGCGCCGAGGTCGCGGGCCACGCGCCAGTTGAAGCTCTCGCCCGTCCCACCCCACAGGCTCGTGTGGTGCGTGTCGAGGAGGACGAAGTCGACGACGTCGAGGTAGGGCTCGACGAGGGCGCGGACCTGCTCGGACGAGGCGTCGTGCCACACGCTCACGGCCTTGACCACCGGTACGTCGACGGCGGCGCAGACCTCGGGCGGCTCGTGCCCGTGGAGCTGGGCGAGGCGGAACCCGACCTCGGCGCACCGCCGGTTCACCGTGTCCGCGTCCTCGTTCACGAACACGCCGACCGGCTCCGGCCCGCGCACCCACTCGATGATCTCCTTCGCTACGGCGGGCGCCACGTAGCGCGGGCTCTCGTCGTGCTGGATAAACCCCAAGAAGTCGGCCCCGGCGGCGGCGGCGGTGCGGGCGTCGTGGAGCTGCGTGATCCCGCAGATTTTGACCTTCGTCACGACGTGGAGGGCTGGAGCCGCGGACGGCTGGCGAGGGCCACGGCCGTCTCGCGGCGGAGGGCGGCGAGAGCGCGGCCGGGGTCGGGCTGGCGCATGAGGTGCGTGCCGACGAGGAAGGCGTCGGCGCCGGCGTCGCGGAGGCGGGCGGCGTCCTCGGCGGTCTTGATCCCGCTCTCGGCCACGCGGACGACGCGCTCGGGGAGGCCGGCGAAGATCCGCCCCGGCCGGTCGAGGTCGATCTCGAACGTCTTGAGGTCCCGGCTGTTGACGCCGAGCACGTCCACGCGGTCGAGGTCGACGATCTCCATCTCGTCGTCGGCGTGGACCTCGACGAGCGTGCCCAGGCCGAGGTCACGGGCCGCGTCCAACAGGTCCGCCAGCCGGGCGCGGTCGAGGGCGGCCACGATCAGGAGCACGGCGTCGGCCCCGTAGGCGCGGGCCTCGACGAGCTGGTACGCGTCGACGACGAAGTCCTTCCGGATCACCGGCAGGTCGACGGCGTGGCGGACGGCGGCGAGGTGGTCGAGCGAGCCGCCAAAGTGTTTCGGCTCGGTGAGGACGGAGACGGCGGCGGCGGCGGCCTGCTTGTAGGCCCGGGCGATCTGGGCCGGGTCGTACTCCGGCCGGATGACGCCCTCCGACGGGCTCGCCTTCTTGCACTCGGCGATGGTTGCCGGCCCGTCCGGGCGGCGGAGGGCGCGGGCGAGGGGGAGCGTCGGCGCGTGGAACGCCGGGCGCCGTTGGAGCGCGGCGGCGGGCGTGACCGCCTTCCGCTCGGCCACGAGCGCCGTCGTCTCCCGGACGATCTGGTCGAGGATGGACACTAGGCGGCCTCGGCGATGCTGTTCGACGCCTCCACGAGCGCGTCGAGCTTGCCCAGCGCCGCCCCGCTGGCGACGCTCTCGCGCGCGGCCTCCAGGCAGGCGTCGAGCGTGTCGTACTCGCCCGAGGCCAGGAGCGCGTAGGCCGCGTTGAGCAGGACGATGTCCGCCTGCGGACCGCCCTCTCCGCCGAGGACGGCCCGGACGATCTCGGCGTTCTCGTCCGGCGTCCCGCCCTGGAGCGCCGCGGCCGAGACGCGCGCCAGCCCGAACCGCTCGGGCACGACCTCCTGCTCCAGCATCCCCCCGTCGTAGGCGTGGGAGCCCGTCTGGTAGATCGTCGTCGGGCTCGTCGTCGAGAGCTCGTCCAGCCCGTCGTGGGCGTAGACGACGACGACGTGCTCGCTCCCCAGCCGGAGGAGGATCTGGGCCATCATCCGCGCGACGGGGTCGGAGAACGCGCCGACGAGCTGGCGCTTGACGCCGGCCGGGTTGCACAGCGGCCCGAGGATGTTGAAGAACGTCCGCACGCCGAGCTGGCGGCGGACCGGCCCGACGTGCCGGAGCGCGGGGTGGAACTGGGGCGCGAACAGGAACGCGATGCCGGTCTCCTGGAGGCATCGGGCCACGCCCTCGGCGTCGAGGTCGGCGCGGACGCCGAGCGCACTCAGCACGTCGGCCGAGCCGGAGGACGACGAGACGCCCTTGTTGCCGTGCTTCGCCACCGGCACGCCGGCCCCGGCCGCGACGAAGCTGGCCGCCGTCGAGATGTTGAACGTGCCCGCGTGGTCGCCGCCCGTCCCGCACAGGTCGATCGGGTCGAGGCCGCCGGTCTCGACGGGCACGGCGTACTCGCGCATCACGCGCGTAAACCCGACGAGCTCGTCGAGCGTCTCGCCGCGCGCCCGGAGCGCCATGAGGAGCCCGGCGACCTGCTCGGGGGCGGCCTCCCCGCTCAGCATCACGTGCATCGCGGACTCGGCCTGGGCCTCGCTTAGCGTCTCGCCCTCGGCGACGGTCTGGAGGATGGGTTTCAAGGGTTCGGGGTCTGGAGGTCGGGGTACTCGGTACGGGGTACGAGGTACGGCTCTCCGTCCTCGGCGACTCGGGCGCGGTTGTGCCTCGCGAGTGCGTCCGTAGCTTTCGAGATGCGCGTCGCGAGGCGGAACAGGGACTGGAAGGTCTCCCGGTCGACGTAGCCCAGGTCGAGGGCGACGTAGAGCTGAGATCGCACTTCACCAGCGGACCCCCGTGCGATGAGGAGGAATCGGGCGAACTCGGCGGGGCTCCGCCGCTCGAACCCCTCTGCGATGTTCGACGTGATGGAAACGGCCGCCCGCTGGATTTGGTCGCGGAGCCCGAAGTCACGTGAGAAAGGACCCTCGCGCGTGGCCTCGTAGACCCGCCGCGTCAGCTCCCGTCCGAGTTGCCACGCCTCAATGTCTTCGAACCGGCGGAACGCGCTCATGCCTCCGTACCCCGTACCTCGTACCCCGTATCGCGCGCCGCCAGCGCGCGGCGCACCCAGTTCCGCACCAGCCGCGGGCCCTCGACCGTCAGCACGCTCTCGGGGTGGAACTGGACGCCCTCGACCGGGTGCTGGCGGTGCCGGAAGCCCATGACCACGCCGTCGGCCGTCTCCGCGCTTATCTCAAGGCTGTCGGGGAGCGAGCCGCGGTCGACGACGAGCGAGTGGTAGCGGGTCGCGACGAAGTCCTGGGCCACGCCCTCGAACACGCCGCGGCCGTCGTGGCGCACGCGCGAGGTCTTCCCGTGCATGAGCTCCGGGGCGTGGACGACGCGCCCGCCGTACACCTCGCCGATCGCCTGGTGCCCGAGGCACACGCCGAGGATCGGCGTCGTCTCGCCCAGCCGCTCGACGACCTCCTCGCTCACGCCCGCATCGTTGGGGCGCCCGGGGCCGGGCGAGATGAGGACGCCGGCCGGTCCCAGCTCCTCGATCTCGTCGACCGTGACGGCGTCGTTCCGCACGACGCGGACGTCCTCGGCCTCCGCTGCCACGAGGTGGACGAGGTTGTACGTGAACGAGTCGTAGTTGTCGAGGACGAGGATCATTGTCGGTACGGGGTACAGGGTACGGGGTACATCTTGGGCGTCGCTACAAAGCCGTACTTCGTACCCCATACCCCGTACCCGCATTCAGAAACCCGACGGCCTCGCGGACCTCGCCGAGCACCTCGGTGGCCCGCTGGCGGGCGGCGCGGGCGCCGGCGGCGAGGACGTCGCGGACGTCGTCCGGGCGCTCCGCCAGTCGGCGGCGGCGGTCGCGGGCCTCGGCAAAGTGCTCGGTGATGAGGCGGAGGAGCGCCTTCTTGGCGTGGCCGTAGCCATAGCCGCCGGCCCGGTACGCCGCGGCGATCTCCTCGCGCTCAGCGTCGTCCGCGAACAGGCGGATCAGGGAGAAGACGTTGTCGGCGTCCGGGTCCTTCGGCGCGTCGAGCGGCGTCGAGTCGGTGACGATGGACATCACTTTCTTTTTGAGCGCCTTTCCCTCGTCGAAGATGCCGATCGTGTTGTCGTAGCTTTTCGACATCTTCCGCCCGTCGAGGCCGGGGACGACGGCGACCTCGTCGAGGATCAGCGGCTCGGGGAGCGGGAAGAGCGGGTCGCTCTCGCGGAACGCCGTGTTGAACCGGGCCGCCGTGTCGCGGCTGATCTCGAGGTTCTGTTTTTGGTCCGCGCCAACCGGCACCAGAAGCCCGTGCCCCGGCGCCGTGTACGCGAGGATGTCGGCGGCCTGGAGGATGGGGTAGGTGAGGAGGCCGGCGTTCGCGCTCAGCCCCTGCGCGACTTTGTCCTTGTACGCCACGCCTTTTTCCAGCGCCGAGGTCGGCGTCAGGCAGAGAAAGACCCACGTCAGCTCGCCGAGCTGGGGGACGTCCGACTGGAGAAAAAGATGGGCCGCCTCCGGATCGAGGCCGAGGGCGAGGTAGTCGAGGGCCACGTCGAGCGAGTACCGCCGGAGCGCCTCGGCGTCGCG
The DNA here is from genome assembly GCA_964504495.1 of uncultured Rhodothermales bacterium. GTDB lineage: Bacteria > Bacteroidota > Rhodothermia > Rhodothermales > Rubricoccaceae > Rubrivirga. The sequence goes on from CAZDFV010000046.1 coordinate 13,032, forward strand.
GACGGTCGTGAGCGCGTGGTAGTCGACGATAAAGAGGAACGCCTCGCTCCGCCGCCCGGCGTCGTTGGCGAGCGCGATGTTCTGGCGGAGCGCGCCGAAGTAGTTGCCCAGGTGGAGCGTCCCCGACGGCTGGATGCCGGAGGCGACGACGGGCAGCGCGTCGGTCGTGCTGGCGACCTCCGCCAGCGGGGCGGTCTCGGTCGTGGCGTCAGCCATGCTAGGTGCGGATGGGGCCGACGGCGAGCTCGCGGAGGAGGCCCAGCCGCGAGGCCGACGCCTCGGCGTTGTGGGTCAGGATCGCCCGCGTCCGCTCCTGGTGGTGGACGGCGTCGACCTCCTCGACGAGCGCCGGGCCGAACCCGCGCTCGGCCTCGACCAGCCGGTCGAGGAGCGTCGTCACGGGCGTGTCCGCGTCGACCTCGACGGGCCGGCGGTCGATCCCCTGCGGCGGGGCTCCGTTCAGGCTCAGGATCGTCTCGTTCATCTTGGCGATCTCGGTCCGCAGGTAGGGCATCATGGCCTCGATCTGCGTCTTCGTCGCGCCGTCCGGCATCGCGTCGAGCACGCCGCTGTAGGTGTAGAGCAGGTCGAGGTGGCGCTCGGCGATCGGGAGCAGGCGCTCGACGCTCTCCTCGCGGGAGATGTAGCGGCCGGCGCCGCCTTTGTTCAGGATCGGTCGGAGGGCGGGGAACATGGCGGGGAGGGATGGAGGGATCGGGGGATGGCGAGGGATCGCGGGGGGAGCCTATGCCCCCATCCCGCATCCCTCCATCCCTCACAACAGGTCAGCGGTGGCGGAGCGCATGGCTTCAAAGAGGGCGGCGGCTTTGGCGCGCGTCTCGTCGTACTCGGCGGCCGGGTCCGAGTCGGCGACGACGCCGGCGCCGGCCTGGACGTGGGCGGTCTGGACGCCCTCGGCCTCGGTCACCACCATCGTCCGGATGGCGATGCACGTGTCGAGCGCGCCGTCAAAGCCGGCGTACCCGACGGCCCCGGCGTAGGGCCCGCGCCGGACGGGCTCCAGGTCGTCGATGATCTCCATCGCCCGGACTTTGGGGGCGCCGCTCACGGTCCCGGCCGGGAAGCACGCCGCCAGCACGTCGGCCGCCGGGCGATTGCCGACGGCCCCGCTCACCGACGAGACGAGGTGCATGACGTGGCTGAACCGCTCGACCTCCGCGAAGCGGTCGACCGTCACGGTCCCAGTTTCGGCCACGCGGCCCACGTCGTTCCGGCCGAGGTCGACGAGCATGAGGTGCTCGGCCCGCTCCTTCGGGTCGGCCAGGAGCTCGGCCTCGTGCTCGGCGTCCTCCTGTGCGGTGGCGCCACGGCGGCGCGTGCCGGCAATCGGGAGGACGAGAGCGCGGCGGCCTTCTCCCCGCGGGTCGACACGGGCGAGCACCTCGGGCGAGGAGCCGACGAGCGTGAACGGGGCGCCGTCGTCGAGGCCGTCGATGTCGAGGTAAAAGAGGTAGGGCGAGGGGTTCACCTGGCGGAGCGCCCGGTACAGGTTGAACCGGTCGCCGGCGAACGGCATCGAGAACCGCTGGCTGAGGACGACTTGGAACACGTCGCCCTCGACGATGTGCTCCTTCCCCTGCCGGACGGCCGCCTCGTACGCCGCCCGCTCGACGGACGACGCGGGCTCGTCGGCCAGGAGCTCGACGACGGGGCCCGGTGGGGTGGGGCGCGCGAGGTCGCGCTCGAGCGCCGCCAGCCGCGCGCTCGCCTCGGTGTGGGCGGCTTCCAGGTCGGTCTCGGCGTCGACGAACGCCGTCGCCATGAGGACGAGCTGGTGGCGGACGCGGTCGAACGCGGCGACCGTGTCGTAGACGCCCCACACGCCGTCGGGCAGCCCGAGCAGGTCCGGCGGGCCGACCGGGAGCGCCTCGACTTGGCGGACGGCGTCGTAGCCGGCGAACCCGACGGCCCCGGCCGTAAAGCGCGGGAGGCCGGGAACGCGCGCCTGCTCGGTCCCCTCGACGAGCGCGCCGAGCGCCGAGAACGCGCTGCCGGGCCGGCCCTCGACCTCGTGCGCCGCCCCGTCGCCCCCGACGCGGCCGGGCGGTTTGTGGGTCAGCACGCGCCCGCCCCGCGACTCGACGACGGCCACGGGGCGCTTGCCGAGGAACGAGTACCGGCCCAGCCGCTCGCCGCCCTCGACCGACTCGAACAGGAACCCGAACGTGCCCGGCTCGCGGAGGGCGAGGAACGCCGAGACCGGCGTGAGGAGGTCGGCCGAGCGCCGGGCCACGACGGGCACCGCCAGCCGCCCGCCGGGGGGAAGCTGGTCGCGTACGACGGACTCGAACTCGGGGAACGTCACGGGTGGAAGGTGGGGCGGGAGGGGGGCGGTGGGGTGGAGGGCCAATAAAAAAGCCCCCTGCTCGGCTGAACAGTGGGCTCGCGTGGGGCTCGCGCTCGCGTCAGGCTAGAGGCCGTCCGCCCACCGTTCGGGGGGGTGCCACCAGGGCCAGGCGAGGGGCGCGGTCGTCATGGGGCCAAGCTACGGCTGGCGGTCGCGGTCGGCAACCGACTCAGGCCGAGGTCTCCTCCGCGTCCTCCGCCAGCCCGAGCGCCTCGGCCCAGGCGTCGTCGTAGCCGTAGGGGTCGGCGTAGAGGCGGAGTGCGCCGTCGGCCTCGGCCCAGGCCGTGAAGTAGGTGAACTGCGTCGTCACGGGATGCTCCAGCCTCACGCCCCGGCGCGGGCCGCCCCGCCACGCCGCCGTCGCGGCCCCGGGCGTCCAGTCGTTCACGCTTGTGAGCAGGTACTCCGCCAGCTCGTCGGGCGCACCGGCCTGGACGCACCCGCTCGACATCGACGAGCCGACCCCGTCCGAGAACGTGTGCCGCTTGTTCGTGTCGTGGATGAGGATGGCGTACGGGTTGTGCATCAAGAACTTGACGCGGCCGAGGGGATTCGCCGGCCCCGGCCGCTGGACGAACCGGAACTCGCCGACCGAGACCGAATCCCACGCGACGAGGCGGGAGTCGACGGGCGCCCCGTTCCGGTACACCTCGAACCCCTGGCGCCAGAGGGCGAGGCTGTCGCGCTGCGCGCGCGGGAACACGTCGGCCGCGGCGAGTGAGCGGGGGACGTACCACGCCGGCTGGAACTCGAGGGTGTGGACCGAATCCGTGATCACCGGTGTCGTCCACCCCGTCGTCTGGGCGTTCCCGATGTTGACGGGCATCCGCAGCCGCTCGGCGTAGCCGCCCGTGCTGTCCCGCTCGAGCGCCCGGAGCTCGAAGGCCGGCAGGTTCACCCAGACGAGGCGCCCGCCCAGGTCGTCCGGGAGCCACCGCCAGCGCTCCAGGTTGATGGCGAGCTGGCGGCGGAGGTCGGCGGGGTCGGCGTTGAGGGCGTCGGTCGTCGCGGCGTCGAGGACGCTGTCGGGCTCGACGTCGTGGGCGGTCTCGAAGCGGGCGAGCGCGGCGGCGAGCGCGTCGTCGAGGAGGTAGGCGTCGGGCCGGGCCCAGGCGTCGGACTCGCTCGCGGGGAGGTAGCCCAAGGCCGCCAGTCGGTCGCGGACGTGGGGGACGCGGACCGACCGCTCGCCGGCCCGGAGCGGGGCGCCCTCCGGCACCGGCGCGAGGTCGTCCTGGAGCGCCGCCAGCCGCGCGCGGAGCCGGCGGTAGCCGTCCTGCTGGGGGCGGAGCCCGTCGAGGGCGGCCTCG
>CAZDFV010000047.1:0-16342 GCA_964504495.1 uncultured Rhodothermales bacterium
CGCCGCACTTGTCGAGGGGTTCCGGCTCGGGGCCTACCGGTTCGACCACTACCGGACGGAGGAGGCCCCGCCCGCGCCGGCGCTCGCCCTCCACGCCGCGAGCGCGACCGACGCCCTCCGCGACGCCGCCCGCCAGGCCGACGTCCGGGCCGAGGCCACGAACCTCGCGCGCGACTGGGTGAACCTGGGGCCGGACGAGAAGGTGCCGGCCAAGCTCGCCGACCTCGTCCGCCAGCCGGCCGAGGCGGCGGGCGTCCGCGTCGAGGTGTGGGAAAAGGAGCGGGTCGAGGCGGAGGGGATGGGCGGCCTCCTCGGCGTCAACCGCGGGAGCCTGGACCCGCCCCGGTTCGTGGTCCTCGAGTGGGCGCCGGACGGCCACGAGAGCGACGCCCCGGTCGTCCTCGTCGGCAAGACCGTGACGTACGACACGGGCGGTCTTTCGCTGAAGCCGACGAAGGACTCGATGGACAAGATGAAGGCGGACATGGGCGGCGGCGCGGCCGTCGGCGCGGCCGTCGTCGGGGCGGCGCGGCTCGGGCTGAAGGTCCGCGTCGTCGGGCTGTTGCCGATGTCGGACAACCGGCCCGGCGGACGGGCCTACGCCCCGGGCGACGTGCTGAGGATGCACTCGGGCGCGACCGTCGAGGTCCTCAACACCGACGCCGAGGGCCGGCTCCTCCTCGCCGACGGGCTCAGCTACGCCCGCACCTTCTCGCCGAAGTGGGTCCTCGACGCCGCGACGCTGACGGGAGCGCAGGGCGTAGCGCTGGGTGAGCGCGTGGCCGCCGTCGTCTCCCGGCCGGAGGACGAGGCGCTCGCCGAGCGCGTCCGCCAGTCGGGCGCCGAGACGGGCGACCTGGCCTGGCCGCTCCCGCTGTTCCCGCACTACCGCGACCAGCTCAAGAGCGACGTGGCCGACCTCAAAAACGTCGGCGGCCGGATGGCCGGGACGATCACGGCCGCCGCCTTCCTGGAGCACTTCACGCATGGCGACGACGGCGAGGCCGCCTACCCGTGGGTGCACCTCGACCTCGCGCGCCCGGCGTTTTTGGATTCGGCGTACGGCTACCGCCCGAAGGGGGGGACCGGCTTCGGCGTCCGCCTCCTCCTCGACCTGCTGGCGGAGGAGGCCGGCGGAGCGTAAGCCGCCCTCGACGTCCGCCAGCCCGCCGCGATGCGCCCGCTCCTGGCCCTCACGCTCGGCGACCCCAACGGGATCGGCCCCGAGGTCGTCCTCACGGCAGCCCGTGACGAGCGCGTTCGCAGGGTGGCGCGCGTCGTAGCGGTCGGGAGCGCCGCCGTGCTGGCGGACCAGGCCGAGCGCCTGGGACTCGGCCCCGTCCGCGAGGTGGAGGCGGTGGGGGAGGCCCCCGACGGCGCGCTCGCCGTACTCGACCCGGGCGCGGGCGCGCCGGCCGCGTTCGCGTGGGGCGAGACGACGGCCGAGGGCGGGCGGCAAGCGATGGAGGCCGTCGCGCGCGCCTGCGACCTCTGCCTCTCGGGCGCCGTGGACGGGATGACCACGGCCCCGCTCTCGAAGGAGGCCATCCGCCTGGCCGGCTACGATTTTCCCGGCCACACCGAGTTCCTGCAGGAGCGGACGGGCGCCGAGTCGGTCGTGATGGTGCTCGCCGCGGACCTTCCGGCCGGCCCGCTCCGCGTGGCGCTCGCTACGATCCACGTGCCCGTCGCCGACGTCGCCGGTCTCGTGACGCGCGACCGCGTCGAGGCCACGTGCCGGACGCTGGCGGCGGCGCTGCGGCGCGACCTCGGCGTCGAGCGGCCCCGCCTCGCCGTCCTCGGCCTGAACCCCCACGCGGGCGACGGCGGGGTGATCGGGCGCGAGGAGATCGACACGCTCCGCCCCGCGCTCGACGCGCTCCGCGCCGACGGCCTCGACGTGACCGGCCCGCACCCGGCCGACGCCTTCTTCGGCCGCGCCGCCTGGACGCGCGCCGACGCAGTCGTGGCGATGTACCACGACCAGGGCCTCGCTCCGTTCAAGGCGCTCGCCCAGGGCGGCGGCGTGAACGTCACGCTCGGGCTCCCAATTGTCCGCACGAGCCCGGACCACGGGACGGCGTTCGACCTGGCCGGCCGGGGCGCGGCCGACGCGTCATCCACCGTCGAGGCCGTCCGGCTGGCGGCGGCGATGGCGGGGCGGCGGGCGGGCGCTGGGTGAGGGACCGGGCCGGAGGCCCGGAGAACTGCCCGGAACCTCACGCCGCCCACTGGCGGAGAGCACGCCCAGCCGGTCATCTTCCCCGAACTCCCCGACCCCCGAACCCCTGGCCGCCCCGTACTCCGCCCTCGCCGCCGGCTACGACGCCGTCATGCGCCACGTGGACTACCCCGCGTGGGCGGCCCACGTCCAGAGCCTCCTCCGGCTGCACGCGCCGGACGCCCGGTCCCTCGTCGAGCTGGGGTGCGGGACGGGCGCGCTCGCCGTCGCGCTCCAGCCCTACGGGCCGGCGCCGGACGGCTACGCCTACCGCGCCTTCGACGGGTCCGAGGCCATGCTGGCCGTCGCCCGGGAGACGGCCGAGCGGGCCGGGCGCCCCGTCACGTTCGCCCAGGCCGACTTCCGCGAGCCCGTCCCCGGGCCGCCCGCCGACGCCGTCGTCCTCGTCTACGACGGGCTGAACTACCTCCTCGAGACGGACGAGGTCGCGGCCCTCCTCCGGCACGTCCATGACGCGCTCGTGCCGGGCGGCGTCGCCGTCGTCGACCAGTCGACGCCGGCCAACTCGCTCAACCACGCCGACGGGTTCGACGACGCGGGCGAGGCGGGCCCCTTCCGCTACCTCCGCGCGAGTCGCTACGACCCCGACACGCACCTCCACACGACGACGTTCACCCTGACCCGGCCGAACGGGTCGCGCGAGACGGAGACGCACGTCCAGCGGGCCTACGGGCTGGGCGAGGTCCGCGCGCTCGTCGAGGCGGGGCCGCTCGTTGTGGAGGCGGCCTACGAGGACTTCTCGACGGAGCCGGCGACGGAGGCCAGCGAGCGGGTCCACTGGGTCCTCCGGCGGCCCAGTCCGGCTGGGCCGCCCCACGCTCGGCTGCGCTCTTCAGGCTCGTCGTCCTGAGTGTGCGAAGGATCTCGACTCGGGGCCCTGAGTCCTCTGGCCCCGCCACCGACAGCGTGGAGGGTCGGCGTTGAGATCCTTCGCTGACGCTCAGGATGACAAAGAGATGAGTATGTGACAGCCCGCCCCGACGCGCTGGCGGACGGCGCCAGCGGGGCGGGCCGTCCGTAGCTTCCGCCCGTCCCCCAGAGCCCACCGTGGAGCCCCCCGTCGAACGAGCCGCCCGGTCGTCGCCCGCGCTGTCGGAGCCGCGCGAGCGCCCGCTCGTCGAGCTCAAGAACGTGGCCGTCGGGTACACCGACCCGAAGGGCGGGCGCGTCGAGGTGGCGAGCGACCTCAACCTCACGCTCGCGCGGGGCGAGATGGCCTACCTCATCGGGCCGACGGGGAGCGGCAAGTCGACGATCCTCAAGCTGCTCTACATGGACGTCCGGCCCGAGTACGGGCTCGCCCGCGTCGGGCCGTACCAGTCGGACACGACGGCCGAGCGGGACATCCCGCACCTCCGGCGGATGCTGGGGATCGTGTTCCAGGACTTCCAGCTCTTGCCCGACCGGAGCGCCTTCGAGAACGTCGCGTTCGCGCTCCACGCGACGGGCGTCCGGGCGAAGGACGTCCAGCCGCGCGCGCTCGAGGCGCTCGCGAAGGTGGGCCTGTCGCACCGGGCCAAGGCCCGGCCGCGCGAGATGTCGGGGGGCGAGCAGCAGCGGGCGTGCATCGCCCGGGCGCTCGTGAACGACCCGCTCCTCCTGCTCGCCGACGAGCCGACCGGGAACCTCGACCCGCGCGTGGCCGACGAGATCCAGAAGCTGCTCGTCCGGGTCCACCGCCAGGGGATGGCCCTCCTCATGGCGACGCACGACTACCGGCTCGTCAAGGCGTTCCCGGCGCGGACGCTGGCCCTCGTCCGCGGCCGGCTCGTCGAGGTCGACCCGGAGTCGCTGTAGCGGGGCCGCCGGCCGGCGAGCGCCGTCGCCAGCGGGGCGTGGGCGCCGCCCTGAGGACGTGACCGGGCCGGGCCCGAGCGCGGCTGCTATCTTCGCGGCCGTCCTTCACACCCCGTTAACGCCCTCCCTGCATGGAGCTCTTCGAAGCCGTCGTCGGCACCGTCGGCGACTTTCTCGCCGTCCCCCTCGTCGTCATCCTCCTCGGGGCCGGGCTCTTTCTGACGGTCAAGCTCGGGTTCATCCAGTTCCGCCGCCTCGGGCACGGGTTCGCCGTCGCGACCGGCCGCTACGACGACCCCGACGAGCCGGGCGACGTGAGCCACTTCCAGGCGCTCACGACGGCGCTCAGCGCGACGGTCGGCGTGGGCAACATCGCGGGCGTGGCGATCGCGATCCACATCGGCGGGCCGGGCGCCCTCTTCTGGATGTGGGTGACGGCCCTCTTGGGCATGGCGACGAAGTACTCCGAGGTCACGCTCGCCCAGCAGTACCGCGAGGTGCGCGTGGACGAGGACGGGAAGGCGTGGGAGGGCTCGGTCTCGGGCGGCCCGATGTACTACATCGAGCGCGGTCTCGGCCGAAAGTGGAAGCCCGTCGCCGTGTTCTTCGCCGGCGCCCTCATGGTGACCTCGTTCATGACCGGCAACGCGGTCCAGGCCAACACGGTCGCGACCCAGATGTTCGACTCGTTCGCCGTCCCGGTCTGGCTGACCGGGCTCGTCACCGCAACGATTGTCGGCATCGTGATCCTGGGCGGGATCAGCCGGATCGGCAAGGTGACGAGCATCGTGGCCCCGGTCATGGCGGCGGTCTACGTCGCGGGCGCCCTGGTCATCCTCGCCCTCAACGCGGGCGCCGTGCCGGGCGCGTTCGCCTCGATCTTCACCGAGGCGTTCAACCCGACGTCCGGCGTGGCCGGGACGGGCATCGGCGTGTTCCTGACGACGATGATGTTCGGCGTCCAGCGCGGGCTGTTCTCGAACGAGGCCGGGCAGGGCTCGGCGCCCATCGCCCACTCGGCGGCCAAGACCGACGAGCCCGTCTCTGAGGGCGCCGTCGCGCTCCTCGAGCCGTTTATCGACACGATCCTGATCTGCACGATGACCGGCCTCGTCCTCATCTCGACGGGCGCCTACACCGCGACCGCGCCCGCACCGCTCGACCTCGACGCCTCGAACGTGTCCGTCGTGCAGGCCGACGAGGACGGGACGTTCGGGACCGTCCTCGGGGCCGGGCCGATCCTCTACGAGAACGGGATCTCGCAGGATGACGCCCAGATCGGCCGGTTCAACATCGGCGTGGACGAGCTCTTCCTCGACGAGGCGCAGTCGCAGCCGTTTACGGGGACGTTCGACCCCGGCACCCGGACCGCGACGACCGCCGACGGCGAGACCGTCGACGTGCTCTACGGCAACACCGTCCGCACGAGCGCGCCGCTCACCTCGCTCGGCTTCACGATCGGGCTCGAGCCTATCGGCCTGGGCGGCGCCGGCGAGTTTATCGTCCTGCTCTCGGTCCTCCTCTTCGCCATCTCGACGAGCATCTCGTGGAGCTACTACGGCGACCGCTGCGCGAACTACCTCTTCGGGCCGAAGGCCATCCTGCCGTTCAAGGCCGTGTTCGTGGTCATGCACTTTGTCGGCGCCGTGCTCGCGGTCACGACGATCTGGGACCTCGGCGACGTCGCGCTCTCGCTCGTCACGATTCCCAACGTCATCGCGCTGATCTTCCTCTCGGGCGTGCTCAAGAAGCTGACCGACAGCTACTTCGGCCGGAAGCCGTGGGTCGAGAACGAGGAGGCCCACAAGCGGGCCGTCGAGGAAGGCCGACTCAAGCGGTAGCCGTCGGGGGATGGGGGTTAGGGGTTGGGGACGTTTTCCCAGCACCCACCCCAACCCCCGACCCCCAATCCCCACCCCCCACGTGCTGACCGTCGTCGACCACCCGCTCTTGAAGCGGGCCCTCACCACGCTCCGCGACCGCGCGACGCCCTACGGCGCGTTCCGCCGGACGCTCGCCGACGTCTCCTCGATCCTCGCCTACGAGGCCCTCCGCACACTCCCCGTCGAGGAGACGCGCGTGGCGACGCCGCTCGAGGAGACGGTCGGCTACCGGCTGGCGCGTGAGGTGGTCGTGGTGCCCGTCCTGCGCGCCGGGCTCGGACTGGTCGACGGGTTCGTCCGCTACGTGCCGGAGGCCCGGGTCGGCCACCTCGGGATGTACCGCGACGAGGCCTCGCACGAGCCGGTCGACTACTACGCGAGCGTGCCGCCCCAGGCCCGCGACGCCCGCGTGTTCGTCGTGGACCCGATGCTCGCGACGGGCGGGAGCGCGGCCGGCGCGCTCGCCCACCTCAAGCGGCACGGGGCGACCGACCTCGCCTTCGTCTGCCTCGTCGCCGCGCCCGAGGGCGTGGCCCGGTTGGAGCGGGAGCACTCGGACGTGGCCGTCTACACGGCGGCGCTCGACCGGGAGCTGGATGCGGACGCCTTTATCCGGCCCGGCCTCGGCGACGCCGGCGACCGCATCTTCGGGACGGCGTGATGGGGAACGGCGAACGGCGAGCCGCAAGGCCGACGAAGTCAACGGCGAACGGGGGGCGGGCATTGGGGCTCGTCGGGCTGGCGGTGCTCGTCGGGCTGGCGGTGATGGTCGCCAGCGGGGCGCTCGCCGGCGACGCGCTCGCCCAAGAGGCCCTTCTCGACACGGCGGCGGCCGAGCGGCCCGTCCTCCTCGACGGCGAGCCGGCCGGGGCGTTCACGGTCACGACCGTGGAGGCTGAGGAGGGCGGGACCGGCGTCGGGTGGCTAGCGGTGCTTCCGGCCGTGCTGGCGATTGCAGCGGCCTTGCTGTTCCGCCAGGTCGTGGCCGCCCTGTTCCTCGGCGTCTGGATTGGCGCGTGGATCGCGACGGGCGACCCCGCACTCGGGTGGTTTACCGGCCTGTTCGACACCGTCGCCGTGTTCGTCCTCGGCGCGCTCGCGGACGAGGACCACGCGGCCATCATCCTGTTCACGCTCATGATCGGGGGCGTCGTCGGGCTCATCCAGCGCAACGGCGGGACGGCAGCCATTGTGGACGTCGCCACGCGGTGGGCGCGGTCGGCCGGGCGCGGGCAGCTCGCGACGGCCGTCCTCGGCACGGCCGTCTTTTTCGACGACTACGCCAACACGCTCATCGTCGGCGGGACGATGCGGCCCATCACCGACCGCCTCCGGATCTCCCGCGAGAAGCTGGCCTACCTCGTCGACTCGACAGCGGCGCCGATCGCGTCCCTCGCGCTCGTGACGACGTGGATCGGCTACCAAGTCGGCCTCATCGGGACGGCGGTTGACCAGATCCCGGGCTACGACGAGGGGGCCTACTCGGTCTTCCTCAACTCGATCCCGTACTCGTTCTACCCGATCCTCACGCTCCTCTTCGTGTACCTCGTCGCCGGCACGCGCCGCGACTTCGGGCCGATGCTCCGGGCCGAGCGCCGGGCCCGCCGGACCGGCCAGCTCTACCGGCCGGGCTCGAACGCCGAGGCGGCCGAGGCGGAGGCGACCGCGCCGCCCCCGGACGCGCCCAAGCGGCTCGTCAACGCCGTGCTCCCCATCGTCGTCCTCGTGGCCGGCGTCCTAATCGGGCTCGTCATCACGGGCCGGGCGGCGGTTGCCGAGAGTGGGGACCCGATGACGCTGACCAACATCATCGGCGAGGCCAACTCGTACACGGCCATGATGTGGGCCTCGCTGGCGGCCGTGCTCGTCGCCGTGGCCCTCACGGTCGGCCAGGGAATTCTGACGTTGGAGGAGTCGGTCGATGCGTGGTACGCCGGGATGCGGTCGATGCTGCTCGCGATCGTCATCCTCGTCCTCGCGTGGGCGCTCTCGGGCGTCAACGAGGCGCTGGGCACGGCCGATGTTCTCGTCGCGTGGCTCTCGGGCGCGCTCGCGCCCGGCGTCGTCCCGGCCGTCGTGTTCCTGCTGGCGGCGGCGACGGCGTTCTCGACCGGCTCGTCGTGGGGGACGATGGGGATCCTGATGCCGCTCGTGATCCCGCTCGCCTGGGGCGTCCTCATGGCCGACGGGTCCGCCGACGGTCAGCTCCACATCCTGTATTCGAGCGTGAGCGCTGTCCTCGCCGGCGCCGTCTGGGGCGACCACTGCTCGCCGATCTCGGACACGACGATCCTCTCGTCGCTGGCGTCCTCGTGCGATCACATCGACCACGTCCGGACGCAGCTCCCGTACGCGCTCACGACGGGCGGGATCGCGCTCCTCCTGGGCACGCTCCCGACCGGGTTCAACGCGCCGTGGTGGGTGATGCTGCCGGTCTGCGCAGCCGTCGTCGTCGCCGTCGTCCTGTTCGTCGGGAAGCCGGTCGAGGAGCCGGCAGAGGAGCCCGTCGCCTGACTGGCGGGCGCCGCCAGCGGGGCTACGCCGTCCGCAGCTCGGCCTGGCGGAAGGCGTGGACGTTGGCGGTCACGTCGCCCCCGAAGACGGCGCTCCCGGCGACGAGCACGTCGGCCCCGGCATCGAGGAGGGCCCGGGCGTTGTCCGGGTCCACGCCGCCGTCGACCGAGACGAGCGCGCGGCTCCCGAGGCCGCTCAGCATCTGGCGGAGCCGGCGGACCTTGCCGAGCGAGCCGGGGATGAACGTCTGCCCCCCGAACCCGGGGTTGACCGACATGACGAGGACGAGGTCGAGGTCGGGGAGGATCTCCTCGAGTGTCACGAGCGGCGTGGCCGGGTTGAGGGCGACGCCGGCCCGGCACCCGAGCGCTTTGATCTCCTGGACCGTCCGGTGGAGGTGCGGGCACGCCTCCTGGTGGACGGTGATGAGCGCGGCGCCGGCCTCGGCGAAGTCGTCGAGGTAGCGGTCCGGGTCCTCGATCATGAGGTGGACGTCGAACGGCGCGCCCGTCTCGGCCGCGAGCCCCGCCAGCCCGCGCATGACCGGCGCCCCGAACGAGATGTTGGGGACGAAGTGGCCGTCCATCACGTCGATGTGGAGCCAGTCGGCCCCGGCGTCGAGCGCCTCGCGGGCGTGGGCCTCGAGACGTCCGAAGTCGGCGGCGAGGACGGAGGGGGCGAGGGTCATGGGGCGCTCGGTCGGGCCCGGCAGTCTACGCCCGCCGCGCGCGCCACTTGAACAGGGCGGCGCCGGCGCCGGCCAGCCCTACGGCGACGGACTGCAGGAGCGGGATGGCGAGGGGCGCCGACGCGCTCCGCGGCCCCGGCGCGACGACGAACGCGAGCCCGTACATCCCGACCGCGAAGAACACGGCGAGCACGAGCCCGCCCAGCACGACGGCCTCGGCCGCCGGCACCCCGCTCGTCCACCGCGCGAGCGCGACGAACGCGACGTACGGGAGGAGCGAGATCATCACGACGGCGGCGACGGCCTGCCACGGCCGCTCGCCGGCGGTCGCGAACACGAGGGCGACGGTGACGACCACGGCCCCGGCCGCTGCGAGGCGGGCGACGCGGGCGATCTCGCCGGGCGGGGGCATCACGAGGGAGCGGGGGAGAAGCCGCGGAGGGGGCGCCCCGCTGGCGGGCGCGTCCGCCAGCGGGACGGGGGGCCTACTAGGCCATCACCCGGCGCGCTGCCAAAACCACGCCCTCGGCGGTCAGGCCGAGGCTGGTGTAGGCGTCGGTCCCGGGCGCGCTCTCGCCGAAGCGGTCGAGCCCGACGAACGCCCCGCGGAGCCCGACGACGCGGCCCCACCCGACCGGGCTGGCGGCCTCGACGGCTACGCGCGCCGCCACCGACGACGGGAGGACCGACTCGCGGTACGTCTCGTCCTGCTCGAAAAAGAGCCGGTCGCACGGCATCGACACGACGCGCGCGCTGCCGCCGAGTTTTTTCTTGGCCTCGACCAGGAGCGGGACCTCCGAGCCCGTCCCGATCAGGATCACCTCGGGCTCGCCGTCGGAGTCCTGGAGGACGTAGGCGCCGCGCGCGACGCCCTCGGCCGCCTTCTCGGCCGTCTCCTCCAGCGTCGGGAGCCCTTGCCGAGAAAAGGCGAAGGCCGTCGGCCGGTCCGTTGTTTCCAGCGCGAGCCGCCAGGCCGCCGCCGTCTCGTTCGCGTCGGCCGGGCGGACGACGTTGAGGTTCGGGATCGCCCGGAGCCCGGCGAGGTGCTCGACCGGCTGGTGCGTCGGCCCGTCCTCGCCCAGCCCGACCGAGTCGTGCGTAAAGACGAAGACGGTCGGGGCGCCCTGGACGGCGGCGAGCCGGATCGCCGGCTTCATGTAGTCCGAGAAGACGAGGAACGTGCCGCCGTACGGGCGGAGCGCGCCGTGGAGCGCGATCCCGTTCATGGCCGCCCCCATCGCGTGCTCGCGGATGCCGTAGTGGACGTACCGCGCCGCCGGCGTCTCGCGCTGGAAGTCCTCCATCCCCTTCGCCTTCGTCTTGACCGATGGCGTGAGGTCGGCCGAGCCGCCGAACAGCTCGGGCAGAGCCGGCGCCAGCGCGTCGAGGACCTTCCCACTGGCGGCGCGGCTCGCCATCCCCTTGGCGTCCGCCTCGAACGTGGGGAGGGCGTCGGCCCAGCCGTCGGGGAGGCGGCCGGCGATCCGGCGCGTCAGTTCGTCCGCCTTCTCAGGCGCGGCCTCGGCGTAGGCCGCGAGGCGGCCCTCCCACTCGCAGTGTTCCTGCGCGCCGCGGAACGCCTGCTCGCGGAACAGGGTCGGCGCCTCGTCGGGGACGTGGAACTCGGGCTCCAGGGGGATGCCCAGGTTCTCCTTCGTCGCCCGGACCTCGTCCTCACCGAGGGGGTCCGAGTGGATGTCGTGCTGGCCGGCCAGCGTCGGTGACCCGTACCCGATGACGGTGCGGACCTCGAGGAAGCTCGGCCGGTCCGTCTCCCGCCGCGCGGCCTCGAGGGCCTCCGCGACGGCGTCGTTGTCGTGCCCGTCGATCTCGCGGACGACGTGCCAGCCGAGCGCCTCGTACCGCCCGGCCCGGTCCTCGGTAAAGGACAGCTCGGTGTGGCCGTCGATCGAGACGTGGTTGTCGTCGTAGAGGCAGATCAGCTTGCCCAGCCCGAGGTGCCCGGCCAGCGAGCACGCCTCGTTCGTCACGCCCTCCTGGAGGTCGCCGTCGGAGGCAATCACGTAGGTGTAGTGGTCGACGACGGTGTGGTCGTCGGTGTTGAACTGCGCCGCCAGGTGCTTCTCGGCGATGGCGAAGCCCACGGCCGTCGCCAGCCCCTGGCCGAGCGGCCCCGTCGTCGTCTCGACGCCCGGCGTGAAGCCGTACTCGGGGTGGCCCGGCGTCTTGGAGTGGAGCTGGCGGAAGTTTTTCAGCTCCTCCAGGGGCAGGTCGTACCCGCTCAGGTGGAGGAGGCTGTAGACGAGCATCGACCCGTGCCCGGCCGAGAGCACGAAGCGGTCGCGGTCGAACCAGCCCGGATCCTGCGGGTTGTGCTTGAGGTATCGGGTCCACAGGACGACGGCGGCGTCGGCCATCCCCATCGGGAGCCCGGGGTGCCCGCTCTGGGCCCGCTCGACGGCGTCGATCGTGAGGCCGCGGATCGTGTTCGCAGCGAGCCGTTCGAGGCGGGCGAGGTCGCTGGCGGACCGCTCGGGCGCGGGGTCCTCCATCTCGGCGGTGGTGACGGGCTGGTCGGCCATGACGGGCGGGGGCGAAGGGGAGCCGGGCCTACGAGGAGCCCCCGCGTTCGATCCCCGGCCGGCCGCCCCCGCCGTCTTTCCCGCTGGCGGCCGCCGCCCGCGGGGCGCTCGCGACTCCGCCGGCCCCACGGCCGCGCCCACCCCGAGCGCCATCGGCGGGCGTGCCGTCCGAACGGGCTGGGCTGGAGCGTGAGGTCGTGCGTGCCACCTGGGGCGATCCCTGACTGCGTCCGAGCGGGTTCAGCGCCCGGCAGCCCGTGCCGATAACGAGCCCCCATGTTTTCCGCCTCCTCTCACACGGATGGATCGGCCGGCCGGGTCCCCGCCAGGGCTTGGGCGGCGGCGCTCGGCGCCGTGGGGTGGTTCCTCCCGGACGGCGTCGAGGGCCACCTCGAGCTCCTCCGGGCCCGGCTCTGCGTGGCCCTCTCGTTCGTCGTCGCGGGGAACGCCGCGCTGTTCCTCGTGCTTCACCTGGCCCACAACCGCCCGGGGGCGGGCCACGCCGTCGTGTACGTCTGGCGGCGTTCGGGGCCGCCGCCACCGCGCTCCCGTTCGTCCTCCGGCGGACGGGCCGCGTGGGCGCGCTCGCCTGGACCTTCGTCGGCCTCACCGTGGTCTGCGTCTCGGCCGTCGCGCACTACGACGGCGGGCTGGCGTCCGGGGCCGTGTTCTGGCTCGTCGTGGCGCCCCTGTTCGGGTCGTTCCTCGGGGGCTCGCGGCTGGGGTGGGCGGCGGCGGCGGCCTCGGCGGCGTCCGGGCTCGCCATGTACGCGGCGTCGAGGGCGGGGTACGTGTTCCCCGTCTCACTCGGGCCCGAGGACGCCGCGGTCCACTACGCGATCAACTTCGGGATGGCCGTGGCCTCAGTGGCCGCCGTCGCCGCGCTCTACGAGGGGCCGATGGTCCGGCACTTCCGCGAGCTCTCGGGCCGGCTCGCGGCCACGAACGGCCGGCTCCAGGACGAGCTCGTCGAGCGCCAGCGGGCCCAGCGCCGGGCCGAGTCGGCCAGCCGGGCCAAGGACGCCCTGCTCGGGACCATGAGCCACGAGTTCCGGACCCCGCTCACGGCCATCCTCAGCGGCGCCGAGCTCCTCCTCGACGAGGCCGACGACGACGACCGGCCGGTCCTCCAGACCATCGACCGGGGCGCCCAGCGTTTGCTCGGGACGCTCGACGGGGTCCTCCGCCTGACGGCGCTCGAGAGCGGCGGCCTCACGCTCCGCCCCGCGCGCGTCGACGTGGCCGCCGAGGTCGAGGCCGCCGCCGGCCCGTTCCGCGAGGCCGCCGCGCGGAAGGGGCTCGCCCTCGACGTCGGGGCGTTCGGGGCCGTCGCGCACGTGGACCCGGCCGCGCTCCGCCGCGTGCTCGCGGCCCTCCTCGACAACGCCGTCCGGTTCACCGAGCGCGGCCGCGTCGCCGTCACCGCGTGGGCCGACGGCGAGGGCGTGGCCGTCGAGGTGGTCGACACCGGGGTCGGGATGACGGAGACGTTCCTCGCCCGGGCCGCCGAGCCGTTCCAGCAGGCCTCCGACGGCGACGCCCGCACGCACGAGGGGCTCGGGCTGGGCCTGACGGTGGCCTACCGCCTCGTGGGGATGATGGGCGGGGGGCTCTCGGTCGAGAGCGAAGTGGGCGGGGGGACGGTCGTCCGCGTCCGCCTGCCCAGCGCGGTCGGGGCCGAGCCGGCGCGGCCGGCGGTGGAGGCGTAGCGGGGGGCACCCCTGCGCGCGCACCCCTATGGGGAGCTCGTCCGTTCCAGGCCGCTCCAGGCCGCTCCAGACCGCTCCAGGCCGCTCCAGGCCGGGCGTATCCCCGCACGGCTTCGCGCGTACAGCCCCGGGACCGCTGCTCCCGCCCATGCCCAAGACTGCCGACCCGAAGTCCGCTGCCCCCGCGTGGCGCCGTGCCCTCGCCTGGCTGGCGGCGCACGTCCGCCAGCTCGCCGCTTGGCTCTGGGCGAAGCTGAAGGCCGCCACCACGGCCGTCTGGACGAACGTCCGGGACGCCCAGAAGCCCGCCTCAAAACGCGTCGCCTGGGCCGCCGGCGGCGTGGCCGGAGCCGGCGCGCTCCTCGGCGCGGCCCTGTTCGCGGCCGTGCTCCTCTACGCGCTCGTGCTCTGGCCCCTCACGCCGAGCGTGGGCGACCTCCGCGACGCCCGCGAGGTCCACCCCTCGACCGTCGTCTCGGCCGACGGCGTCGTCCTCACCGAGTACCGTCGCCGGAACCGCGAGTGGCGGTCGCTCGGCGAGGTCTCCCCCCACGTCGTCGAGGCGCTCGTCGCCACCGAGGACCGCCGGTTCTACGAGCACGGCGGGATGGACCTCAGGCGGACCGCGGGCGCCGTCGTCTACACGGCCCTCGGCGACCGCCAGGGGGGCTCGACGATCACCCAGCAGCTCGCCCGGAACCTGTTCCCCGACGAGATCGGGAACGCCCCGTCCGTCACGCGGAAGCTGAAGGAGGCCATCACCGCGCGCAAGATCGAGCGGGTGTACACGAAGGACGAGATCCTCGAGCTCTACCTCAACACGGTCCCGTTCCTCTACAACGCGTGGGGGATCGAGATGGCCGCGCGGACCTACTTCTCGACCTCCTCGGGCGACCTCGACCGGCTCCAGGCCGCCACGCTCGTCGGGATGCTCAAGGGGACCTCCTCGTACAACCCGAAGCGGAACCCCGAGCGCGCGCTCGCCCGGCGGAACGTGGTCCTCGGCCAGATGGTCCGGTTCGGGGACCTCGACCCGGCCGAGGCCGCCCGGCTCCGCGACGAGCCGCTGCGGCTGGAGTTCGAGCGCCAGCCGATGCAGAGGAGCCGGGCCCCGCACTTCACCGAGCACGTCCGCGTGATGCTGGAGGACTGGGCCGACGACCACGGCCACAGCCTCTACGGCGACGGCCTCACCGTCCACACGACGCTCGACTGGCGGATGCAGGAGCGGGCCGCGGCGACGGCCGAGTCGTTCGGGAACGCGCTCCAGGCTGTCGCCGACGTCGAGTGGGGCCTGGCCGACGCCGGCCGGCTCGGGGGCACGACGGCGCCCTACGTGACCGCCAGCCGCCGGACCGAGCCGTTCGAGCGGTTCTGGTCGCTCCGCGCCGACGCCGCCGGGGCGTTCGCCCGCGACACCGACGCCTACCGCGCCGCCGTCGCCCGTGGCCGCGACGGCGCGGCCGTGGTCGACTCGCTCCTCGGCGACCCCGCCTTCCGCGACTCGCTCCGCCAGGAGAAGATGCGGCTGGAGGTCGCGCTCACGGCCGTCGACCCCGAGACGGGCCACGTCAAGGTGTGGGTCGGGGGCCGCGACTTTGAGCGCTCGGCCTACGACCGCGTCGCCCGGGCGCGCCGCCAGCCGGGCTCCACGTTCAAGCCGTTCCTCTACGCCCGCGCCCTCGAGGAGGGCTGGCGCCCCGACGACCTCGTCGCCGACGCGCCGGTCGAGATCGAACTCGCCGACGGCGTCGTCTGGCAGCCGACGAACGCGAGCGGCACGACGACGGGCGAGATGACCACGCTCCGCGACGGGCTGGCGACGTCGAAGAACACGGTCGCCGCCCGGCTCGTCCAGGACGTCGGCGCCCGCGACGTGGCCCGGACGGCCCGGCGGATGGGCGTCCGCAGCGACCTCGACGCCGTCCCGTCCCTCGCGCTCGGGACGAGCGAGGTCTCGCTCCTCGAGATGACGGCGGCCTACGCCACGATCGCCGCCGGCGGCCTCCACCGCCCGCCCGTCCTCGTCACGCACGTCACCGACCGCGACGGGAACGAGGTGGCCCGGTTCGAGCCGGAGCCGCGCGGGGCCCTCGACGCCGACGTGGCCGTCGACTTGCTGGACATGATGCGCGGCGTCGTCGACGGCGGGACCGGGTCGGACGTCCGCCGGCTGTTCGGCGCGCGCGGCGACCTCGCCGGCAAAACGGGGACGACGCAGGACGGCGCCGACGGGTGGTTCCTCCTCATGCACCCCGAGCTCGTGACCGGCGCCTGGGTCGGGTTCGACGACCCCCGCGTCACGTTCCGGTCGTCGTACTGGGGCCAGGGCGGGCACAACGCGCTCCGGCTCGTCGGCGACTTCCAGCGGTCGGTCCAGCGCGGCGGCCTCGTCGACACCGGCCGGGAGTTCCCCCGCCCGCCCGAGCCCGAGGAGGGCGAGCCCGGCTTGTGGGACCGCTTCGCCGGGTGGGTCGGCGGCCTGTTCGAGGACGGCCGCGAGGCCGACGTCCCCGAGGACTACGCCCCGCGCACGCCCGGCCGGGGCGCCGGCGACGGCCGCGACCGCCAGCGGGACGACGTGACGCGGGGGGGCGAGACCGACGACCTCCCCGAGCGCCGAGCGCTCGACTGGCTCGACCGGGCCTGGATCGAAGTCGACCAGATCGAGGACCCGCTCGTCCGCGCCGCGGCGCGCGAGGCGCTCCGTCAAGCGGCCCGCGAGGTCGACCAGAACGCCGAGGGGTGGGTTCGGGAGGCCCGCCGCATTCGCGACGAGGCGATCCGCGAGGCGCGGCGCGAGGTCCGACAGGCCGAGCGCGACGCCCGCGAGGCCGCGCGCGAGGCCGCGCGCGACGTGGACCGCGAGCAGGGCGTCTTTTTCGAGGACGAGACCGTCGCCGAGGAGGACGTCCTGTGGCCCATCGAGGAGGCGTTCCCCGACGCCCCGCCCGAGCCGCCCGCCG
>CAZDFV010000048.1:0-913 GCA_964504495.1 uncultured Rhodothermales bacterium
GCCCCCCCGCTCACGACCGGGAAAAGCGGAGGCGGACGGCCCCGCCCTCGACGTCGACCCGGTCGGCGAGCTGGCGCATGATGTGGAGGCCCCGCCCGCCCGTGGCGAACACGCTCTCGGGGAGCCGGGCCGTCTGCACGGCCTCCGGCGCCGGGCCGGGGCCGCCGTCGAGGACGGTGACGACGGCGCCGTCCGCGTCCACCCGGCACCGGACGGTAAACGTGGGGGCGCCCTCCGCGCCGCCCCCGTGCTTTACCGCGTTCGCGGCGGCCTCGGCCGTGGCGAGCGCGAGGCGGGACCGGTCGGCCTCGGCCCACCCGACCCGCCGGGCCTCACCCTCGACGAAGTCGACCGCCCGGGCCACCGACCGGGTCCGACGGGGGAGGACGACGTGGGGCACCGGCGAACGCGGACAGCAGGGCGTGACCGAGAAGGTAGCGCACCGCCCGAGGCCGGGCGGCCGTGGGGAGAACGCGGAGACCGGCGCGGAGGAGGCGCTCGGGGACCGGCACGCGGGCCAGGGCGAGGAGCGCGCGGGAGGCCGCGGCCCGCTCGACGCCCGCGAGCGCGAGCACGTCGGGGCAGCGCCGGACGAGGGCCGGGAGCACGCGGCCGACGGAGCGCATGTTGGCGAGGGCGGACGCGAGCGTCCCCACGTCGAAGAGGTCGACGGCCACGTCCGCCAGCCGGAGGCCGTCGGGGTGGCGCCGGCGGAGCCGGCACGCGAGGGCGAGGTCCTCGCCGTACTCCACGGCCTCGTCGAACCGGCCGGCCGCGTCGAGCGCCGAGCGGCGGGCGGCGCAGACGCACGTGATCCAGTACTTCCAGGAGACGGCCGAGCCGGGGGCCCCGGATGCGCCGCGCGGGTGGCGGGCGAGGTACGTCTGGTACGGGTCGTCCGGCCGGTCCAGGA
>CAZDFV010000048.1:970-16276 GCA_964504495.1 uncultured Rhodothermales bacterium
CCCCACCGACGCCACGGCACCCCGGCCGGCCACGGCGTCGGCCAGCCGGCGGGCGGCGCCCAGCGGTGGGCGGACGTCGGCGTCGAAGAAGACGACGACATCGCCGGAGGTGGCGGCGAGCCCCCGGTTGCGCGCGGCCGCGCGGCCGCGGTTCTCCGGCTGGCGGACGACCCGGGCCCGGGGCTCACCGTCGAGCAGGGCGCGGAGGACGCGGCCGGTCCCGTCCGTCGAGCCGTCGTCCACCCAGACCCACGCGTCGACGCCGGCCTGGGCGAGCACGGCCGGGACCGTCAGGGGGAGCACGTGGGCCCCGTTGTAGACCGGGACGATGATGGACGTGCGCAACGGCCTCAGCTCCCCCCGGCGACGTGGTCCAGGATCCCCGTCAGTCGGTCCGTGCTCGCGGCCCACGAGAGCGACGCGACGCGCGCGCGCCCGGCCTCGGCGAGCGCCGTCCGCTCGGCCGAGTCCTCCAAGAGCCCGATGACGGCCTCCGCCAGCGCCTCGGGCTCGCCGACCGGGACGAGCCGGGCGGTCTCGGCGTCGAAGCACTCCCGGACGCCCTCGTTCGCCGCCGCCACGAGCGCGGCCCCGCACGCGGCCGCCTCCATCGGCGGGAGCGGCCACCCCTCGCGGTGGCTCGGGTGGAGGAACACGGCCGTCCGGCCGTACAGGGCCCGGAGGTCCGGGAGCGACGGCCGGACGTGGACCCGGAACTCGCCCGGGAGCCGGTGCGACGGGGGCCGGGCGCTGAACGCCTCGACCCGGAGGTCGGGCCGCTGGCGGCCGACGAGGGCGAGCGCGGCGAGGGCGTCGTCCGCCCCCTTGATCGGGAGGCGGTGGTAGAGGAACGAGACCGTCGGCGGGCGCCCGTCGAGGGGCGCGGTGGGGAAGAACTCGCCGGGGTCGACCGCGTTGGGGACGTGCCCGAGCGTCGGGTGCCCGGCCGCCTCGACGGCCTCGGCGAGCCAGCGCGCGCACGTGAACGTAGCGAGCGGGAGCGCCCACGTGGCCGGGGCCTCCGGGCTGAGGTAGTCCTCGAGGTTCTGGACGAAGTACGCCTTCGCCCCCGCCCGGGCCGGCAGCGCCGCGACCCACGCCGCCGTCTGCCACCCGGTCGCGACCACGACATCGGCGTCGGGGACGTGGCGGGGCGAGGGGTCGGGGACCGCCAGCGTCCGGACCCCCTGGGCGGCGTAGTACGGCTCGGCCGGGACCCGGTGGACCGCGTTGCGGAGGGCCGCGGCGGCGGCGAACGCCCGGGCGCCGAGCCCCGCCCCCGGACGGCGCGGGGCGAGAACGGCAAGGTCGTGCCCCCGGGCCGCCAACTCTTCTGCGTACCGGTAGACCACCTTGGCCCCTCCCATCGGGATTCGGACCGGACCGGGGAGGACGAACGTGATCCGCATCCGCCCTTAGAGCACTAGGAGGTCGGTCGGGAGGGGCGTGAGGTTCTCGCACCCGCCCTCGCGGAGCACGACGACGTCCTCGATGCGGATGCCGAACCGGCCCGGCAGGTACACGCCCGGCTCGATCGTCACCGTCGCCCCGGCCGGGAGGCGGTGCTCCACCTGCTGCGAGAGCCGGGGCCACTCGTGGACGTCGAGGCCGACGCCGTGGCCCAGGCTGTGCGAGAACGCCTCGCCGAGGCCGGCCGCCTCGATGGGGTCGCGCGCGGCCCGGTCCAGGTCGCCCCCGAGGAGCCCGGCCCGGGCGGCCTCGATGGCGGCGCGCTGGGCGCGCTGCACGACCCCGTACGCCTCGCGCGCCTCGCCCGGCGGCTCGCCCACGGCGACGGTCCGCGTCAGGTCCGAGCACCACCCGTCGAGGACGCCGCCCATGTCGAGGACCACGAGCTCGCCGGGCGCGAGCGTCTTCGTCGACGGCCGTGCGTGTGGGAGGGCGCCCCGTGCGCCGGAGGCCACAATCGGCGGGAACGACATGGCGCTCGCGCCCCGCTTGAGGTGCTGGTACGTGACCTCGGCGGCCAGGTCCAGCTCGCTCACGCCCGGCTGGACGTACGGGAGCACGGCCTCGAACACCTCGCACGTCAGGGCTTGTGCGCGCGCGACGGCCTCGACCTCAGACGGGGTCTTGGCGGCGACGTCGGCGGCGAGGAACGACGAGACGGCCTCGAACGCGACGTCGGGGAGCGCGCCGCGGAGCTTGCCCAGGGCGGCCAGCGTGAGGTGGTCAGCCTGGACGGCCGTACGCGCGATGCCGTCGAGTAGACCGCGCTCGGCGACCGCCTCCGCCAGCGGGCCGGGCGCGACGACGACCTCGGCGACCTCGACCTCGCTAGCGGCCTGCTGGCGGTAGCGCCCGTCGGTCACGAGCCACGCCCCGCCGTCGACCACGACGAGGAGCCCGTTCGAGCCCGTGAACCCGACGGCCCACCGGACGTCGGCGGCGTGCGAGACGACGGCGGCCTCCGCGCCGGCCGCCTCGGCCCGCTGGCGGACCGTGTCGAGGCGCGCGCGCGCGAGGTCGATGCCCGTCACGAGCGCGTCGAGTAGTTGGGCGACTCGGACGTGATCGTGACGTCGTGCGGGTGGCTCTCCCTTAAACCGGACGACGTGATCCGCACGAACTGCGCCCGCTCCTGGAGGGCCGGCACGTCCGCGCAGCCGCAGTAGCCCATCGCCGCGCGCAGCCCGCCGACCATCTGGTAGGTCACCTCGCCCAGCAGCCCCTTGTACGGGACGCGCCCCTCGATCCCCTCCGGCACGAGCTTGTTGAGGTCGTCCTCGGCGTCCTGGAAGTAGCGGTCCTTCGAGCCGGCCTGCATGGCGCCGAGCGAGCCCATCCCGCGGTAGTTCTTGTAGCGGCGGCCCTCGTAGAGGACCGTCTCGCCCGGGCTCTCCTCGACGCCCGCGAACAGCCCGCCGATCATGACCGTGTCGGCCCCGGCCACGAGCGCCTTCGGGATGTCGCCCGTCTGCTTCACGCCGCCGTCGGCGATCAGGGGGACGTCGTAGCGCCGCGCCGCCTCCGCGCACCGCACGATGGCCGAGAGCTGGGGGACGCCCACGCCGGCCACGACGCGCGTCGTGCAGATCGAGCCCGGCCCGATCCCCACCTTTACCGCGTCGGCCCCGGCAAGAATCAAGTCCTCGGTGCCTTCGGGCGTGGCGACGTTCCCGGCGATCACCTCGAGCCCGTCGTGCGCGGCCTTGACCCGGCCGACGGTCTGGAGCACGCCTTCGGAGTGCCCGTGGGCCGTGTCGACGACGACGAAGTCGACGCCGGCCTCGACGAGCGCGGCGACCCGGTCGTCGGTGTCGGGCGTCACGCCGACCGCGGCGCCGACGAGGAGCCGCCCGAACTCGTCTTTGGCCGCGTGCGGGTGCTTCTTCTTTTTCTGGATGTCCTTGAACGTGATGAGCCCCTTGAGGTAGCCGTCCCCGTCGGTCACGGGCAGCTTCTCGATCTTGTGCTCCTGGAGGATCGCCTCGGCCTGGTCGAGCGTGGTCCCGACCGGGGCCGTCACCAGCCCGCTTCTCGTCATGATCTGGGCCAGCCCCGTCGCGTTGTCGGGCTGGAACCGGAGGTCCCGGTTCGTGACGATCCCGACGAGCCGGCGACTGCCGTCGACGATGGGGATCCCGCCGATCGAGTACCGCGCCATCCGCTCGCGGGCGTCGCCGACGGTGTGGCCGGGCGAGAGGACGACGGGGTCGAGGATCATCCCGCTCTCGCTCCGCTTGACGCGGCGGACCTCGGCGGCCTGCCGCTCGGCCGTCATGTTCTTGTGGAGCACGCCGGCCCCGCCCTCGCGCGCGATCGCGATCGCGAAGTCGGCCTCCGTCACCGTGTCCATCGCCGCCGAGACGAGCGGGATGTTGAGCCGGAGGTTCCGCGTCAGCCGCGTGGACGTGTCGACCTCGCGCGGCATGACCTCGCTCCGGGCCGGGACCAGGAGGACGTCGTCGTAGGTGAGGCCCTCGAAGGCGATTTTGGACATGGGGGCAAGGGGTAGGGGGCACGAGGCAAGAGGCTCTGGCAAGGACGCCCCTTGCCTCATCCCCCTTGCCCTGTGCCCTAGAACACGACGGGCTTGAGCTTGACCGAACGGCGGAGCGCGTTGACCTCGTGCGGCTCGAGCCGCCGCCAGCGGCCACGCCTCAGCCCCTTCAGGTCGAGCCCAGCGTAGCCGACCCGGTCGAGCGCCTCGACCCGCCGGCCGAGCGCCTCGACCATGCGGCGGACCTGGCGGTTCCGGCCCTCGTGGAGCCGGAGGCCGAGGCGCTCTCTGTTGCCGCCGACGAACGCGGCGTGGTCGGCCGCCGCAGGCCCGTCGTCGAGGTCGACGCCCTCGCGGAGGGTTTGGAGGTCGGCTTCGGAGAGCGGGGCGTCGGTCTGGACGACGTAGAGCTTTTCGGCCCCGTAGCGCGGGTGCATCAGCCGGTGCGCCAGCTCGCCATCGGTCGTGAGGAGGAGCGCGCCGGTCGTGTCGCGGTCGAGGCGGCCGACGGGGAACAGGGCGGCGGCCTCCTCCTCCCCCAGCGAGAGCAGGTCCATGACCGTCCGGCGGCCGCGGTCGTCGCTCTTGGTCGTGACGGCGTCGGTCGGCTTGTTGAGGAGGACGTAGACGAGGTCCGTCGGCGTGACCGGCCGGCCGTCGACCTCGACGCGGTCGGACGGCGACACCTTCGCGCCCATCTCTGTCACGACGGCGCCGTTCACCCTTACTCGCCCACTTGCAATAACGGCGTCCGCCTCGCGGCGCGACGCCACGCCCGCCCGCGCCAGGAACTTGTTGAGGCGGACCGGCCCCTCGGGCTCGGGCCGCGGGGCCGCCTCGCCCGACTGCCGCGCCTTCCGCTCGGCCTGCCGGCGGCGGCGGACCGAGGCGTCGTCGCCTTTCCCCTTGTGCTTATTCGCCATCGGTCGCGGTCTGGGAGGCGGTCAGCTCGGAGAGGAGCCGGGCGCGCTCCTTGTTGAAGGCGGGGTCGGCCAGGATCTCCTCGACCTCGCGCGGGGTCGGGAGCGCGTCGAGCGCGTCGAGGCCGAACTGATCCAGGAAGCGGTCGGTCGTGGCGTAGAGGAGCGGGCGGCCGACGCCCTCGCCGCGCCCGGCGATCTCGACGAAGTCGCGCTCCAGGAGCTGGCGGAGCGCGTAGTCGGAAGAAACGCCGCGGACGTGGTCGACCTCGGGCTTGGTGACGGGCTGCTTGTAGGCGATCACGGCCAGCGTTTCGAGCAGCGACCGGCTCAGGCGCCGCTCCTCGCGGTCGGCAAAGAGCGCTTGGACGAACGGGGCGACGGTCTCGACGGTCGCTAGCCGGAGGCCGCCGCCCCACCGGCGCAGGCGGAAGGCCCGCCCGCCGGCCCGGTACGCGGCGTTCAGTCGCTCGACGGCCGCGTCCACGTCGTCCGGCCCGACCTCGGCGCCGGTCACGTCGGCGTAGACGCGGGCCACGTCCTCGGGGCGGAGCGGGACGTCGGCGGCGAAGACCAGGGCCTCGACGGCCTGGTCGAACGTGTCGGTGGTGAGGCGGGCGGCGTCCACGTCAGGCGGCGGCGGCGATCGTGGGGGCGGCGGGCTCCAGGGCGAAGTCGTCGGGCGTGAGCCCGAACACGAGGCGGACGGCCTGCCGCTGCGCGAGGTCGAGGACGGCGAGGAAGGTCGCGATCACGAACGCCTTCCCGCGCCCGCCGACGAGCGCGCGGAACGAGGCGCCGCCCCGCTCCGCCAGCCGACCGAGCACCCACGCCCGCTGCTCGTCCACGGCGTACGTCTCGCCGGCGACGGCGTGGCCGTGCTCCTCGGCCTCGGCCCGGGCCGCCCGGTCGATCACGGCGCCGAGCGCGCCGACGAGGTCGAAGAGCGTCGCGCGGTAGCGGACCTCCACGTCGTCAGCGTCCGGCCGCTCGCTCCCGGCCTTGCCCCGTGTGTGCAGGCGCCGGCGGGCCTCGAAGCGGCCCTCCAAATGCCCGGCGGCCTCCTTGAACCGGACGTATTCGAGCAGCCGCTCGACGAGCTCCCGGCGCGGGTCGACCGGCTCGCCCTCGTCGTCCAGCTCGGGCCGTGGGAGGAGCATCCGGGCCTTGATCTGGATCAGGAGCGCGGCCGTGTAGACGAAGTCGGCGGCGTCGTCGAGGTCGAGGTGCTCGAGCGTCTGGACCGCCGCGAGGTACTCGTCGGCGATCCGGGCGACGGGGATGTCGTGGACGTCGATCTCGTCCCGCCGGATAAAGAAGAGGAGTAGGTCGAGCGGGCCCTCGAACTGCTCGAGCTGGACGCGGTGCATCGGGGGGGACGGCTTTGCCGAAGCTACGCCGGGTGGAGCGTGGGGGGGCAAAGGGTGACGAGATCTTCGGCCGGCGCCTTGTCCCCCAGTCCTTTACTCCTCACGCCTCACCCGTCACTCCCCGCCGCCTCCCGCTGGCGGAACCACTCGACGGTCCGGCCGAGCCCGGTCTCGACGTCGACCTCGGGCCGCCAGCCCAGCACGTCGCGGGCGTGCGACGTGTCGAGCACGCTCCGCTGCTGCTCGCCCGGCTTGGCCGGCCCGTGCCGCTCCTCGGCGCCCGCGCCCGTGTGGTGGTTGACGTGCCGGAACAGCGCGTTCACGTCCGTCTCCACGCCCGTGCCGACGTTGAACACGCCGCTCTCGCCGTGCGCCAGCGCGGCCACGAACGCCCGGACGACGTCGCCGACGTAGACGTAGTCGCGCGTCTGCGTCCCCGCCCCGTTGATCGTCACGTCCTCGCCCCGGAGCAGCCGCTCGCTGAAGATGGCGACCACGCCGGCCTCGCCGTGGGGGTTCTGGCGCGGGCCGTACACGTTCCCGAACCGGAGCGAGACGGACGGGACACCGTGCGTCTGCTCGTAGAACCGGAGGTAGTGCTCGCTGACGAGCTTGGTGATCCCGTACGGCGACATCGGCCGGGTCGGGTGGCTCTCCGGCTGCGGGCCGCCGCCGTTCACGTCGGGGTCCGGCTCGCCGTAGATGGCCCCGCCGGTCGAGGCGAAGGCCACCTTCTCCAGCCCGTTCGCGCGCCCGGCCTCCAGGAGGTTGAGGAGCCCGAGCACGTTGACCTCGGCGTCGAACACGGGGTCGGCCACGGACCGCCGGACGTCCATCTGAGCGGCGAGGTGGCAGAGGGCGGCGAACCGCTCGCGCTCGAACAGGTCGCGCACGGCGTCCGAGCGGACGTCGAGCTCGTGGAAGGTCGCGGCGTCGGGCACGTTCTCGCGCACGCCGCCCGAGAGGTCGTCGAGGACGTGGACCTCGCAGCCCTCCTCGACCAGCCGGTCGGCCACGTGCGAGCCGATAAACCCGGCCCCGCCGGTGACGAGGACCTTTTTGCCTGCGAACGGGAACGCCATGCGGACTTCGAGAAGAGGGTTAAGGTAAGTGCGCGGCCAACGCCGTCCCGGAAGCTAGTCCCGCCAGCCGCTGGCGGAGCGTTGGAACGACGGGAGCGTCGCCCTCCGTCGTCCTGAGCGACGGCGAAGGGTCTCGGATCGGCGTGTCCGTCGTAGGCGCCGGTTCTACCCGCGTGGAAGACTGGCACCGAGATCCTCCGCTCTGCTCAGGGCGGCTAGGGCGGCTCGCCGGCGACGGCCGCCAGTGGGTGGCCGCGCTCCACGCTGAGGACCCCGGCCCTACGAGGGCAACAGGGCGACGGTGCTGAGCCGGCCCGGCGCGAACAGCTCGGCGGCGAGGTCGCGGACGCCCTCGGCCGTCACGCCCTCGATCTCGGCGACGACCTCGCGCACCGGGACCGTCCGCTCGTGCGTGAGCTCGACGCGGCCGAGCCGCTGCATCCGGTTCGACATGCTCTCCAGGCCGAGCACGATGGACCCCTTGAGCTGGTGCTTGGCCCGGTCGAGCATCCGGGCGCTGACCGGCGCGGCCGCCAACTTGCCCAGCTCGCGCTCGATGAGCGTCCGCGAGCGCTCCGCCCGCGAGGGGTCCGTCCCGATGTAGACGCCGAGGTCGCCCGAGTCCCGCTGCACGTTGACGAACGAGTAGACCGAGTAGCACCAGCCGTGCTTTTCGCGGATGTTCTGGTTCAGCCGGCTCGACATCCCCCCGCCGAGGATCGTGTTGAGGACCGAGAGCGTCGTCCGTCGCGGGTCGAGCGCGCCCGGCGCCCGCGTGCCGACGACGACGTGGGCCTGCTGGACCGGCCGCTCGACCGCCCGCTCGACGGCGTGGTAGCCGTCGGCCGGCTCGCGCTGGGCGGGCCGCGGCGGCCGGTCCAAGTCCGCGAGCAGCCGCTCGACGCCGCGCACCACGTCGCCGTGGCGGACCCGGCCGGCGACGGAGACGACGAGCCGGTTGGGCACGTAGTGCCGGTCGATAAAGGCCCGCAGGTCCGTCTGGGTAAAGGAGCGGACGGTCTCGGGCGTCCCGATCACCGGGCGCCCGAGCGGGTGGTCGGGGTAGAGGGCGGCCTCGTAGTGGTCGAAGACGTGGTCCTCGGGGGCGTCCTCGTACATCTTGATCTCCTCGAGCACCACGTCCTTCTCCTTCTCGATCTCGCGCTCGGGGAGCGTCGGCTGGGCCACGAGGTCCACGACGGTCTCGAGGGCGCGGCCGGCGTGCTCCGCCAGCCCGCGGGCGTAGAAGCAGGTGTTCTCCTTGGTCGTGAAGGCGTTGAGGTAGCCGCCGACCGACTCCATCCGCTGGTTGATGTGGTGGCCGCGCCGCCGCCGCGTCCCCTTAAAGACCATGTGCTCGATAAAGTGCGTGATCCCGTTCTGGGGCGCGGTCTCGTCGCGGCTCCCGGCGTCCACCCACGCCCCGACGGCGACGGAGTGGACGGACGGGATCGTTTCGGTGAGCACGCGGACGCCGTTGTCGAGCACGGTCCGCTGCACGTCAGGAGCGTTGTTCAGGGGGGGCATGGGTGTCGAAGTCTTTCGCGGATGGTAGCCGCGCTCCAACCCTGAGGTCCCCGAAGAGGCCGCGCATTCCGCGCCCGGCCTTGCTGGCCTCCCCTACTCGCCGCCCGCCGGCCCCACGGCGTCCGCCGCGTCGAGCGCGGCCCGGGCCTCCGCCAGCCCCGCGGCCGACTGGCGGCGGCCGGGCGCCCGCGCGAGCGCGCCCTCGAACGCGGTCGCGGCCTCGTCCGCGCGGCCCAGGTCGAGGAGCATCCGCCCGAGGAGGTCGTGCGACGGGACGACCGGCGTCGGCGGGCCGAACGTGAGCGGGGCGGCGTCCTCGACGGCCGCGGCCTCTCGGAGGAGTTCGACCGCTCGGCCCGTGTCGCCGTCCGCTGCGGCGAGGAGCCCTTCGAGTTGGAGGGCGGTCGCCTCCGCCTGCCACGGCGGGTCCGCCGTCTCGCTCACGTCGGCCGCCAGCGCGGCGCGAAGGGACTGGGCTGCGTCGTGGTCGCCGGCGACGAGCGCGGCCGTGGCCCGGTCGAAGGCGTCGACCGAGCGCGTGGTGAGAGAGGGCTCCCCGAGCGGGAGCGGCGCCGGCGCCTCGCCCCCGAACGCCAGCCGGTCGTGCGCCCGGATGCGGACCCAATGGGCAAGCGCTCGCTCGGACGGGTCGGCGGCGTAGAGCTCGCGGGCGAGGTCGCGGAGCCGGGCGGCTGCGGCCCGGTCGTCGCGCTGGGTCTCGGCGTAGTGCCACCAGTAGAGGGCGTGCCAGCCGTGGCCGTTGAGCGGGGCGCCGCGCCGGTCGGTGCCGGCCTTGGCGGCCCCGTAGCTCCGCTCGTTCATCGTGGCGACCTCGTCCCACATCCCCAAGGCGAGATAGATGTGGGAGGGCATGTGGAGCGCGTGGCTCGCCGCCGGCGCCACGTCGGCGTAGACCCGGGCCGGGCGGAGGCCCAGCGGCGCGTGGACCGGGTCGTCGTAGGCGTGGATGAGGTAGTGCGCAGCCCCAGGGTGCCGGGGGTTCTCGTCAAAGACCTCCTCCGCGACCGCCGCCGCCCGCATGTAGACTGAGAAATCGCGGCCCTCGTGGGCCGTCCCGAGAAGCGCGAGGGCGTAGAAGGCGCGGGCGTCGAGGTCGTCCGGGTACGCCTCGGCGAGCCCGCGCATGGCCTCGGCATAGGCGTCGTCGCGGCCCTCTTTGTCGCCGTCGCCGTAGAGGACGTCGAGCGTGGCGAGGTAGGCCGCCTCGCGGTCGGTGGTCCCGCCGGAGGAGACGCCGGCCAGCGCCTCGCGCGCGGCGTCGCGGTCCTGCCGCATCCAGATCGGATGGTTGTGGGTCATGGCCTCGCCCCACGCCGCCATCGCGAAGTCGGGGTCGATCCGCCGGGCCTCCTGGAAAGCCTCACGGGCGTCCTCGTACTCGAAGCTGTGGAGCAGGAGGAGACCGCGGAGGAACGGCGCCTGGGCCTCGGCCGCGCCGGAGTTCTCGAACTCGGTCTCGCCCAACGTCTGAGCGCTGGCGGGGACGACGAGCGCGACCGCCAGCAGGGCGGCGAGGGAGAGGCGAGTCATGACGACGAGGGCAGATCAGGAAAAGAATACGCCCCCTCCCCGACGGACGGAGAAGGGGCGCGGGTCTGGGGCGGAGGGCTACGCCGCCGTCTCGCGCGGCTTCCCAGCCTTCCGGCCGCCCACGGGGTCGGCGGCCTGGACCGCGCCGTCGCCCGCCGCGCCGTCCTCCGGCGTCGGGACGTAGGGGTCCTCGTGCTCGGGGAACTGCTTGACGTAGTCCGTCTGGATCTCGTGGCCCGTCCCGGCCGCCGTCGGCGAGGCCTCGTGGATGTAGAACGCCTCGTTCGGGAGCGTGTCGACCCAGCCGTAGACGGCCTGGGCCGTCCGCCGCATCGACTCGTCCGAGTTCTGGGAGAGCGCGCGGACGTTGGCCTGGACCCGCTCGTGGGCGAGGTGCATAAAGTGGAGACCGGCGGCCCGGTCGCGCTCCCACTTCGGACCCGACTCGCCCGTCGCGATCTGGTGGTCCAGCTTCGAGAGGACGCTCGCCCACGCGAACATGAGCGTCGCGTTCTCGGCGAACCGGGCCTGCACGGCCTGGGCCGTCACGATCTGCTCCTCCAGCCGCTTCGAGGCCAGCTTGAACTCGCGCGTGTGCGTCTGGACGTGCCGCCCGAGCCGGTCGGCAAAGGACCGGAGCGACGGGTGGACGCGGTCGACCTCGGGCTTCGCCTTTTTGACGCCGAGGAAGATCTCGGTCGCGAGCGGGGTCCCGGCCTTGATCGTCTGCGGCCGGAACGCGCCCTGGAGGATGCGCGAGACGTTCTCGGACACCGTCTCGTCGTCCGACCACTGGACCGTGTTGAGGACGCCGAGCATGTGCTCGGCGAGCTGCTTCCCGCCGTAGGCGAAGATGAACGGCTGCATGACCTCGTTCGAGCCCTCGACGATCCGGTGGATCCGGTTGTCGCGCCAGAGCCGCTCGAACTCGTTCTCGGTCATGTAGCCCTCGCCGCCCATGACCTGCATGGCGTCGTCGATCACGTTCCACCCCTCCTCGGAGCAGAAGTACTTGCACGCGGCCGTCTCGACCATGATGTCGTCGTCGTGCCGGTCGAGCATCCCGCACACGAGGTACAGCATGGCGTCCATCGCGTAGCAGAAGGCGTGCATCCGGGCGACGCGCTCCTGGACCAGCTCGAAGTCGGCGAGGGGGCGCTGGAACTGGTGCCGCGTCTGGACCCACTTCGTCGCCTGCTCGGCCGCCTGCTTGGCCGCGCCGGTCACGCCGGCCGAGAGCGTGCACCGCCCGTAGTTCAGGCACGTGAGGGCCACCTTGAGGCCCTGGCCCTCCTTGTGGAGCAGGTTCTCCTTCGGCACGCGGACGTCCTCGAACTTGATCCGGGCCTGCCACGTCCCGCGGATGCCGGTCTTGGAGCGGTTCTTCTGGAAAAAGGAGACGCCCTCCATGTCCGGCGTCACGATGAGGGCGGTCACGACCTTCTTCTCCTTCCCCGTCTTCGGGTCCGTCACCATCTGGTTCGCCATGACGGTGAGGAGGCCGGAGAGGGCGCCCGAGGTGATCCACTTTTTCTCGCCGTTGAGGACGTAGACGCCCTCGTCCTCGAGGTACTCGCACCGCGTCTGCTGGCCGGCCGCGTCCGACCCGACGTTGGGCTCGCTCAGGCAGAAGCCCGAGAGCTTCTCGCGCGCGACGAGGGGGAGGTACTTGTCCTTCTGCTCGTCCGTCCCGAACAGCATGAGCGCCTTGCACCCGATCGACTGGTGGGCGCTGACGACGACGGCCGTGGACCCGCACCGCCGGCCGATGGCCTCGAGCACGCGGTTGTAGCTGGCGACGCCGAGCCCGAGCCCGCCGTACTGCTCCGGGACGGTCATCCCCAGCACGCCCATGTCGAACAGGCGCTGGACGACCCACTCGGGGATGACCTGCTCCTGGTCGATCTGGACGCGCGGGTGCTCGGTGTCGAGGTACTCCTCCAACTCGGCCACCAGCTTGTCGGCCTTGGCCTGCTCGTCGGGCGAGACGGTCGGGTACGGGAACACGAGCTCCTCGCGGACGCGGCCCCAGAACAGGTTCTTGATGAACCCCATCTCCTCGGGCTCGGGCCCGAGCATGGTCTCGGCCTCGCGGATCATCTGCTGGTCGCGGGCCGAGATGCCCTTCATGCTGGTGAGTTCTGCCATGTCGCTGCGTTGGGTTGAGTTCGGGGTGGAAGCGCTTCTAGAACGCCCAATCTAGCCGAGCGGTTCGGCCGGGCGCGGGGCGCTCCGGCGAAGCCCGGGCGAGTTTCCGGTCTCGCTGACACGGGGCGCGGTGTCGCCCCCCGCGCGGCTGGCGGTCCGTCTCCGCCAGCGGGGCGAGATTGAGGACGCCCCTCCCCTCGCCCCGTGTCCTCGGATCGTTCGTTCGCCAATCGTCTTGCCGCCGCCGTCGAGGACGCGGGCGCCCCACTCTGCGTCGGGCTCGACCCGGATCCTGGGCGGCTGCCCGAGCCGTTCGCTGGGCGCGGCGCGAGCGCCGGGGCGGCTCGGGAGTTTTGTGTTGCAATAACAGACGCAACACGCGAGCACGCCGCCGCCTACAAGCCCAACCTCGCCTTTTTCGAGGCCCTGCCGGACGGCTGGCGCGCCCTCGCCGACGTGTGCGAGGCCGTCCGCCAGTCGGGCCGGCTCCTCGTCCTCGACGGCAAGCGCGGCGACATCGGGAACACGGGCCGCCGCTACGCCGCCGCCTTGTACGACGTGCTCGGCGGCGACGCCGCGACCGTCGCCCCATACATGGGCGGCGACAGCGTGGCGCCGTTCCTCGAGCACGCCGGGCGGTGCGCGTTCGTCCTCGTCGCCACGTCGAACCCGGGCGCGGCCGACCTCCAGAGGCTCGACGTGGCCGGTGCCCCCCTCTACCGCCACGCGGCCCGGCTGGCCGTCGGCGCCGGCGCGGACCTCCCGGGCGAGGTCGGGTTCGTCGTCGGCGCGACGCGGCCGGCCCTCCTGGCGGACCTCCGGGCCGAGCACCCGGACGTCCCGTTCCTGGTGCCGGGCGTCGGCGCGCAGGGCGGGTCGGCCTCCGACGTGATCGACGCGAACGCGGGCGGGCCGCTCCTCGTCAACGCCAGCCGGTCGGTGCTCTACGCCTCGGCCGGGGGCGACTTCGCCGAGGCCGCCCGCGACGCCGCCGCCGGGCTGGCGGAGAGCCTGGGCGCCTAGGCGCCCACGACGGTCCCGCCGTTGACGTGGACCGTCTGCCCGGTCACGTAGCTCGACATGAGCGGCGCGGCGAGGTAGAGGTAGGCCGGCGCCAGCTCGGCCGGCTGCCCGGCCCGGCCCATCGTCGTCTCCGAGCCGAAGTCCTCGACCTTGTCCGCCTCCATCGTCGCGGGAATCAGGGGCGTCCAGATGGGCCCGGGCGCGACGGAGTTGACGCGGACGCCCTTCTCGACCACCTCCTCGTTCTGCGCGAGCGACCGCGTGAACGTGACGATGGCGCCCTTGGTGGAGGCGTAGTCGAGGAGACCGCCCGAGCCCTGGAAGGCGAGGACCGAGCACGAGTTGACAATCGCGTCGCCCTCGGCCATGTGCGGGAGCGCGGCCTTGGCGAGGTAGAAGTACGCGAAGATGTTGGTGCGGAACGTCCGGTCGAGCTGGTCGGCCGAGATGTCGCCCAGGCTCTGCTGCGGCCGCTGCCACGCCGCGTTGTTGACGAGCACGTTGATCCCGCCCAGTTCCGCGACGGTCCGACTGACGGCGTCGCGGCAGGCGCCCTCGTCCTGGACGTCGGCCGAGACCGTGAGGCACCGCCGGCCCTCCCGCTCGACGAGCCGCTGGGTCTCCGCGGCGTCCTCGTCCTCGTCGAGGTAGACGACGGCGACGTCGGCGCCCTCGCGGGCGAAGAGGACGGCGACGGCCCGGCCGATCCCACTGTCGCCCCCCGTTACGAGCGCGACCTTGCCGTCGAGCTTCCCGCTCCCCCGCCAGTCGGGGCTGATGGTGTCGGGCGCCGGCGTCATCTCGTGCTCGCGGCCCGGTTGCTGGTCCTGGCTCTGGGCCGGGATGTCCGCCGGGTGGTCCTGGGTGTTGCTCACGGGTCGAGGGGCTGGGGAGAAGGGACGGCGCGTACAGGGCGCACGGGTCGCGGTTCGGGAGCCTGTAACCTTTGAGGGAAACCCCGCGTCGGGACCGCGAACACCTCTGCCGGATGGCCGCCCCCTCCCCTCCCGACGACGCCGACGACGCCGTCCGCGAGCACGCCGACCTCGTGTACCGCGTGGCCCTCCGCGTCCTCCGCAACGAGGGGGACGCGGCCGACGCGGCCCAGGAGGCGCTCGTGAAGGTGTGGCGGCACGTCGCCGGCGTGCCCGCCGCCCGCCGCCGCGCGTGGTGCGCCCGGGTCGCCCGGAACGCCGCGCTCGACGCCGTCCGCCGCCGCAAGGTCCGCCCCCAACCCGCCCGCGACATGGTGCTCCCCGAGCCCCGCGCCTCCACCCCGCTCCCCGACGCCGACGCCGAGGGCGCCGAGTTCCGCGGGCACCTCGACGTCGCGCTCGACGGACTGGGCGAGCCGTACCGGTCGGTCGTCGTCCTCCGCGAGGTCGAGGGGCTGAGCTACCAGGAGGTCGCCGACGCGCTCGACCTCCCGCTGAACACGATGAAGGTGTACCTCCACCGGGCCAAGGGGCGCCTCCGCACGGCGCTCCGGCAGTCCGCCCCCGAGCTGGTGCCATGACCTGCCCCCCCCCCGACCGCCTCGACGCCTACCTGGCCGGCGACGCCGACGACGAGCGCCTCCGCCAGCACGTGGCCGGTTGCCCGACGTGCACCGCCGAGGCCGCCCTCGCGCACCGGATCGACGCCGCGCTCGCTAAAGGTCGGGCGGTGCGGGCGCCCGAGGGGCTCGTCGCCGCCGCGCTGGCGGAGGCCCGGGGCGCGGG
>CAZDFV010000049.1:0-15480 GCA_964504495.1 uncultured Rhodothermales bacterium
ACCCCACGCTCACGGGACGAGCGGGCCCCGCGCCTCGGCGGCTGGCCGGAGTCGACGGCGAGCACCGCACGGCCGACCCAGCCTCGGCGCCCAGTCGGAGAGGGCGCCGAACGGGCGGCCGTCGGCGGCGGCCGCGACCGTCGTGAACGCGAGCGCGCCGCGCCCGTGAGCCAATCGTGGGCGGGGAGGGGCTACCCGTCTTGCCCCCCCGCTCTCCGCCCCCCCTCCTCGGCCTCCGCGAGGAGGCTCCGGAGGGTGAGCGACATGTTGGCCTCGAGCAGGCTCAGCGCGCGGTCGGGGTCCCCTCCCTCGATCGCCTCGATGATCTCGGCGTGCTGGCGGACCGACTGCTCGACGTGGGCGCCGTCCGAGTAGTACCACCGCTCCAGCCGCGTGAGCTGGGCGCGGAGGTCGTCGAGGAGGCTGCAGAGGCGGGCGTTCCCGCTCCGCTCGCTGAAGAGGCGGTGGAACTGGTTGTTCAGCTCGATGAGGGCGCGGACGTCCTTCCGCGCCTCCGCCGCCTCCAGTCGACCGTTGAGGTCCCGGAGACGGGCGACGTCCTCGCGGGTCAGCCGGGGCAGGGCGAGCTTCCCGGCGAGGAGGTCGAGCGCGGCGATGACCGGGTAGAGGTCGAGGAGGTCCTTGATCGGCTCCTCGGGGACGCGGTAGCCCCGGTGCGGGAGGCGCTCCAAGAACCCCTCGCTGGCGAGCCGGCCCAGGGCC
This sequence comes from uncultured Rhodothermales bacterium, assembly GCA_964504495.1. Classification (GTDB taxonomy): domain Bacteria; phylum Bacteroidota; class Rhodothermia; order Rhodothermales; family Rubricoccaceae; genus Rubrivirga. The sequence goes on from CAZDFV010000049.1 coordinate 724, forward strand.
TCCCGGATCGGCGTGCGGCTGACCCCCATCGCCTTGTTGAGGTCGTTCTCGCGGATAAACTCGCCGGGCGCGATCTCCCCGCCCAAGATCCGGACGCGCACGACCCGGTAGACCTGGTCGGCCAGCGTGGTGGCGGAGATGCGGGTCCACGGAAGCTCGGCCATGGGAGGGGTCGGAGGGGGATCGCGTTGCCCTGTCCCGGACTGCCGGAGTGAGCCCGGGGAAGATGAGAGGGCGGGCCAAGGTAGGCCACCGTGGGAGAGGACCGTCTGACGTGCCGCAGCAGGAGCGGGCTCCAGAGGTGTTCGGTTAACAAGCCCTTGACAGAAACGGCACGCTGCTTTAATATTGTATACAATACACGATCAAGCAGACACGCCCCGTCCCATGACCCAGATCACCGATTCGGCGCCCGCCCCATCCTCCACGCCCGTGGCCGTCCGAAACTGGGTCGGGGGCGAGTGGAGGGCGGCCGGCGGCACGGACACCGTCCCTGTGAGGGACCCCGCGACGGGCGAGGCGCTCGGCCGCGTCCCCCTCTCGACGGCCGAGGACGTCGACGCCGCCGTGAGGGCCGCGAAGGCCGCCTTCCCCGCGTGGCGCGAGACGCCGCCGGTCGAGCGGGCCCGCGTGTTTTTCCGCCTAAAGGCGCTCCTAGAGGAGCACCTCGACGAACTGGCGGAGACCCTCAGCCGGGAGCACGGGAAGACGCGGGCCGAGGCCCGCGGCGAGCTCCGGCGCGGGATCGAGAACGTCGAGCACGTCTGCGGCATCCCGACGCTCATGATGGGGGAGACGCTCGAGGACGTCGCGCGCGGGATCGACTGCGAGACGCGGCGCCAGCCGCTCGGCGTCTTCGCCGGGATCACGCCCTACAACTTCCCGGTGATGATCCCGTGCTGGTTCTGGCCGTACGCCGTCGCCACAGGGAACACGTTCGTGCTCAAGCCGAGCGAGCAGGACCCGCTGACGCACCAGCGGATCGTCGAGCTGGCGGCCGAGGCCGGGCTCCCCGACGGCGTCCTCAACGTGGTCCACGGCGACCAGCGCGCGGTCGAGGCCCTTCTCGAGCACCCCGACGTCCAGGGGGTCTCGTTTGTCGGGTCGAGCCGCGTCGCCCGGATCGTCTACGCCAAGGCGGCGGCGGCGGGGAAGCGCGTGCAGGCGCTGGGCGGGGCCAAGAACCACATGATCGTGCTCCCCGACGCCGACCTCGACCGGACGGCCGAGGCCCTGCTCGGCTCCCTTTTCGGCTCGGCCGGCCAGCGGTGCCTGGCCGGGAGCGTGATCGTCGGCGTGGGCGATGCGTACGAGCCGGTCCGGGAACGCTTCCTGGACGGGGCCGCCTCGCTTCGGTTGGGGGCGGGGCTCGACGACGAGACCGACATGGGCCCCGTGATCTCGGCGTCGCACCGCGACCGCGTCCGCCAGTACGTCGAGGAGGGACAGAGGGACGGCGCCCGGCTCGTGCTCGACCGGAGCGGCGAGGGCGTCGAGGGGTTTCCCGACGGCCACTGGGTCGGCCCCGCCGTCTTCGAGGACACCACGCCCGACATGGCGATCGGCCGCGAAGAAGTGTTCGGGCCCGTCGCCTCGCTCTCGCGCGTTGGGTCCCTCGACGAGGCCGTCTCGCTGATGCACGAGAACGACTACGGCAACGCCACCTCCATCTTCACGACGAGCGGCCGGACGGCCCGCGAGTTCGCCTACCGGGCCGGCATCAGCATGATCGGCGTGAACGTGGGCGTGGCGGCGCCGATGGCCTTCTTCCCGTTCGGCGGCTCGCGGAACTCGTTTTTCGGCGACCTCAAAGCCCAGGGCCGCGACGCCGTCGCCTTCTACACCGACCGCCGGGTCGTCCTCTCCCGCTGGTAGCCCCCAGACCCATGCCCGAGCACGCCCCCGCCGCCCTCGCCGGCCGGACCGACGGCGCCCGAACCAACGGCGCGACGACGGTAGATGTCGTGGCCGGCCAGGAGACCTACCTCTGGCCGTGCGTGGCCCACTACTACGACGAGCCCCTCGTCGCCGTCGAGGCGAGCGGGTCGGAAGTCGTCGGGGCCGACGGGCGGCGCTACCTCGACTTTTTCGCGGGCATCCTCACGACGTCCGTCGGGCACTGCCACCCCCACGTCGTGGGGCGCGTGCAGGAGCAGGTGGCCCGGCTCGGCCACACCTCGACGCTGTACCCGACCGAGAACCAGGTCCGCGTCGCCGAGCGGCTGGCGGCGCTCGCGCCCGGGGCGCTCCGCCAGTCGTTCTTCACGAACAGCGGGAGCGGGGCCGTCGAGACGGCCGTCCTCCTGGCCCAGCTCTACACCGGGCGGACCGAGGTCGTCGCGCTCCGCCACGCCTACTCGGGCCGGAGCGTGCTCACGGCCAGCATCACCGCGCACGCCCCGTGGCGCCCGGTCCCGGGCGTCGCCGGCGTCACGCACGCCCGCTCGCCCTACCCCTACCGCTCGCCCTACGGCGAGCAGACGGAGGATGAGATGGCCGCGTCTTTTGCCGACGACCTCGACGAAGTCATCCGGACCACGACGACCGGCCGGCCCGCCTGCTTTATCGCCGAGCCGATCCAGGGCGTCGGCGGGTTCGTCGTGCCGCCGGCGGGGTACCTCGCGCGCGCCGCCGAGATCGTCCGGTCCTACGGCGGCCTCTTTATCGCCGACGAGGTCCAGACCGGCTTTGGCCGGACGGGCGAGCGCTGGTTCGGGATCGAGCACGCCGGCGTCGAGCCCGACATCATGACGATGGCGAAGGGGATCGCCAACGGGTTCCCCGTCGGCGCCACGATCACGACCGAGGAGATCGCCGCGGCCTGGACGTCGAAGACGATCTCGACGTATGGCGGCAACCCGGTCTCGATGGCCGCCGCCGACGCCACGATCGCCGTGATGCAGGACGAGGACACCCCGGCCCGCTCGGCCGCGCGCGGGGCCCAGCTCCGGGCCGGCCTCGAGGCGCTCCAGGCCGAGCACGAGTGGATCGGCGACGTCCGCGGGATGGGGCTCATGCAGGCGCTCGAGCTGGTCGAGGACCGGCGGACGAAGGCGCCGAGCCCGGCCACGGCCCGGGCCCTCCTCGAGGCGACGCGCGCCGAGGGCCTGCTCGTCGGCCTCGGCGGGCTCGACGGGCAGGTCGTCCGGCTCGGCCCCTCCATGCTCGTCACCGAGATCCAGGTCGACGACGCGCTCGACCGGCTGGGCCGCGCCTGCCGCCGCGTCGACGCCGCCTAGCCCACCGACTCCGCCCCCATGATCGCTGGCCTCCCCTGGACCGCCTGGCTCCTGATCGCCGCCGCGACCGTCCCTGCGCTTGCGCTCGCGCTCGCGTTCTACGCCGCCCGCCGCACCGACCGCTAACACTATGGACCTCCCCGTCCTCGTCGGCGTCCTCGTCGCCTACCTCCTCGTCCTCCTGGGGATCGGGGCGTGGGCGCGGCGCGACGGCGGCGACGTGGCGGGGTACTACGTGGCCGGGAAGCGGCTGCCGTCGTGGGTCGTCGCCTTCAGCTCGAACGCGACCGGCGAGAGCGCGTGGCTCCTGCTCGGCCTGACCGGGATGGGCTACCTCGTGGGCGTCCACGCCTTCTGGATCGTCCTCGGCGAGGTGCTCGGCGTGACGCTGGCGTGGGTGTTCGTGGCCCGCCCCTTCAAAGCGTACACCGACCGCTTCGACTCGATCACGGTCCCCGACTTTCTGGAGGACCGATTCCGGGACCGGCGCCAGGTCCTCCGGCGGCTGAGCGCGGTCATCATCCTGAGCATGGTGGCCCTCTACATCGCCGCCCAGTTGACGGCGGCCGGCAAGGCGTTCGACTCGTTCCTCGGGATGAGCTACGGGGCCGGCGTCGTGCTCGGCGCCGCCGTCGTCCTGTTCTACACGGCCGTCGGCGGGTTCAAGGCCGTCGCGTACTCGGACCTCGTCCAGGGGGTCCTCATGTTCGGGTGCCTCCTCGTGCTCCCCGTCGTCGGGATCGCGGCGGCGGGGGGGTGGGGGCCCATGCTCGCCCAGCTCGGGGCGGCCGACCCCGCCCTGCTCCGGCCGATGGGCGAGGCCGGTCTCTCGACTGCCGGCGTCATCAGCGCGCTGAGCTTCGCCGGCGTCGGGCTGGCATTCCTGGGGACGCCCCAGCTCCTAGTCCGCTTTATCTCGGCGCGGGGCGTCCGCGAGATGCGGCCGGCCGGGCTCATCGCCGTCGTCTCGATCATCGTGTTCGACGCGGGCGCCGTCCTCTCGGGGATGGCGGGGCGCGCGCTGTTCCCCGGATTGGCCGACCCCGAGACCGTCTTGCCGGCCATGAGCACCGAGCTGTTCCCGGCCCTGTTCGCCGGCGTGTTCCTTGTCGTCGTGCTGGCGGCCATCATGTCGACGGCCGACTCGCTCCTGATCCTGGCCTCGTCGGCCGTCGTCCGCGATGTGGTTCAGAAGATTTACCGCCCCGGCCTCTCAGAGCGCCAGCTCTCGCGGTACGGGAAGGCCACGGTCGTCGCGCTCGGGCTGGCGGCGCTCGCGGTTGCCCTCGGTGAGGCCCGGGTCATCTTCTGGTTTGTCCTCTTCGCGTGGTCCGGCCTCGCGGCCGCCTTCGTCCCGCCCGTCCTGTGCGCCCTGTTCTGGCGGCGGACGACGCTGGCGGGCGCGGCCTGGGGGATGGCGGTCGGGTTCGTGGTGACGGTCGGGTGGGTGCTCCTCGTCAAGGAGCACGTCTACGACCTCTACGAGATGATCCCGGGCGTCGCGGCGGGGCTCCTGACGACCGTCGTCGTCAGCCTGCGGACGCGGCCGCCAGTCGGCGCCGAGGCCGAGTTCGACGCCGTCCACGCCCAGATCGGCGGGCCGTTCCGCCGCCCCGCCCCGCCCGCCCCCGTGGCGCCGCCCGCGCCGGCGACCGCCGCTCTTGAGCCGGAGCCCTCGTCATGAGCACCTACACCCGCGCCGAGTTCCTCACCCGGGGCGCCCTCCTGGCGGGCGGCCTGGGCCTCCGGCCGGGGACGGCCGCCGCCGCGACCGCCCCGTCCGCGACGGCGGCGCCGGACCTCGTCCTCCTCGACGGCCGTGTCTACACCGTCGACGACGCCCGCCCCCGGGCCGAGGCGTTCGCCGTCACGAACGGCCGATTCACGGCGGTCGGGAGCACCGACGAGATCCGGGGCCTCGTCGGACCCGGGACCGAAGTGATCGAGGCCCGCGGCCAGACCGTCACGCCGGGCTTTATCGACGCCCACAGCCACCCGGCCGGTGCCGGCCTCGCGCAGCTCCTCCATGTCGACGTCGACCTACGGAGCGTCGCCGCGATTCAGCGCGCGCTCCGGGAGCGAGCCGCTGAGACGCCGCCGGGCGAGTGGGTCGTGGGTGTCATGTACGACGACACGAAGCTGGCCGAGGGCCGCCCCATCAACCGGGCCGACCTCGACGCGGCCGTCCCCGACCACCCGGTCCAGGTCAACCACCGTGGGGGCCACACGGGCGTCTACAACAGCGCGGCGTTCGCCGTCGCGGGCGTGACGGCCGAGACGCCGGACCCCGACGGCGGCGCGTACTACCGCGACGGCGGGGAGCTGACGGGCAAGGCGGCCGAGAAGGCCCACTACGCCCTCGGCGCCCACGTCCCCTCGGAGAGCACGCGCGAGCAGCGCCGCGACGGCGTCGCGCTCATCACGCGGAGGATGGCCGCGGCCGGGCTCACGTCGGTCCACGACGTGTGGTGCGACGCCCGCGACCTCACGGCCTACCAGGACGCCCGGAGCGCCGGCGGGCTCGGGGTCCGCACGTACCTCTTCCCGGGCGGGCACACCGACCTCTACGGCGCGCTCAAGACGGCCGGGCTGCGGACCGGGTTCGGCGACGAGTGGCTCCGGATCGGGGCCGTCAAGTACGCCGCCGACGGGTCGGCCTCGGAGCGGACCATGCGGATGAGCACGCCCTACCGGGGCCGCCCCGACGACTACGGGATCCTGACGATGTCGCAGGCTGAGGTCGACGCGGCCGTCGAGGACGCCGTCGCGCACGGGTTCCAGATCGGAATCCACGCGAACGGCGACGTCGCCATCGACATGGTGGTCGGGGCCTACGAGCGGGCCCGGGCCGCCGGCGCGGGCGACGACTTCCGGCCCCGGATCGAGCACTGCTCGCTCGTCACGCCCAGCCTCCTCCGCCGGATCGCGGCCGTCGGGGCGATCCCGACCCCGTTCTACACCTACGTCCACTACCACGGCAACAAGTGGGGCGACTACGGGCCGGAACGGATGGAGTCGATGTTCGCACACCGCTCGTTCCTCGACCACGGGATCCCCGTCGCGGCGGCCTCGGACTACCCGCCGGGCCCGTTCCCCGCGCTCATGGCGATCCAGAGCATGGTGACGCGGACCGACATGCAAGGCCGCGTCTGGGGCCCGAGCCAGCGGATCACGGTCGACGAGGCCCTCCGCGTGTGCACGCTGAACGGGGCCCGCGCCTCCTTCGAGGAAGGCCTCAAGGGGTCGATCACGCCCGGCAAGCTGGCCGACTTCGTCGTCCTCGCCGAGGACCCCCACGATGTCGACCCCGGCCGGATCAAGGAGATCGGCGTCGCGCGCACGGTCGCCGGCGGCCGCACCACGCATACCGGCACCTGATGGACACGCCCCGCCTCCTAATCCCCACCCTCCGGGCCGTGACGGCCGCGCTCGTCGGCCTCGCCAGCCTGGCGCCCGCGGCCGGCGCCCAAGACCGGGCCCGCGACCTGGGCATCCCGTTCGAGGGCACGCCCGGCCCGCTCAACGCCATCACGGACGTCGAGGGCGTCGCGGTCGGGCACACGACGATCATTCGGGGCGAGGGGCCGCTCGTGCGGGGCGAGGGGCCGGTCCGCACCGGCGTGACGGCGGTCCTCCCGCGGGGGGCGTCGACGGAGCCCGTCTTTGCCGGGTGGTTCTCGCTGAACGGGAACGGCGAGATGACGGGGACGGCCTGGATCGACGAGGCGGGGATGTTCGAGGGGCCCGTCCTGATCACGAACACGCACAGCGTGGGCGTCGCGCGCGACGCGGCGATCGCGTGGATGCTCGACCACGGCTACGACTTCCTGTGGACGCTCCCCGTCGTCGCCGAGACGTGGGACGGGGTACTCAACGACATCAACGGGTTCCACGTCCGGCCCGAGCACGTGGTCGCGGCCCTCGACGGGGCGGCGGGCGGGGCGGTGGAGGAGGGCGCCGTCGGGGGCGGGACGGGCATGATCTGCAACGGGTTCAAGGGCGGCATCGGGACGGCCTCGCGCGTCGTCGAGGGCGGCTACACGGTCGGCGTCCTCGTCCAGTGCAACTACGGGACGCCGCGGGACCTCCGGCTCGCCGGCGTGCCCGTCGGGCAGGCGCTCATCGACGCCGGCGTGCAGGGCCGGTGCCTCGTGGGCGACACGCCGACGCGGGCGTGGCTCCAGGGCGTCCCGCGCTGCGGGGCGCCGGGCGAGGACGACGACCCGGGGCGGGGCTCGATCATCGTCGTCGTGGCGACGGACGCCCCGCTCCTGCCCGTCCAGCTCGAGCGGCTCGCCACGCGCGCCGCGCTCGGGCTGGGCCGCGCGGGGAGTATCGCGAGCACCTACTCGGGCGACCTGTTCCTCGCCTTCTCGACGGCGGCCGAGGGGCTGGGGGCGGCCGAGGGGACCGTGCCCGTCGCCATGCTCCCGAACACGCGCATCAACCCACTTTTCCGCGCGACGGTCGAGGCGACCGAGGAGGCGATTGCGAACGCCCTCGTCGCCGCCGAGACGACGACCGGGGCCGACGACGTCCGCGTGCACGCGCTCCCCCTGGACCGGGTCCGCGCGGTCCTCGCCCGCCACAACCGCCTCGCCGAGTGACTGCGATGCGCCTCCGGCTCCCCCTGCTGTGTGTGCTGGCGGCCGCGCTCTCCGGGAGCGCGGCCGCCCAGAGCGGGCCGCTGGCGGCCGCGCTCGACACGCTCGACCGCTACGTCGAGCGCGAAATGGCGGCCCGCCAGATCCCCGGGCTCGCCCTCGCCGTCACGCGGGGCGGCGAGGTCGTGACGGCCCGCGGCTACGGGCTGGCGGACGTCGAGAACGGCGTGCCCGTCACGACCGAGACGCGGTTCGCCCTCGCCTCGATCACCAAGCAGGTCACGGCGGCCGGCGTGATGATGCTGGTCGAAGAGGGCCGCGTGGACCTGGACGCCTCGATCACGCGCTACCTCCCCGACCCGCCCGCCGCGTGGGCGCCAGTGACGGTCCGCCAGCTTCTGACGCACACGTCGGGGCTGCCGCCGATTGGCGAGGGGTTCAGCGGGAGCCCGGACGGCCTCTACAACCACGTCTGGATCTCGACCGCCCTGAGCTACGACGCGGCCCGGGGCGACACGCTCTGGACCGAGCCCGGGACGGAGTGGGCCTACAGCGACGTCGGCTACTTCCTGCTCGGCGTGATCACGGAGCACGTGAGCGGGACGCCGTGGCGGGCGTTCGTCCAGGAGCGCGTTCTCGACCCGCTCGGGATGGCCGACACGTTCGTCATCGACCACGTCGGCGTCCACCGCGACCTGGCCCGGGGGTACACGCTCCGCGACGGCGCGCTCTCGGTCCTGCACCGCCCGTGGCAGTTCGAGCTCCCCTCGCACTTCGGCCTGTTCTCGACCGTCGGCGACCTGGCGAAGTGGGACGCCGCGCTCTACGGCGACCGGCTCCTGAGCGAGGCCAGCCGGCGCGAGATGTGGACGCCCGTCCGCCTGGCCGACGGCACCGCGCACCCGTACGGGTTCGGGTGGGAGGTCGCCGACCACGACGGCCGGACGGTCCTCCGCCACACCGGGATCACCGGGACCGAGATCGTCCGCGTCCCCGACGACACGCTGGCCGTGATCGTGCTCACGAACCTGGGCCGCGGCTTCGGGGGCGCGGCGCGGTCCTGGGGGATCGCCCGCGAGATCGCCCACGCCCTGACCTCCCCGCTCCGCGCGCCGCCCCCTGGCCGCTGAGCCGACCGGCCCCGACACCGACCCGCTCCATTCCTCACGAGGTAGCGCCATGACCAACTCGACAAACGTCCTCCCCCGACGACCGGCCGCGGGCTGGGTGGGCGCGCTGGCCTGCGTCCTCCTCCTCTCGGCCTCGCCGTCCGCGGCGGCGCAGACGGGCGGCGCCGTGACCGGCCTCGTCACCGACCGCCAGACGGGCGAGCCGCTCGCCGGCGCGAGCGTGCGGATCGAGGAGCTGGCGCGCGGCGCGGCCGCCGACGTCGACGGCCGGTACACAATCGCCGACGTGCCGGCCGGGGCGTACACGCTCACGGCCTCGTTCATCGGCTTCCGCGAGGCCGAGGTGGCCGTCCGCGTCGGGAACGGGGAGACCGTCGTCCAGGACGTCGCCCTCCAGCCCGACTTGACGGGGATGGGCGAAGTCGTCGTGACCGGGATCGCGTCGGAGACCTCGCGGGCCCGGGCCGAGGTGGCCGTCTCGAGCCTCGACGTCGACGACCTCACCGACAAGAACACGTACGGCGGGCTCGACGAGCTGGTCAGCGGGAAGATCGCCGGGGTCAACCTCCAGAAGACGTCGGGGAGCCTGGGCAGCGGGTTCCGGTTCGACGTCCGCTCCGGCGGCGGGCTGAGCGGGAACGGCCAGCCGGTCATCTACATCGACGGCGTCCGCGTCGACAACGCCGACGTCCAGGGGTTCTACGCCGGCGGGCAGGGGGTCTCGACGCTGGCGAACCTCAACCCCGAGGACATCGCGAGCGTCGAGGTCCTCAAGGGGCCGGCCGGGGCGGCGCTCTACGGGACGAGCGGGTCGAACGGGGTGGTCCTGATCACGACGAAGACCGGGAGCCGCGGCGGCGCGCCGTTCTCCGTCCGCTACAAGTCCGTCGTCGGCGTGAACCGCCAGCAGGCCTACGACCTCCAGACGTCGCCGACGCCCGAGCTGGCGAACAGCTACTTCGAGCCCGGCCTCATCAACCAGCAGAGCGTGAGCATCTCGGGGAACGTCCCGGTCGTGAGCTACTACGGCTCGTTCGACTACCGCGACGAGGCCGGGACGCTCCCGTACAACCAGCAGACCCGGAACAACTTCCGGGGGAACTTCTCGGTCTACCCCCTCGACGGGCTGGCCGCCACGGTCACGGCCGGGTACTCGACGAATGACGTCGCGATCGCGCAGGGCGACAACAACCTGTTCGGGATCGTCTCGAACACGACGCTCTCGAACACGCCCTACCAGTGGGCCGACAGCGTCGCCATCACCGGGATCGACAACGTCCGCCGGATCAACCAGTTTATCGGCTCCGCCGACCTCAGCTACAAGCCGGCCGAGGGCCTCGAGCTCCGGGCCTCGGTGGGGTACCAGGGCGACGAGCTCCGGAACGACGAGACGATCACGCCGGACCTGGGCATCGCGACCGTCGAGAACGGGTTCCGCGGGATCTTCGGGCGCCGGAACGAGCAGTACACCTACGACCTCAACGCGCGGTACACCTACCGGCTCGGGGGCGGGCTCGAGGCCACGACGCTCGTCGGCGGCCAGGCCTTCGACCGGACGCTCAACACCTACACCGTCACCAAGGAGGACTTCTCGACGAGCCTGATCACGAACATCGGGGCCGGGAGCGAGTTCACGTTCGCCGACGAGGAGTTCTTCAACGCCCGCGAGGCCGGCCTCTTCGCCCAGCAGGAGCTGAACTACCAGGACCGGGTGTTCCTGACGCTCGGCGCGCGCCAGGACTTCGCCACGGCCATCGGCGACGAGGCGGCCAGCATCTTCTACCCCAAGGCCAGCGCGGCCGTCCGCCTCGACCAGTTCGGGGCCGCGCCCGCCTTCGCCGACCTCCTCAAGCTCCGGGTCGCCTACGGCGAGACGGGCCAGCTCCCCGACCTCCTCGACGGGATCCCGATCCGGTACCTCGCCTCGCCCTCGCCCTACGGCGCCGGCGCGACGCCGGCCAGCATCGGGAACCCCGAGATCGAGCCCGAGCGCGTCCGCGAGGTCGAGGTCGGGCTCGACGCCGACCTCCTCGGCCGGCTCGGCCTGGCCCTGACCTACTACTACCAGCGGGCGAGCGACTCGATCATCCCCTTCCAGAACGCGCCCTCGACGGGCCTCACGGCCACGCCCGTCCCGTTCAACGTGGGAGAGAAGAGGGGGCAGGGGGTCGAGGCCGAGGCGAACTACACGGCGTTCGCCAGCCGGGACTACGAGCTCCGGCTGGGCGCGATCTACAGCTACCAGACCAACGAGGTCCTCGACCTGGCGGGCGCGCAGCCCATCTTCGTCGGCCAGAACGTGGTCATGGAGGGGCTCCCCGCGAACGCCTACTTCGGCTACCGGACGGTGGCCGGGTTCGACGCGGACGGCGTGTTCACGGGCCCCGTCCCCGCCGCCGTCGACGCCGACGGGGCCCCGGCCCGGGAGTTCCTGGGCAACCCGATCCCGACGCACAGCGGGTCGTTCTCGCTCAACCTCCGGGTCCTGAAGGACGTCCGGCTCTACGGGCTCGTCGACTTTACCGACGGGCTCAGCGCGCTCAGCTACACCCGCCAGTTCCAGAGCTTCTACAACGGGATCCAGGAGCGGAACGAGGCCGGCTACCTCCTCGGCATCGGCCCGTTCGCGGACCTGGACGACGACCAGCTCCGGGCCGAGAACGTGGGCTACCTCGTCGGGCTCGAGCCCGGCTCGCTGGCGCCGGGCACCGACGCCTACCGCGAGGCGGCCGAGACCTACGCCCGGACGAACGCCTTCGTAGTGTCCGGCGTCGACCCCGTCGGCAACTTCGTCGAGGACGCCGACTACCTCAAGCTCCGCGAGGTCAGCCTGAGCTACGACGCCTCCGCCCTCGTCAACCGGTTCGCGCTGGGGCGCGAGTACGTCGAGCGGGCCTCGCTCGCGGTCACGGGGCGGAATCTGTTCACGACGACCGAGTTCAGCGGGATCGACCCGGAGGCCAACTGGCACGGCGCGCGGGGGACCCAGCGGCGGGCCCACTTCGCGACGCTCCCGCCGCCCCGGACGATCACCGGCACCCTCATCCTCGAGTTCTAGCCGCGGACGGCCCGCGGCCCGAGCCCGGCCCGCGTGACCCCCTCCGACGGAACGCCCACCCGGTAGCCCCATGAGCCCCACGACCCGCACGCTCGCCGTCCTCGCCACGGCGGCCCTCCTCGCCGCCTGCGACGCCTACGTCTCGGGCGTGGACGACCCGATCGACGCCGTCAACGACGACCGGCTCGACGACCCGGCCCAGATCCCGTTCGTCATCAACGGCGTCCAGGCCCAGTTCTCCTTTACCTACGAGGACGCCGCGCTCCTGGGCGGGGGGCTCTCCGACGAGCTGATCTTCGACGACCGCGTCCCGACCTCGACGTTCCCCTCGTTCCGCGCCATCGACCAGGGGGAGATCGCGGCGGACAACGTCCAGGTCGAGGGGTTCTTCGACAGCCTCGGCGAGCTCCGCTTCCTGGCCGACGACCTCGTCCGGCGCGTGAACGCCCTCGACTTCTCCGGGGCCGACCCGGCCGTCAAGGACGAGGCGCTCTACGTGGGCCAGCTCTACGGCGGGCTCGCCCGGTACCTCTACGCCGCCTACTTCGGGCTCGGGCCGGACGAGGGCGGGGGCGTCCTCGACGGGGGCCCGTTCATCCCGTCGGCCGAGATGTTCGACCTGGCCGTCGCCGACTTCGACAGCGCGCGCGCGAACGGGTTCGCCGGCGAATACGAGAACCGGCTCCTCAACTCCCTGGCCGCGCGGGCCCACCTCTACAAGGCGGCCGTGAGCGCCGACCCCCAGGCCGACTACCGGCGGGCGCAGGCGCTCGCCGAGGGCGGGCTGGCCGAGGGCGACCCGCCGTTCCAGGAGCTCCACAGCACGGAGAGTGGCAACGAGTTCTTCTTCGTCTCGGGCCCGGGCCGGGCGCAGTACATGGCCGCCTTCCGCTTCGCGGACGCCGCCGAGGTGGCCGTCGCCGGCGCCCCCGAGGCGCTCGACGGGGCGCTCGACACGGCCCGCGTGGCGCTCTACACGATCTCCGGGTCCGACGCCGACGGCAACCCGGTCCCGTTCTACATGCAGGGGCTCTACCTCGAGCGCGGCTCGCCCATCGACGTCATGACGTGGCAGGAGAACGCGCTCATGCTGGCCGAGCTGGCGCTCCGCCTGGACGGCGACGGGGGGCGGGCGCTCGGGCTCGTGAACGGGGTCCGCGCGAGCCACCGGCTGCCGCCGCTCGCCAGCGTGGCGCTCGACGGGGACGGCCCGGGCACGATCGTGCGGGAGCGCGAGATGGAGCTGTTCGTGACGGGCGCCCGCCTCGTCGACCAGCGGCGGTTCGGGCTCCCCTTCGACGCGCCCGGCCCGTGGCGCTACCTGCCGATCACGCAGAACGAGCGGAACCAGAACCCGAACCTCTAGCCGCGCGGACGGACAAGGCCCCGGCGACGAGGCGCCCCCGTCACTCGACGACGCCGACGAGCTGGAGCTCGACGCCGCTCAGCTCGTCGGGGACGAAGACGGCCAGGGCGCTGGCGGCCCGGATCGCGTCCCAGAACGGCCCGCGCGGGCGGAGCGCGAAGTACGACGCCTCGGCGTCGACCGGGAGCCCGACCGGGAGCCGCTGCGTGGGCTCGACCGGGAGCGCGCGCGTGTAGCTCCGGAGCACCTTCTCGATCGTGTCCGGCGAGGCCACGCGGACGAGGCGCGGGACCTCCTCGGCCAGCCGGCTCTCGGGGACCTGGCGGCTCCGGGCGACGAGGAACAGGCGGGCGTCGAGCCGGTCCGGCGGGAGGTCCGCCTGGTAGAGCCCGTCGCGGACGCGCCGGAGCGGGAGGCGGAGGTAGTTCGACTGCGGCGCGGCCTCGCCGAGGAGCGCCCGGAGCGCGGCGTCGAGGCCCTCGAACCCGTCGGTCGGCCGGGCGTGGTCGTAGCGGGGGAGGTCGCGGGGGTGGAGGCCGGGGAGGTAGGCCGAGAGCCCGCCCGCCAGCCGCCCGAGCGCCCCGAACAGGGCGGCCGGGTGGGCGTCGGTGTGGGCGAGGTGCGAGAGCTCGGGGATCGCCGCCCCGGCGACCGAGAGCACCCCGAGCGCGGTGAGGTCGCGGGCCGAGAGCTCGCGCTGGGCGAGGAGCCCGTCGCGGTGCTCGGCGAACTGGGCGTACTTCGCCGTCAAGAGCTCGAGCGCCCCGCGCGCGACGGCGAGGGCGCGGGGGCTGGCCGAGAGCGCCGTGTGGGGCGGGACGAACGTGTCCGAGAGCCGGTACGCCCCGCCCGGCGCCCGGACGACCTCGCAGGCCGGGAGGATCGCGTGGGCCCCGGCCGTCTCCGTCGAGGCCCGGAGCCCGAGGACGAGCCGGGCCACCTCGACGGCCCGCTCGTCGGCCCCGGTGTTCTCGTCGAGGACGAGGGCGGTCTCGGCCACGAACCGGGTCTCGGCCCGGGCGTCGTCCCGGAGCCGGACGTTGGCCCCGGCCCGGCGCTCGACCGGGACCGCGAGCGAGACGACGAGCCGGTCGGCCGTCGGCGGGAACACGTCGGCGAGGGCGCGGGGCGGCGGGAGCGGGTCGGTGTCGGGGGCGTCGAACGGGAGCCCGTCGGGGAACACCCCGCGCGCGCGCGTGAGCGCGACCTCCCCGCCGGCGAGCCGGTCGGCGTCGACCGAGAGGCCGGTGAACCCCCACCCGTACGGGTGGACGGCCCGGAGCCGGGCGTCGAGCGCCCGGTCGTGGGCCCGGTCCCACTGCTGGAGGTGGTGGGGGTCGAGGGTCATCCCCTCGTACCA